>JAIKXQ010000005.1 GCA_024684035.1 Eubacterium sp. | reverse complement strand
TTTACTTAACTCTCGGGAAGATGATTTTCGTCTCTGATGGTGTTCTCTGCTCATCCCTGTCATCATCGAATGCCGATGAAACAGGATCATCTTTCTCTGCTCTGTCTTCATCGAAGTTATCGCAGTCTTCATCATCAAAGTAATCCTCGAAATCGTCATCAAAGTCGTCATCGTCAAATTCTCCCAGATAATCCGGGCTGAAATGGCGATAGATCGCATAGGCAATTCCACATACAGCGACAATCGCTCCAACGACAGCAACAACGAACAGTATCGGATTAATCTTCTTCTCCTGTTCTTCCTTGATCTGTCCTGCTTTTAAAAGAGTGACCAGTTCCTGTACTTTATCCATTTCTTTAACCACCGATCCTTTCTGTCTGGTTTGTGACAACGCATTCCTTTGCTGCCGGATCGCTATCACGGAAATACACTGTATTCAGTCTAACACATTCACTATAAAATCTCTATAGGTACACCCGATTTTAGCCAAAATAAATAAGTCAAAAAGAAATGAAAACTTTTTCAAAAAAATTTCAAAAAAGGTGTTGACATACCCCTCATATCGGGTTATACTAGCGGAGCAGGTTGCGGCGAGACAACGACATGGGGTCTTAGCTCAGCTGGGAGAGCATCTGCCTTACAAGCAGAGGGTCATAGGTTCGAGCCCTATAGGCCCCACTTCTTCTCAAAGTAACTTGTATTTAAATATGGCGAGGTAGCTCAGTTGGCTAGAGCATGCGGTTCATACCCGCAGTGTCGAGGGTTCAAATCCCCCTCTCGCTACTCTTTCACCTTCAGATTATTTCTGAAGGTTTTTCTTTTTATATATGGTAAAAGAAGGGACTGTCGTTTGACAGTCCCTTCTTTATATGCTACGGTCTTCTGTGCACTCTTCTCACACAGCCCCGTGTTCTATCCCTCAAACAAAGAATCGTATGCCCCGCTCCTCGGAAATCAAACGATCCGGCCTCTCTCCTCACTTCTCCGGTGTCATCCATGACTGGTGGAGAAACTCACCGAAACGCGTCATATTCGACCGCTCGCTTCGCGTGTTGTCCATGAGGAAGTATCTCCTGTAGGAAATGCCGTTATTTCTGAAATAATGCTCGATCATTTCCATGGTGTACGCTTCCGTGTCTGTACCGTATTGTTCAAAAAAATTATTGAACTGCCATTCTTTTCGTCTGGAATCGATATTACAAATATAATTCACATTGTAATAACCGATCAGAGCCTGATATCCGCTGAACAATGTCTCATCAACCTCAATTCTGCCGTTTTCAAACAATGACTGTCATCCGCTCACACGATACCTGTGCTATATTGTATATTTCGTCCGTTCTTTCCGTAAACATAAGCCCACCGGAAACACTTGTCAAGTAACAATTTTTCCAGAACAAAGTCCGCAAGCGGACTTCGACTACCCCAGCCCCTCAATCCTGAGGGGAGCGCAGCGGACGAAAGGCGCGCGAGCAGAATCGCGAAGCGATCTTCCCATCTGCGAGCTGCGCATCTAAGCGGAGCGTTTTGTCTCATGGGAAATTCGGAGGAATTTCCTATGAGATAAAAAAACAGCGGACTGCACACAAATACACAGACCGCTGTAGAGGTAAGATTTCTTTCTTATTTAAAAAATATACCCGGTTTTCATATCCCGCCATGGCCAGTGACGTCCTGCGGGGCGAACCAGATACTCCGGTGGAGCGATAAATCAGAGGATTTAAACACCGGAGCACATGATTCTCGAATATTGACAACCGCGACAAACATATTGGGAACCTTCTGGGTATGGAGAGCTGTTTGCCGTGATTACATAACATGATTAATCAGCTGCAGTTGCTGCCGCAGAGACGGACGCATTTTTCTTTTCCTTCGCATTTTTGATCATGGTGCGAATGCTGTCCGCAGCAAGGATCAGAGCAAGAACCACCAGAAGTACGGCGATTACTGTTCTCGCAAGGCTCCATCCAAAATCAGCTGTTACACCGCCTGTCATTACCTTGATATTCTTGATGGCTGTCTGGATCAGTGAAGTCACTGTGACGCAGAGCATAAATACCATCGGAATATAGAACATTTTATTGTTCTTGCCGACTTTACCGAGCCAGGTGGCAACCGCCAGAAGGCCTACTGCAGCAAGAAGCTGGTTGGATGCTCCGAAGAGCGGCCAGATATTGATATAACCGGTAAGTCCCATGCCGACACCGAGGACGATGGTCACTACTGTAGCGACATAAGGATTGGTGAGGACTTTCTTGTATCCATTCACCGAGTCAACTGTCTCGCCTGTACCAAGCCAGAGTTCCTGGAAGGTATATCTTGCAAGACGCGCAGATGTATCCAGAGATGTAAGACAGAATACAGAAACCGCAAGAATAAGCAGACTCTGACACACTTTCTCAGTACCTGCCATGCCCGGAATCGCAGCCACCATGTGGGCAATTCCCATAGAGAATACCTGCATAGGGTTCGTCACTTCTCCGGAGGAGAATTTATCCCAGAGTGAACCTACCGCACAGACAGTGCAAAGTCCAAGTACGCACTCAATAAGCATAGAACCATAGGCAACCGGAAGCGCATGTTTCTCATTGTCCAGCTGCTTGGATGTAGTACCGGAAGAAACCAGTGAATGGAAGCCCGAGATCGCGCCACAGGCAATCGTTACAAACAGAGCCGGGAACATATATCCCTGTGTCTCATTAAAGAAGCCTGTAAACGCAGGTACTTTTGCCATGCTCGGATGAGCTCCGATGATCCCGACTACTGCAAGAGCCAACATAAAATAAAGCAGGAAAGAGCTGAGATAATCTCTCGGTTGCAGAAGGATCCATACAGGAACAACGGATGCAACGCCGATATAAATACCTATGATGATCATCCATGTAGTCTCGCTGAGGTAGATCGGGTGAAAGGCCAATCCCAGCACAATCACGCCTACAATCGCTGCAATACCCACCAGTGTAGACACAAGAAGCGGTGCATTCCTTCTGTATACCATGAAACCGAAGACAATGGCCATCAGGATAAACAGAAGCGAAATCATTGCCGTGGAGGCATTCGCAGAACTTGCCGCCTTGTCCAGTACTCCGGACTCTGTATATGTGGCTTTAAATGTTCCCGCAACCATAGACGAGAAGGCAGCAACCACAAGAAGCAGTGTCAGATAGGTAAAAACAAGGAAGAGTTTTTTCATCTTGTTTCCCATTGTTGATCCGATGATCTCTCCAATGGACTGTCCCTTATGTCTCAGAGACGCGAAGAGAGCTCCGAAGTCGTGTACACCTCCGAAGAAAATACCTCCGATCAGGATCCAGAGCATAACCGGAACCCAACCGAAAACGGCAGCCTGTACAGGTCCGGTGATAGGTCCGGCACCCGCAATGGACGAGAAGTGATGTCCCATCAATACCGGTGTCTTTGCCGGCACGTAGTCCACATTATCACGGCACTCCTCCGCCGGTGTCTTACGGGTCGGATCGATGCCCCAGGTTTTTGCGAGCCAGCGGCCGTAAAAAAGATAACCGCAGGCCAGTACAACAATTCCGATTAGCAGTATCAATGCTGTGTTCATTTGTTATTTCCCCCTCAGGTTTTATTTTGAATAATTTCTTTAAAACACCTTCATTTTTATGTCCGCTGAAATTCGTGTATACCCTCTCCGGATCCAGTTCTGCCAGGGCGGTGTGGAAATCCATCCAGCCGTCCAGCGAAAACCGGAATTCCTTGTGCAGACGACATCGCCGAAGCGCCCTGCGGGCGTCGCTTTCACAGCTCTTGCAGACAGCGATCAGGGTGATCGCCGTACACTTATGGCCGTGCCCCGGCGTAATCCTCTTCATGCCGTCGTCATACGCGTATTTTTCGAATCTCCTGTAGTCATCCAGCGTTAAATGATCCAGGGAAAAAATATAACAGTACTCGTGGCTGTCTGTACTCCAAAGAACATTCTTCTTCGAGAGCACATAACGGGCATCGGTGACGTGGAAATCACACCTTGCAAAAAATTCCTCCGGCGCGCCCTCCACTTCCCGATTCACATCATAATATCTCCGGAACGCATCCAGGAGGCGCTCTGTGTAATACACCCTTTCCATTTTCATCTCTGCCCCGTCTGTTGAACCATCTGGCGGCCAACAAATCCTGTCATCTATATTTATGCATTTATATACATAATTACTGCAATTCATGCATCATGTGTACTATATCATCAAACTTGAAGTTTGTAAATTCTCAACACGCAGCAAGTTACCATTTTAACACGTTAAAACGGCAATTTGACAGTACATTTTATTGCCACGCGGCGTATCTGCCGGATTATTTAGAGTTTTCGCCAACTATATATAATATCCACAATAAAATTATAAAACTTGCCCTCGTGATTCTTACTAATTTCGCCTGTGTATATTCATGCACATTGCACGTTTTCTCCGTGAATATTATTCACTTTATGCACGCCTCGCAGAGGAGGACAGAGCATACACGCGAACACGTCGCTCTCGTCCTCAGCGCTACGCCGCCTATTACTGGCGCTTTCCGCACAACAAAAAAGAGGTTCCGTACGGAACCTCTTTTAAATCTCATTTTATTCACATGCAGACTCCAGCAGAATCATCCCTTGTACTCATCAATGGCATGACCGATGTCGTGTCTGAAATATTTGTTGTCGAAATCAACCCACTCTACAGCCTTGTAGGCGTTTGCGCGGGCTTCTTTGAGGTCTTTTCCCAGGGCTGTGACATCCAGGACACGGCCGCCGTTTGTAACCACTTCGCCCTTCTCGTTGAACTTTGTGCCGGCATGGAAGACATAGTAACCTTCCTTGTCTTTGAAGTTCTCCAGGCCTCGGATGGGCAGTCCCTTCTCATATGCAAGGGGATATCCGTCGCTGGCGAGTACTACGGTCACGCAGGCTTCCTCTGTGAACTGAAGATCGATCTGGTCGAGAGTGCCGTCGATGCAGGCCACTACCACGTCGATGATGTCGTTCTTCATTCTGGGAAGTACTACCTGTGCCTCCGGGTCACCGAATCTGGCGTTGTACTCCAGAACCTTCGGTCCTTCCGGTGTGAGCATCAGTCCGAAGAAGATAATTCCCTTGAAGGGACGTCCCTCTGCCTTCATGGCGTCCACGGTGGGCTGGAATACATATTTATTACAGAATTCCTCCACCTCTTTTGTGTAGAACGGTGTGGGGGAGAAGTTGCCCATTCCGCCTGTGTTCAGACCCTCGTCGCCGTCTTTTGCACGCTTGTGATCCTGAGCGGAAGCCATGGTTTTTACAATGTTTCCATCCACAAAGGAGAGAACAGAAACTTCGCGTCCGGTCATAAAGTCCTCAACGACAATCTCGTCGCCTGCGGAACCGAACTTTTTGTCAATCATCAGTTCCTTTACGCCGGCTTCCACTTCCTCCATATTCTCACAGATGAGAACTCCTTTGCCCAGTGCAAGACCGTCGGCCTTCAGAACGATGGGGAATTTGTTATTGTTTTTGCAGTACTCGATAACCTTGTCCGGCTCAGAGAAGGTTTCATATCCCGCTGTGGGGATCTCATATTTCTTCATAAGCATCTTGGAAAAAGCTTTGGAGCCTTCAAGAATTGCCGCATTCTTTCTCGGTCCGAATACGCGAAGGCCGGCCTCTTCGAAAGCATCTACAATTCCACCAACCAGCGGATCATCCATGCCTACGATGGTGAGGTCTACTTCCTTCTCTTTCGCAAAAGTGACCAGCTTGTCAAACTCCATGGCGCCGATGTCCACACACTCTGCCAGCTCCGCAATTCCCGCATTTCCCGGTGCGCAGTAGATCTTGTCCACCTTCGGGCTCTGCGCAACTTTCCATACGATCGCATGCTCACGTCCGCCGCCGCCGACCACAAGTACCTTCATTCCCATTTCCTGTTCCTCACTTTCCTGTACATTATATATTGCCGTATTCGTAATCTCTGATCGTTACCTTGCGATCGCTGACACTGACTCTTCCGTTGGCAATCAGATTGATCGCCTCCGGCATGATCTTCCACTCTGCCTGCTCCATCACGCGCTTCTGCAGGATCTCCGGGGTATCCCCGTCCTGTACATAAACCGCTTTCTGAAGAATGATGGGGCCGGAGTCAGTTCCCTCGTCCACGAAATGAACCGTCGCGCCGGTCACCCGGGCGCCTCTCTCGAGAACCTTCTCATGAACATGAAGACCGTAATAGCCTGTTCCGCAGAATGCCGGAATCAGCGCCGGATGAATATTGATCATACGGTTTGGAAAAGCCGCTACCATCTTCTCCGGGATTACGACCATACAGCCGGCCAGAACCACCAGATCAGGCTGAAAGGCCTGGGTCTGGGCGAGATAGGCATCCTCAAACTGCGCGCGGGTCTCAAACTGTTTCGGGCTCACGCAGACAGCCTCAATTCCTTTTTTTCTGGCTCTCTCTAGTGCATAGGCATTCGGATTATTGGAAAGTACCCCCGTCACCTCTGCGTTGGTTATTACACCACTGTCAATGGCATCCAGAATTGCCTGGAGATTTGTTCCGCCTCCGGATACCAGCACCGCTATTCTCAACATTTCTGTATCCCCTCTTGTCCCGTAAACTTAAATGAGTTCTACACCCTTTGTTCCGGAGACAATCTTACCGATGCGGTAAGGATACTCGCCGGCCTCACGTGCCGCCTTCATTGTAGTCTCAACATCCTCCGGTCTCACTGCGAGAACCATTCCGATACCCATGTTGTAGGTATTGTACATCATATGCTCATCGATATTACCCTTCTTCTGCATCAGTCTGAAGATCGGCGGTACCGGATAGGAATCCTTCTCGATCTGCGCAACAACGCCGTCTTTGAGCATACGCGGTACATTCTCATAGAAGCCGCCGCCTGTGATATGGCTGCAGGCTCTTACTTTCACGCCTGCATCCTTGATGGCTTTCATGGCTTTTACATAGATTTTTGTCGGTGCAAGGAGAACGTCTCCCAGCTTTCCGTCCAGCTCCTCATAGTATGTGTCAAGGGACTCCGGAGTCATATCAAAGACTTTGCGAACCAGAGAGAAACCGTTGCTGTGTACACCGGAGGAAGAAAGTCCCACCAGAACATCGCCCTCCTGAAGATCCTCACCTGTGATCATATCTTTCTTATCAACAACACCTACAGCGAAACCTGCAAGGTCGTACTCGTCCACCGGATAGAAGCCCGGCATCTCTGCTGTCTCACCGCCGATGAGGGCTGCACCTGCCTGACGGCATCCCTCGGCAACACCCTTGACGATATCAGCGATCTTCTCCGGATAGTTCTTTCCGCAGGCGATGTAGTCCAGGAAAAACAGCGGCTCTCCACCGGCACAGGCCACGTCATTCACGCACATTGCCACACAGTCGATTCCAACTGTGTCATTTTTGTTCATGAGGAATGCGAGCTTCAGCTTGGTTCCTACGCCGTCTGTTCCGGAAAGCAGCATCGGGTGCTCCATATTCTTGAAGGCCTCTGCAGAAAACGCGCCGGAAAATCCGCCGAGTCCGCCCATCATCTCCGGACGCACGGTTGTCTTAACGTACTGCTTCATAAGCTCTACTGATTTGTATCCAGCCTCAATGTCAACTCCAGATGTCTTGTAATCCATATGTTCCTCCTGTTTCACTAAAACCATTCATTTCTTGATTTGTTTATAAAGTTCCCAATATGCAAATCGCATCTCACGCCCTTTTCGGGGCAAAGCGCTGTTTGATCCTTAATAGTTCTTGTATCCGACTTCCTGCAGTCTGGCATCCTTGGCGATCACTGCCTCTTTTCCTTTTGCGCCAAACTCTTTGATTTTCGAGAGCATCTCCGGATCAGCTACAGAAAGAATTCTTGCCGCAAGAATTGCAGCGTTCTTTGTTCCGTCGATTGCCACAGTGGCAACCGGAATTCCGGAAGGCATCTGAACGGTAGAATACAAGGCATCCGTTCCATTGAGTTTACTTCCGCTGAGCGGTACACCGATGACCGGCAGTGAGAACAGTGCCGCGCACATACCCGGAAGGGCTGCTGCCATTCCTGCTCCTGCGATAATTACTTTAATTCCCCTGTCTTCAGCACTTCTTGCCCACTCTACGAGCTCTTCCGGCTGTCTGTGAGCGGAAATGATTCTCATCTCATACTCAATACCGAATTCTTCAAGCTGTGCTGCAGCTTTTGACATGGCTCCCATATCGGAGTCACTGCCCATAACAATACCAACTTTTGCCATCGTTGTATCTCCTTTAAAAAAAATGGTGCATTTCACTACCGTAATTATTTATACCATGACTTATCCGTTCTGTGTGTACTTTTTTGCCCTGAGCGGCAAATATGACATTTTCACGACAGACAGTCCCTTCGGATACCAAAAATCTTCTGTTTTGTCAGTCAATTAATCCTTCCAGCGGAAGGTTAAGTTCTTCTGTGCCGGGAAGGACAAAGCGGCCGTTCTCGATGATGGAAATCTCGCGTCCGTCGTCACAGAGTACACGGATGTGCCCCAGCTCCTCGTAGGGAATAGTGATGTCCGTATGGCAGCCGAAATATGCCGCGGACAGGTCGGTTTTTCTCTTGATGGAGCACTCATTGTCCCTGGCTATAATCTCCTTGCCATCCGGATTGAATACGGCGTTGTCTTCCTGCCAGCTGTAGCAGGTATCTCCAAAGGCAAAATGGGGTCCCATCTTCTCCGCAATCAGAATCGGCAGCTTGTCGGCGATACCATAGGTCTTCGCCACGCGATAAGCCGTGGTATTCGTACCGATGGCGCACTCTCCCATGGGAATTGTCTTGTGGTGAAAGAGGATATTCTCCTCAATGTATTTTCTGTTTTCCTCTTCCGAATCGAAATTTCCACAGATGTAGTCCGAGATCATGCCATCCTTTACCTCAATCCGAAGATCCCGGTACTGGAACTCTTCCAGATAAACCCGACTCACATGCAGAACACCATTGGTTCCGGCAAGAACCGGGGAAGTAAAAACCTCTCCGACCGGAATATTTACATCCGCCACACAGTTCTCGAAATTCGTCTGCTTCGACGGATCCTCCAGTCTGTGCAGCTGTACCGTCAGATCTGTGCAGTTTCCTTTCATGCCGGCGATATGCAGAGCCGTTCCCTGATCCAGGCTATCGATAATCGTCTGCTGGATTTTCTGATATTTCCGGTAATCCAGATTGTTGATCTTCACCGTCTCGGCAAAAATCTCCCTGAAGTTCTCACCAATCTGAGGTACCGGATAGGCGATGATCGTAAAGCTTCTCTCGGAACCGATGATATAGCGGTTGGTGATCTGTCCGGCCTCGTTGCTGTAGCGAACCTGCTCCTTCTGCACCTCAGGGCTCATCTTCATCGCATCCGGGTTCGCCTGCGGCACAAACGGCGTCTCGCCAAAGACGTCCATGACGGCGGGACCGCCATGGGTGTTGGCAAGGTATTTGTGCTCCTCGTATGCATTCCGGAGAGCCTGAAGTTTCCTCGTGACAAACTTCTCATCAAGAAAAAGAGCCGCGTCATTCCGGTGATCATACTCAAACTGCGGATTCGGAACTGCGCCGTAGTAACCGACGCGAATGCTCTGCCGTTTATTCACCGCGTGCACCGCACTCCGGTAGATCACACTCGCAAGACCCATGGCCTCAAACTGCTTAACGGCGCAGCGCACAATACGCTCAAAGCCAAGTCTGTAACGGATATTCACTGTTTTTTTCTTGTGAAGCGGCTTTCCTGCCACCTCAAAACCGATGCGGTAACCCTCTGTCCAGGTCTTCGCGATCGACTCGATTTCATCCTCCGGAAGAGAATTCAGATACTCTGCCGTCTTCCGCTCATTCTCCGTCACATACTCGCCGAAACGGTACAGATAACGCAGATCATTCAGATCCTCGTTCATGATAATATCACGGGCAAAAGAAAGTTCCGGATCCAGCATTTCCGCTGTGCGCTCCGTCACCATCTCTGCCGTGTAATCACTGCAGTACCAGTAGAGAATGTCGCGGACCGTTTTTTCCTCCGGAAGTCCCCCGTTCTCTTCAAAGCCATCGGTAAACGCGTGGTAGATTTCAAGGAACAACTCGGCAGCCACCAGGTAATCCCACTCTTTGTTTTCATAGGCAAAAACAACCGCCCCGCGAAGTTCCGTGTAGAGAAACGAAAAAAGTTCTCCGAGGCCTTTTCCCATCTGCGATACGGCGTACGTCGGATTTCCCGGACAGGTTCCGTAATTCTCCGGAAGAATATCTTTGTAGAGTTTCCGGTTCAACTCCTCCAACTCATGAATGGAAGCTTCTCTGTACGCCCCCTCCCGAAGTGAGCACATGAGCCGGTGCATGTCGAGAAGAAACTCTGCCTCCCGGGCAAAAAAATCCCGAAATGCATCCGGCACACGCGACTCCTGCGGAATCTCTTCCAGTCTGGAAACCGCCAGCTCCAGTCTCTCTGTCAGTTCTTCTCTCTCTATTTCAATATGCTGCATTCCCTTTTCTGTTTTCCTTTCGTAGGTTCTCTGTGTTCACATGCGGTCAATACCGCCATGTGTCGTCTTCCCGTGTCTCTTTGTCGCAGTGCCGCTTCAATGACTGACTCCCAGAAGGAAGAGCACGACCCAGGCAATCACCATCACGCCGGACACCCCGGCCGCCAGCATCGCCGGCTGCTGCTGCTTCTCCGGATTTGCGGACAATTCCTTCATTCCCAGAAAAAACGCGTAAACAGCAAAAAGGGCCGCCGCAAAACCGGCCGCCCCGAGCGCAACGTCTCCCTTTGCCTGCACAAGGAAGGAGATCAGAATACACACGCCCAGGATCAGCGCAGAAACAGCGGACAGGATCAGCGACACTTTCGTATCGTTGATCCTCTCCTTTTCCAAGAATGTATATCGTCTGCTTTTCTTATCTGCCATATCAGATCAGTCCCGCGTATTCCTCGGCGCCGTACTGTGCGTAGTAGTCTTTGATTGCAGTTTTCAGTTCCTCTGTCAGCAGCATCTTTCCGTTCTGGGGATGCTCGCCGAGATATTCACAGACCTCAGCCATGGACACAATGGCATTGGCCGGGAAGCCATACTTCTCTGTGATCTCTGAGAGGGCGCTCTTTGTCTCCTTGCCTCTCTCCATACGGTTCAAAGATACCATCAGACCTTTGATCTCGATATCTCCCTGAGCCTTCAGAATCGGGAATGTCTCCTCGATGGATTTGCCGGATGTGGTCACGTCCTCAATGATGACA
Source organism: Eubacterium sp. (assembly GCA_024684035.1). GTDB lineage: Bacteria > Bacillota > Clostridia > Lachnospirales > Lachnospiraceae > Bilifractor. The sequence continues at coordinate 100,398 of JAIKXQ010000005.1, read as the reverse complement.
ACTCTGTCTCCGTCGTGGATCTCACTTCCCAGAAGAATTCCCTTGTCTCCGCCGTGATCTTTCTCCTCTTTTCGGTTGGAGCAGTAGCGGATATCCACACCGTACAGGTCGCTGATCGCCATGGTTGTGGCAACAGAAAGCGGGATTCCCTTATATGCCGGTCCAAAGAGTACATCGAAATCAAGACCGTAATTGTCATGAATTGCCTTCGCATAGAACTCACCGAGCTTTTTCAGCTGTGTACCGGTGACATACGCCCCTGCATTCATGAAAAAGGGAGACTTTCTTCCGCTCTTCAGCGTGAACTCTCCGAACTTCAGAACGTTCGACTCTACCATAAATTCAATAAACTGCTGCTTATATGCTTCCATTTCTGCACCTCTTCTTTGTTAAGACATCTGATATCACTGTACTGCGCCGATCAACTCACGGATGTCGCCGATCTTCTGCTCATCCAGATATGCCATAAGGCCATCCACGATTTTTTCTGTGGACATCGGATCAATGAAGTTCGCCGTGCCCACAGAGACAGCTGTGGCACCGGCAAGGATGAATTCCAGCGCGTCCTCCGCTGTTGCGATTCCTCCCATTCCGATGATCGGAACTTTCACCGCCTGTGCCACCTGATAAACCATCCGCACAGCGATGGGTTTCACTGCCGGCCCGGACATACCGCCGGTCTTGTTTGCCAGGACAAATTTCCTTCTGTTTACATCGATCTTCATTCCCGTCAGAGTGTTGATCAGGGAAATCACATCTGCTCCACCTGCCTCAACAGCTCTGGCCATCTCTGTAATATCCGTGACATTGGGACTGAGTTTCATGATCACCGGTTGTTTTGCGTGAGCCTTCACAGCCTTCGTAATCTGCTCGGCCACCTTCGGATCTGTACCGAAAGCAATGCCTCCCTCTTTGACATTCGGGCAGGAGATATTGATCTCCAGCATATCTACCGGTTCATCCGCCAGTCGGTCCACCACTTCCAGATATTCCTCTTCGGAATGTCCGCAGACGTTGACGATGATCTTCGTGTCATATTTTTTCAGGAAAGGAATGTCTCTCTCGCAGAATACATCAATACCGGGATTCTGAAGGCCGATGGCATTGAGCATTCCCCCGTACACCTCAGCAACACGGGGTGTCGGATTTCCCGGCCAGGGCACGTTTGCGACGCCCTTTGTCACAACGGCGCCCAGCCTGTTCAAATCTACAAATTCACTGTACTCCGCGCCGGAGCCGAAAGTTCCGGACGCTGTCATTACAGGGTTCTTTAATTCTACGCCGGCAAGTGAAACCGCAAGTCTCTTATCTGTTTCCATTGGGCAATTTCCTCCGTCAAAGTTCGATATCCTGCGCGGCAAATACCGGTCCGTCTTTGCACACTCTCGTATTGTTCACATGGGAATGCCCGTCTGTTTCTTTCGTCTTGCAGACACAGGCAAGGCAGGCACCGACACCGCAGGCCATTCTCTCCTCCATGGAGATGTAGCAGGGGATCTTCTTTTCAGCCGCCCAGTTCTTCAGGGCGCGAAGCATCGGAACCGGTCCGCAGGCAAAAATCACGTCCGGCACCCGGCCGTCCGCATTCATAGCGTCGATTACCGTGCCCTTCACTCCACAGCTGCCATCCTCTGTTGCGATCAGAGTCTCCCCGCAGCGGTCAAACTCATCTTTCAGGAAACAGTCCGACCGGTAACCGAGTACGGATACAACGACAGTCTCGGATGTTTTTACATTTACCCCGTCGGACTTCTCAGACACCTTCTCCTCATCGGCGATGATATCCTTCATCTCCTCTGTGAGAGCTGCCGAGTCGCAGAGTTCCGCTGCCGTCTGAAGAAGCGGCGGTACACCGATGCCGCCCCCTACCAGGTAGACGGTTTTTCCTGCTGCTTCCTCCAGGGGAAAACCATTGCCGAGAGGTCCCAGAACCTCACAGACATCGCCTTCCTTCCAGAGTGCCATCTGTTTCGTACCTTCTCCGCCCGCACGGTACACGAGGCGAAGCGTCCCCTGCGCCGCATCGATCCCACAGAGACTGATGGGCCGCGGAAGAAGCTTCGACGAATCATTCAGATACACATTTACAAACTGTCCCGGAACAGCCTGCTCTGCAATCTCCGGAACTCTCAGCACCAGATCAAAAATCCCATCACTGATCCTGGTCTGTCTGACTACGGACGCTTTTGCTTTTACTTTCATGCTTTCTTATCCTCATCTGAAATCTTCTGTGTGAATCACGCCTTTTCCAGCGCGCCGTTGATATCCTCGATCATGTCCAGAACAGCCTGTCTGGATGCATCTGCGAAATTCTCCTCGCCGAAGGACGCGTAAGAATCTTTCTGATATGCGCAGATGATACCCCTGGAAGAATTCACGATGGCGCCAAGTCCGTCCTCATTGAAGAAATCAACAAGATCTTCACCCTTTCCACCCTGGGCTCCGTAGCCGGGAACAAGGATGTAGCTCTTCGGCATAACCTTGCGCAGGAGTCTGCCCTGCTCCGGATAGGTTGCGCCCACAACAGCACCCACACTGCTGTAGCCTTCTTCTCCGATCATGTCCGAACCCCATTCATTTACTTTTTCCGCAACATGTTCATAGAGAGGCTTTCCGTCGATGAGACGATCCTGGAACTCTCCGCTGGAAGGGTTGGATGTCTTTACGAGAAGAAAGATTCCCTTGTTCTCCTGTTTGCAGACTTTTAAAAAAGGCTTCACTCCATCACTGCCAAGATACGGGTTGACGGTGGAAAAGTCCTCATGAAAGCCGGTAAACTCGCGGCTTCCGACCTGGACATGACCGAGATGACCAATAGCATATGATTCAGAAGTGGAGCCGATATCGCCACGTTTAATATCTCCGATTACAACGAGTCCCTTACTCTGACAGTAGGAAACTGTTCTCTCATAGCACACAAGACCCGGAATACCGTACTGCTCGTACATGGCAATCTGCGGCTTTACGGCCGGAATCAGGTCACAGACAGCATCAACGATCTGTTTATTGAACTCCCAGATCGCCTCTGATGCACCTTCGAGGGTCTCTCCGAATTCTGCAAATGCCTTCTTCTGAATCTGTGCAGGAACATAGCCAAGCACCGGATCGAGTCCGACAACTACAGGTGCGCCTGTGCGTTTGATATTTCTGATAAGCTGATCAATCATAGTCCTTTCATCCTTCCTTCGTCTTCCACATGATTCCGCCGTGACGGTTCCAGTCGAAGCCTGTTCTTGAAATTGTCTTTAAAAAAGAGCAAAAAAGCCCAATTAAGATTATACTAAACAGTTTTGCATAATTCAAGGAACTCAAAGGACAGCTCCTGAGGCAGTAAGGCGACTGCAAGGTTCCGGTTAGACGAAAGTGTTCATATATGTGACAGAATCGTTCATAAATTTGTTCAATTTTTCTTGACATTCCAGACTTCAAAAACTATAATCAAGTCACCGAGCAATATCAATTCGGTAACATTTTATTTTTTTCAGTAAGTATGGAGGTACTTCAAATGAACAAAGGAACAGTTAAGTGGTTCAACGCAGACAAGGGTTATGGTTTCATCACAGGTGAGGACGGAAAAGACGTATTCGTTCACTTCTCAGCAATCCAGGGCGAAGGATTCAAGTCTCTTGACGAGGGACAGAGCGTATCCTACGAGCTGGTAGAGGGTGCAAAGGGAATGCAGGCAGCAAACGTTGAGAAACAGTAATCTCAACCGTCCCGAATCATCATCTCGAAAGAATTGCAGTAAGTGGTTTGCAGCATTTTGAGCATTGTTCCTGTAGTTTTAATTTACTTCGGGTAAATAAACCAGACATGTAATCAAATGTTTGAGACAGTTATATACAGTTCAATCGAAAAAGAAGCCGTGCATAGCACGGCTTCTTTTGTTGTATACACAGGCAGGATCGAGGAGCGTTGTGGTATAGGGATTGCGAAACAATTTCCTATGAGACGAAAAACCCCCGGAGCTGACGCCCGGGGATCAATTTCTGAATTATTCTGATTATTTACTGTGCGCTGGAAGAAGTCACTGCCTCTGTCTCAGAAGTTGCAGAAGTGGAAGCAGTCTCACCTTTGTACTTCTCATCCACCTTCGATGCCTCCTCGGAGAGCAGTGTCTGATAATCCGTAACAGCTGAAAGATCCAGCTCTGTCTGGTTTCCGGACGCAGAAGCGTTGTTTGCTTTCACATTATTATATACAGCCCAGCTGAACCAGCCGATTCCTGCCAACAGAACTGCAGTCACACAGAAAACCGTCAGTCTTGTTTTGATTTTCTCTCTGCGCATGATCTTCTTGCGGTTCTTTTTCTCAGCTTTATATGCGTCTACCTTTTCCTGGCTCATATCGTCTACCTCTCTCATTCATAGTACATCAATTCTCCCCACAAGAAGAATCAACATTTGATATTATAATACAAATTGTACAAAAAAGGAAGACAAATCTTGCCTTTATACCTCAATTCACCCTATACTGTAAGAAGTATTTTCGTTACACGGGAGGTTACTCTATGCTCGCACTCCAAATCGAACACGTGGGACTGTTTATGAACCATCTTCTGCGCCAGGACTCCTTTGACAGTTTCCTGGTATCCTCAGCGACAATCACCACGTTCACAACCTTTACCATCGACGGCCAGTTCCGCCCGGAGTTTTACGACACCGACACCATTACGGAAGAAGAAGCTGCCGGCATCTCCGAGGAAAACAATATCACCTGGAAAAGCATCCGCCCCTTCTGTTTTCAGCTTATGAAGGGCAAACGTCTGCCCCTCTCCTTTCAGATTGTCCTGCAGTCACCGAGAGAACAATTTGCGTCCCTGTTTATGCAACACGACCTCATCGCAGATCCCGACAGCATCTTCGGGCTCTTCCTGAATATCCAGTACAAAAACAACGTGCTCACAGTCACGACCGGTTCTTCCCTGAAGGGTTTCTCCATGGATCGTTCCATCGATCAGATCTGGGATCTGAGCATCCAGGGGGTTTTCTCCTCTCTGGGTCTCGAATAAGACCCCTGGCCGGCATCCAGCCGGTCGGAGGTCTTTTCCGTTTCACAGACTCCTCCGATCCTCATCTCTTTGTGAGGCATAAAGGTTCTTTACAGTCTTCTCAAAATCTCTTCCGCAATCTCCGCCGCGCTTCGGCCATCCACAGGTACCGAGAAATCAGAAGCCGCTTCGTAGGCCGGACGCCGCTGCTCCATCAGTTCCGAAATCCCCTCTGTGGTTTTTCTTTCCTTAAGAAGCGGCCGGTTCTCGTCGTTCTTCACTCTCGCAAGGACGGTCTCCGGCTTCGCCGTCAGGAGCACGATTTTTCCACTCTTTTTCATCAGCTCCACGTTTTCCGGCCGCATAGGGACACCGCCGCCGCAGGATATAACGGTGTTCGCGCCTCTGCCGATTTCCCGGAGAAGTTCTGTCTCCATTTCGCGGAAGGCAGCCTCACCCCTGGTGGCAAATATATCCGGAATGGACATACCGGCATCCTCTGCGATCTGCTCATCCATTTCCACCAGCTTCATTCCGTGAGCCATCTGCAGCTCTCTGGCCACTGTACTCTTGCCGCTTCCCATAAAACCGATCAGATACAGGTTTTCTCTCATCACTTATCTCCCTTATTCCCGATACCATAAAGAGACAGGGTCCGGTCTCACAATGAACGCCACCCTGTCTCCAAGTCAAATCCTATATAGAATTAATCCGCTTTCTTCTCTGTCGCCTTCACTTCTTTCTTCGAAGCATCAGTCTTTGTCACCTGCGCTTTTCCCGCCGGCTTCGCATTCTGCGCAAGTTTCACCATGATCTCATTGCTCCGCTTAACAAAGGCGGTCATCTCATCCGGTGTGAGCTCACGGTTGCTGATGACAGCAAGGTCGTAAAGCTGTTCGCAGAACAGACTTACATCCTCGGAAGCCTTGTGCTCATATACATATTTCACAAGAGGATGTTTCGCGTTGAGCACCAGTGTCTGCTGACCTTCGAGCATATCCATGCCGCCGCCCATGGCGCCCATTCCGTACATCTTCATCATATCGCTGTAACGACGCATCTCCTCGGAGATTGTCACCATGGCAGAGATGCCGGCATCTTTGAGATTCTCGACTCTTACAGTGAGCTGATTCTTTTTCAGCACTTCGCGGAAAAGCTCCTGCAGTGCCTTGGACTCCTCCTCCAGATCCTTCCCGTTGTCCTTGAGATCCTCTGTGAGATCCGCATCGATTCTCTGGAAGTGAACCTGTTCTTTTGCCTGCTCTACATGTGAAATAAATGCGGCATCAATGGAGTGAACCAGCTTGTACGCCTGCTTGTTCTGCGCGCGGAACATATTGATATACTGGCTCTGCTGCACCTCGTTTGTCACATAGTATACTGTAACTTTCTTTTTCTCTTCGCTCTCCGCCGCGTTCTCTTCCTTATTCTCAGCGTCAGCTTTGGTCTCCTCTGTTTCGGAAGCAGCCTCTTCAACCTCTCCCTCTGCAGTTTCTTTCTTCTCCTCTGCCGCGTCAATGATATCCTTGATGGTCGTGAACTTTCCATCGAGATCCTCGTAGAGAATGAAATCCATCATCTTCTCGGAGAACTTGGAATCCTTGAGTGTTCCGAACTTGATAAACGGGCTGATATCTGTCCAGTATTTCTCGTAATTCTCACGATCAGTCTTATACATACCGATCAACTTCTCTGCCACTTTCTTGGAGATGTACGCGGAGATCTTCTGGACAAAACCGTCGTTCTGAAGAGCAGAGCGGGATACGTTCAGCGGAAGATCCGGGCAGTCAATCACTCCCTTGAGAAGCATCAGATACTCCGGAATCACTTCCTTGATGTTGTCGGCGATAAATACCTGGTTGTTGTAAAGTTTGATTTTTCCCTCGATAGACTCATACTCTGTGTTGATTCTCGGGAAATACAGAATTCCCTTGAGGTTGAAGGGGTAATCCATATTCAGATGGATCCAGAACAGCGGCTCCTTGTAATCCAGGAATACATGACGGTAAAACTCTTTGTACTCATCCTCGGTACAGTCGCTGGGATTCTTGGCCCAAAGGGGATGAATCTCGCTGATGGATACCGGTCTCTTCTCGATCTTGACTTCGTTTTTCTCAGGCTGTGTGCAGACCTTCTCTGTCTCTCCGTTCTCGCCGGTCTTCTCCTCGTATTTGGCCTCCGTGTGGATGCGCTCAATGACTTTATCTGTCTCTTTCAGATCTGCCTCGTCAATCGTCTCTGTCTCCGGCTCCTTGTTCGGATTCTCCAGATAGATCTCTACCGGCATAAAGGAACAGTATTTTTCAAGAGTCTCGCGAACCTTATATTCGTTGGCAAACTCAAGTCCGTCATCGGAGAGATGAAGGGTGATTTTCGTTCCGACTTCTGTGCGGGTACCGTTCTCCATATCATACTCGGTACCGCCGTCGCAGCTCCAGTGAACTGCCTCCGCGCCCTCTGTATGGCTGAGGGTATCGATTTCCACAAGATCCGCCACCATAAATGCGGAGTAGAAACCGAGACCGAAGTGTCCGATGATCTGATCCTGATCAGTCTTGTCCTTGTATTTATTAAAGAACTCGGTAGCTCCGGAAAAAGCAATCTCTGTGATATCCTTTACCACTTCCTCCGCCGTCATTCCGACACCGTTGTCCTCAAAGGTCAGGGTCTTTTCTTTATCATTGACGGTCACGGTAATCTTCGCCTTATAGCCGGCCGGAAGAATTGCCTCGCCGATATCATCGAGTTTTTTTCTCTTTGTTATGGCATCTGTTCCGTTCGATACAAGCTCACGGATGAAGATGTCCTTGTCCGAATACATCCACTTTTTGATAATAGGAAAAATGTTATCACTGTTAATTGAAAGGTTTCCATGTCTTGATTCCATGTAATACACGCTCCTTTTTAAGTAGATTGATGATATATATAAGATCCGCAGAGGAATCTGTCTTATCTTTACTTTGCTGTATCCATGACTATCTTAGTATCCCCTCAATCCAAAGTCAAGGAAAATTTAGCACTCGAACAAGGTGAGTGCTGATTATTTCTCCCATTCTTTTTTTACACGGCGGAATTCTCCAAGGGATCTCCGGATGATCGCAAAGCGTCTGCTCCGGTTCAACGCATCGGTTCCTCCCTGCCTCGAGCGGAACGTAATCGGCAGATATCGCACGGCGCAGCCGCTTTTCTCATACTTGACGGTCAGAAGCGCATTGGACAGCTCTGCATTCTCCGGTATCGCATTCAGACACTTCGCCAAAGGACCGGCCTTCATCAGACGAAAGGGTGTATTTGCATCCGGACAACGGACGCCGAAGACCGAAAAGATGATCTGCCGAAGCACTTTGGCAAGAAACACACGGTCTTTCCCGTCTTCACGGTTTTTACGCAGGCCGACCAGCATATCATACTTCTCTCTCCGTCTCCAGAACGGACTGAATTCCGAGGGAACCGTCTGTCCGTCAGAATCTGTCTGAAAGATGTAATCGGCTCCTTTTTTCAGGGCGTATCTGTATCCGAACAGAACCGTCGGACCGTGGCCGTGATTCTCCCGCGGAATCACTTCCATCAGCGGTCTGGCATTTGCAATTTCCCGCAGGATGTCATAGGTGTTATCTGTACTTCCATCGTCAATCACGACCAGCCGCGACTTTCCGTCACCGTTGTGTTTTTCCACAACAGGGTACCACCCTTCAATAACACGTATGATATTTTCTGATTCGTTATACGCAGGGATGATGATATAGAGCACATCTCCACTGACACTCTTCAAAGCTTTACGCATTCATTTCTACCTTCCAGATATCCTACTGATTATTCAATCATGCGCGGTTTGTGTCGCGCTCCGTCCGCTTGAGGACCAGATCCGGGATCTCCATCGGATCGTCCACGATATGATCTGCGCCATACTCCTCCAGTTCTTCTCGCGGACGAAAGCCCCAGGTCACGCCCACTGTAAAAATGCCGGCGTTGCGACCGGTGAGCATATCCGTATTGGTATCACCAAAGTACATGCACTCCCGGGGCTCCACGCCGAATTTCTTCATGATCTCGTATGCACCTGTGGGATCCGGTTTCATGGGCACGGCATCAGACTGCCCCTGAATGTAATCAAAGACCCCTTTGCCGAAAATCGTCTCCACAACCTCAATCGCACCCTCATGCACCTTGTTTGAAAAAACCGCAAGCTTCATATGCGCCTCCCGCAGGCGACGAAGCATGGGTACAATATGTTCATAGGGTTCCACATGGTAGAGCGGTTCTTCCACAAAGAGTTTTCTACACAGCGGTCTTCCCTCTTCGAAAAACTTCAGCTCCGGATCCCCGGCATCTGAAAGAGCACGCCGCAGGGCATTATCCAGGCCGTCTCCGGCGTAGTAATTAAAGTTCTCCACCGGCATCTCGGGGAGTCCGAAATGCGCCAACGTCCGGTTGACGGGACGTGCAATAGACTCCTGTGTGCGGGTAAGCGTTCCATCGAGATCGAATATACATGCTCTGATCATAATTACATTTCACTTCTTTCCTGTAAAGCACACAGCACATCCAGTGTCACGAGACGCGGATGTGCTGCAAATAATCCTATTCATTTCTATCGGATGTATCGATCTGCCTTTTCCTTATGCCCTGGGCAGTTTAAAGGAACTCTTCAGCGATACGACACGGCCGAAGACAGGCTGTCCGGGCTGGCTCAGCTTGCAGTCTGCAACAAAGAATCCGTTGCGCACGAACTGGAAGCTCTCATATGCCTTCGCCTCTGCAAGCGCGGGCTCCACGTAACCCTGTACTACCTTGAGTGAATCCGGGTTGATGTTCATGGAACCGTCTTCGTTGTACACACCCTTCTCTTCATCAATCAGGTTCTCGTAGAGACGCATCTCAACCTGGCGGGCATCCGACGCATTCACCCAGTGAATCGTTCCCTTGACTTTGCGTCCGTCCGGGCTGTTTCCGCCACGGCTCTCGGGATCGTAGGTAACGTGCACGGTTGTCACTTTTCCGTTTTCATCCTTCTCATATCCGACACACTTCACAAAATATGCCTGCATCAGACGGACTTCATTGCCGGGGAAGAGACGGAAATACTTCTTCGGCGGCTCCTCCATAAAGTCCTCTCTCTCAATCCAGAGTTCTCTGGAGAAGGTAACTTTACGGCTTCCGAGTTCCTCGTTCTCCGGATTGTTCGGCACATCAAATTCCTCGACCTGACCTTCCGGATAATTGTCGATCACAAGTTTCACCGGATCTACAACCGCATACATACGGGATACTTTCGTCTTGAGGTCATCGCGGATACAGAACTCAAGCATCGCATAGTCCGTAGAACTGTTTGCTTTCGAAATTCCTCCGAGTTCCACAAACTTCTGGATAGATTCAGGCGTATATCCCCTTCTGCGAAGAGCGGCGATGGACACAAGACGGGGATCGTCCCAGCCATCAACTACGCCGTCCTCTACCAGTTTCTTAATATATCTCTTTCCGGTCACCACATTGGTGAGATAAAGTTTCGCAAACTCGATCTGTCTCGGCGGATGCGCAAAGCCCACATTCTCAACAACCCAGTTGTACAGCGGACGATGGTCTTCGAACTCCAGTGTACAGATAGAATGTGTGATACCCTCGAAGGCATCCTCCAACGGATGTGCGAAATCATACATCGGGTAAATACACCACTTATCACCCGTATTCTGATGATGCAGATGAGCGATTCTGTAGATGATCGGATCACGCATATTGATATTTGCGGACTTCATGTCGATCTTTGCGCGAAGCACTTTGGATCCGTCTTCAAACTCTCCGTTTTTCATGCGCTCAAACAGATCCAGGTTCTCCTCGATGCTTCGATCACGATTCGGATCGTCTTTTCCCGGCTCCGTCAGCGTACCTCTGTACTCGCGCATCTCCTCAGCATTCAGATCCGATACGTAAGCTTTACCGTCACGGATCAGTTTCACAGCCGCCTCATACATTTTCTCGAAATAGTTTGAGGCAAAATAGGGTCCGTCAAATTTAGCGCCGAGCCACTCAACATCACGCTTGATCGCATCGACGAACTCTCCTTTTTCTTTTGTCGGGTTTGTATCATCAAAACGCATATTGAACCGGCCGCCGTACTCCTTGGCAATTCCATAGTTCAGCAGAATAGATTTTGCGTGTCCGATATGCAGGTATCCGTTCGGCTCCGGCGGAAAGCGGGTAACGACTTCCTCGTATTTTCCCTCTTTCAGATCCTTGTCTATCTCCTGCTCAATAAAATTTCTCGAAACAACTTCTCTCTCAGTTTTCGAAGTTTCTTCGTTAGCCATGCCAGTTCCTCCTCAATGCATAAGAATGCAGTTTAACATTTCTATAATATATCATACATCCCTGTGTTTTCAAAGATTTTTCAAAATATAAAATTATTTGACCAATTTCCATCCAAACAGCGAAACAAGACAAAAAACGCATATCATTTTCATGTTCGAAACCTCCGCAACAGGTGAGAGGTCACACATTGTTTTTGATATTTTGCTCATTTATGTGACTTTTGGAGCGCGTGTATGACGTAAACGTTTTAGTAAATTATTTTTAGGAAACCATTACAACATTGTTAGTTTTTTACAATTTCATTGCATTATCCAAACATTTTTACACACTTTTAACTATTTTTCACTTCCTTTTTCTGCCATTCTGGTGTAAACTATAATTAACGAAACGTTGGCGAAATTTAAGTAGTATTTTTAACACTGTTTCGTAAGGAGATGATATTTATGATCAGGTCAGCAGCAACAAGCGATGCGCTGAGGTTAAACAAAATCCTTCTCCTCTCTGAAAAGGCCGCTTCCGGCGCCTGTCTGAAGGACCTTTATCGGAGACAGCGCAATGAACTCACTACTTTCCTTCGCACAGATCATGCTTCCCGCACATTCATATATGTCTGTGAAGACGAAGGAATCGTCAAGGGCATGGTTGCATGGACGACATTCTCCGCCACATGCAAGCATTCATTGACCGATCAGAACTGCTGGCTGAACAACTCCCTCACTGAATGTGTGGAAATCCGTGGTTTGTATGTTGACCCGGAATGGCGATGCCAGGGTATCGGCCGCAGAATGATCACAAGTTTTCTCAGGAACATGGAACATCAGAACATCAGCACAGCCTGCATCTGGATTCTCGCTGACGATGTGGCTACTGCAAGGTTCTGCGAAGAATTTGATTTTGTCAAAACAGCATCATCCAGAATTTCTGCCAACGGAAACCGCGTAGTGCGGTGGACACACAGCTTTTTCTAAGCCGGATGTCCCTGCAGATCCCCCCGTAACACTATATCTGCAGATACACTACATTCTATTTCATTTGACACCTTGGCCGGTGTCTGAAGCTACTCAGCTGCTTCGCACCGGTCTTAGAACGGAGGACGGAGACGTCCTCCGTTCTTCGTTGTATGCCGGTTGTCAGAGAACATTGCTTGCCCCCGCCGAAGTGATTCATCTTCGACTATCCCGATCACTTCTCCAGGAAGTTGATAGAACAAAGTCCGCAAGCGGAGCGTAGCCGTGCAATGTCTGAGGCGCTGAACGTCCGGGGGACGTTCGCTTAGCGCGGACCGAAGCGGAGCGTAGACCCGCTTTGGACATCGCCCGAAGGGCATAAGACAAAGCGGTTGAGCTTTTTGCGGGAGCACCCCGCAATAGGCGGCGGAGCGCTGAGGACGAGAGCGACGTGTGAGCGAGTATACCTCTGTCACTTCCGCACTTTTCCCCTTGTATCAATCGCTACACAAAAACAAAAGCGGGACTACAGTCCCGCTTTTTATAGACAACATCGAGGAGCTCAATTTTCCCCCATTTGCCTGTTACAATTTTTCTAGCAGATCCTCGGAAGTCCTTCACCCTGGAGCGCTTCCATCCGTCTCTTGCCACCGATGGCCGTTCTCATAATCAGATCACCGGCCTCATCTTCTCCCGGTTCAGCCACGCAGCCGATCACGCTTGCGTGTTCCCCATACTTTGAAGTACGGATAATACCGAGTGCCTTCTCCTTGTCCTCCGGCGCGACGATGGCAACCATCTTGCCTTCGTTGCCCATGTAGATGGGATCCAGTCCGAGAAGTCCGCAGAAATCCCTGACTTTCGGAGTCACCGGCACCTTGCTCTCCTCGATGTAAAAGACCTTTCCGCTGGCCTTCGCAAGCTCTTTCAATACGGTTCCAAGACCGCCCCTCGTAATGTCGCGGAGAACGTGAAGGTTCACGCCTGCTTTGATCAGGCCGTTTACCATCTCGCCGAGGGGTGCGTTGTCGCTCTCGATGTTGGAATCAATACTCATTCTCTCGCTGAGAACCGCGGCGTGGTGATCTCCCATGGTTCCTGAAACAAGAATGAAGTCTCCGGCTCTTGCCTTCTTCGCTGAGATATTAACCCCCTCCGGAACAAAGCCGACACCGGATGTGTTGATATAAAGGCCACCGTTTCCTTCCACAACCTTTGTATCTCCGGCCACGATCTGGATGCCCGCCTCCTTTGCGGTCTCTGCCATGGAGTGGACCACCCTCTGCAGGGTCTCTACCCGAAGTCCCTCTTCCAGGATAAAGCCGCAGGTCAGGTACTTCGGGATAGCTCCACGCATCAGCAGATCATTCACCGTTCCACAGACGCACAGCCGTCCGATATCACCGCCCCTGAACTCCAGCGGTGACACCACAAAGCTGTCCGTCGTGATGGCTATTCTTCCGCTTCCCGGAACAACCGCGCTGTCCTCCATTTCATGCAGGGTATCATTGTCAAACTCTTTGTCAAATATTTCATCGATCAGGTTTTCCGTCGCCTGTCCGCCACTTCCATGAACCATGGTAATCACTTTCTGTCTGTTCATGTACATACTCCTTTGAAACTCTTTCCTGTCGCAGGATTCAAAATTTTTAAAAAAACATTGTCTATTTGGCGTTCTGCAACCATAATATTTCACGTTAATTATACAGAATAACGGAATTACTGTCAAAGATATCTTTTCGACGAAAACCATCGGTTCTGTATCCTATGCACAACTGATTACCCGGGGGTTCAACTCCTTTTTCGATTCGAGGAGAGCCAGGTGAAACAGCTTCCTTCTGTGGAGACCATACATGCCCCCTGAGGCGTCAGCGGTGTACACACTTTGCCGAAAAGAGGACAGTCCGTAGGTTTCTTCTTGCCCATAAGAACCTGATCGCAGCGGCAGGCCTGATTGATCTTCCTGTCTTCTGTCAAATCACTACTTCCTGCATCAAAGGCACGGTATTCCTGCCGGAGGATACGTCCGGATCCGGCGACCTCCCCCATGCCTCTCCAGGCGGCATCTGCCGGTTCAAAAAAGCGCTCCACCAGACGCTTTGCCTCTGTATTTCCTTCCTCCGTGACTACCGAAGGATATAGATTTTTCACCTCTCCCCTGCCTCTGAGTCTGACAATCGCGTAAAGAGCCATCAGAATCTCCTGTCCTGTGAATCCGGCCACTCCGAAGGGTATGCCATACCGCTCTGCGACCGGGCGGAAGACAGCCGCTCCGGTGATTACCGAAACATGCCCGGGAGCCAGAAAGCCCTGTACCGGAGCGCCGGCACTGCAGAGATGTCCGATCACTTCCGGCATAGTCTTCAACGCCGTCAGCAGCTTCACGTTCCGGACATCCCCTTCAACAAGCTGCTGCATAAGAAGTGCGTAGACCGGGGTTGTGGTCTCAAATCCAACTGCCGCAAAGACAAAGGTGGTCTGTGGTTCTTTCTCTGCCAGTTTCAAAACATCCATCGGCGAGTACACCATGATTACTCTCGCCCCATCTCCTTTGGCCTGAGAGAGACTTCTCACACTCCCCGGAACCCGCAGCAGATCCCCGAACGTAACCACACAGTGATCCGGTTTCATAGACAGTTCAATAAGTCTGTCCACATAGGAGGAAGGCGTCACACACACTGGACAGCCCGGGCCTGACACCAGATGAAGTTTTTCCGAGAGCATATCCGGAATGCCGTTCTTTGAAATGGCCGCGGTATGACTTCCGCACACTTCCATGATGTTCATCTCCGGCCCGTCATATTCTGCCAGGTATCTGACGATATCCTCAAGTTTCATATCAGTCTCTCACTTTCATTTTTCATTTATTTCATGAAACAGGTAAAGGGTCGTATTCAGGAAAAACGAAACCTGCCCTTACCTGTAATTTGGCAAACAAAAACGGACATCTCTGTCCGTTTTTGTCAAACTGCCTTCTGATCTCATATACAAGGAAAAGCCGCCTTATTCAATCCGCGTCAAAAGCCTCCAGATCTCTCATCAGCTCTTCCATCTCTTCAGCTTCCTTCGCGGTGACCTTCTGAATGATGCAGCCGGCGTGTACCAATACACGATCTCCCGGCTTCACTTCTGTCAGTCCCGCTTTTGCCGTCACTCTGTTGCCGGAAAAATCCACAACCGCATCGGCTCCTTTTACTTCAATTACCTCTCCGGGTAATGCAACACACATCTGTACTTACCTCAGTTCCTTATCATTCTCAGGCGCTGCATCCTCACTTCGTAAGGGCATATACCTGTCCAAGAGGAAGACCGCCGTCTCCAGACGGAACCTTCTCATTGACATATACATCATATCCCCGATTCGTGAGTTCCGCAACCGCATGTGAGAGAATGATCCGGTTCAGGAACGTTCCTCCCGCAAGAGCAATCGTTCGGATCACTTCACCTTCTTCTCTCAGGTCTCTGCAGATGTTCTCTGTGATCCTGACAATCATGTCCACCACCGCCGCATGGAACTCCAGCGCAAGCTCATCCGGAGGGATCAGCGCGTCCTTTGCCATTCGAAGGTCTGCAATCATCCGGGACGCGTCTGCCGTCCACACACCGTTCTCTTTTTCGAGGACAAATCTGAGCTTGGCACGGCTGTTGATCCGATCCAGAAGATCCTTCGGATACTCTTCGCGCTCCAGCTTTGCTGCCGCTTCCGAGGCGGCCTTCTCCAGCATAATCGGACACTCACCCTCATAGCTGTTGTGTTCGCAAATCCTAAGGATCACAGCTGCGGCATCAAAGAGCCTGCTCATGGATGACGTCCGGAAAGTATTGAAATCCGCCTTGAGTGCGATATTAACCATCTGATGTTTCTCCGGATCAAGGATTTCATCCTGATCCACATCCTCACTGATCAGATGCCTGTCCTCGGCATCGTACATATAGCAGGCCGCCATCAGTTTCGCGTTTTTCGAGGCTTCATCGGCGCCGAGTGCTTTTACCGTGCGAAGATGTCCAAGTCTCCGGTAGGAAGATGGATGCTCCGCGTCACAAAGTAGAAATTCACTTCCCCAGACGGTACCGTCATCGCCGAAACCGGTGCCATCGAAGGCAAGCCCCAGTACTTTACCCCGCAGACCATGCTCGGCAATTACCGACAGCACGTGCGCGTGATGATGCTGTACCTTATCGACGTTCTCCGATCCGAAACTTTCTTCCGCCGCCCGGGTGGAAATATAATTCGGATGCTTATCCGCAACTGCCCACTCCGGTGCCAGACGGAACAGAGCTTCCATATGGTGAATGGCTTTCGTCCTCGCCTTTGCGGCATCCAGATCCACCAGATCTCCGAAATGAGCGGACAGATAAACCGCTCTTCCTCTGGCCAGAGCAAAGGTATTCTTCAGATCACCTCCTGCCGCAAAGAGATCCTGGGGAACAAGCCTGTCCCTAAGAATCACCGGTTCCGGCACGAGCCCGCGGGCTCTTCTGATAATCTGAACGATCTCGCGGACAGTACCGTCCTCCATCTGCGACTTCGTCACCTGATAAATCGAATCATCGAGAGGTGTCAGTATCTCCCTGTCATGGGTGAGCATGAAATCCGGACAGCCTCTGTTGATATACTTCATCATGTCCTCGTCCCGGATAATAATCGGTTCCCCGCCACGGTTTCCGCTGGTCATGACAAGCGGTCCCACCTCCTTCAGAAGGAGGATCTGAAGCGGATTGCACGGGAGCATACACCCGATGCGGTCGCTCCTTCCGCAGACTTCCGGAACGAAATCCATCCCCGGTTTCTTCCGGAGAAGTACAATGGGTCTGGGATCTGACAGAAGAATCTCTTCTTCTTTGGCAGACACTTCACAATATTCCCGAATGGATTCCACACTCGGAAACATGACGGCGAAAGGTTTGTTATCTCTCTTCTTAAATTCCCGAACCCGTCTGCCCGGCTCGCTATCCGTCGGAAGAAAGGCCAGATGGAAGCCGCCGATATCCTTGACAGCCACCACAGCTCCGGCCTTCAGTTCCCGGATTCCTGTGGTAAGAGCCATATCTCCGATCAGCTGACCATGTCGCCCGATCAACTGCTTGATATTCTCTTTTCTGTACTTATACTGCTCCGGATTTTTTCGTACGGTACCGCCCCAGTCTTCGTGAGCCATCTCATTGTGATCGGAACCCACCAGACGAAGCTGGGGGCCGCATTCCGCACAGGCAATCGTCTGTGCATGCCTCCGCACATCTCCCCTGGTTCCGTATTCCTCACGACATGCATCACAGATAAGAAAGCCTTCCATTGTTGTGTTCTCCCTGTCATAGGGAATGGAATGCATGATGCTGTATCTCGGCCCGCACTTCACACAACTGTTGAAAGGATAGTGATATCTTCTCCTGTTCTTCGAATCGAAGAGATCCCTCTCGCATTCCGGACACGTAGGAAGATCCGGCGGAAGAAGAACAAGCTCTTCCGTGTGATCATCACTCTCCACGATCCTGAATGAATTCGCGGCATATGTCTTCTCGTTGAAATCGGACTCCGAAATCTCATCGACGGTGATCTGATCGATGCGTGCTCCTGCCGGGGCTTTACATCTGAGTGCCTCAATCAGATCCTCCACTTTCCCGTCCTCGCCGCGGGCAATCACGATCACGACACCGCCGGCGTTTCTGACATTTCCGTGAATATCCAACTTTTCAGCCATCTCTGCAACGAACGGTCTGTAGCCAATGCCCTGAACCAGTCCGTATACTGTGATTTCACAGTTCTTCATACTATACGGTTTCCTCACTAGATCGCACACATTCCCCGCCGGCTCCATTCCTCTTCGCATTCACAGACTCCTCTGAAGAAAGGAAGACAGATCCCACCCGAAAGCATGCGCGAGTTTCTTGTCTACTGTACTGTAAAAAAACTTGAATCCCTTGTTGCTTTACTGACTTTCTATCCTGCAGATGTGAAACCGCAGAGTTTCGCGTTTATCATAACTGCCCTATACATACTTATAATTATCGTTTTTTTTGACATTTTTTTCAATCAGAAATTTAAACAAATCTGCATTTCTTTGCATTTCGTTAGTCTGAAATCGCCTGTTATTCATCCATATACAGAACAAAGTCCGCAAGCGGACTTCGACTCCACCATCCCCTCACTCCTGAGGGGAGCGCAGCAGGACTTTGGCGCGCGAGCAGAATCGCGTAAGCGATCTTCTTATCTGCGAGCTGCGCATCCCGCGGAGCGTTTTGCCCCACAGGGAATTCACAGAATCTTCTGTGAGCCCAAAAGAACCGGCACTCCAAAGTGCCGGTTCCCGCAATTCCTGTGAACTTTATTCTGCCGTTTTTTTCTCACCGGCAGTTTCTACTTTCGCTTCCGCGTTTGACTCTGCTTTTGCTTTTGCCTCTGCCTCCTCTCTCGCCTTCTTCTCGGCAAGAGCTTTCTTTGCGGCAGCCGCTTTCAGCGCGGCCTGTTTCTTCTTCTCTGCCTCGGCAGCCATTGCCTCGGCGGAGCGGCGGAATTTATCCTCATATTTTTCTCTTCCGGGCTCCTGGTATCCGCTCACCATGGACAGACACTTCTTCGGACACTTTTCAACGCAGTACCCGCAGGCAATACAGTCGAAGCGGTCGATATCCCAGGTTCCCTCTTTCTTGTCCACTTTGATGGCTCCCAGCGGACAGCTGAGCTGACAGATTCCGCAGGAGATACAGCCATCTACATCGATGGTTACATGTCCCCTGGATCTCTCCGGGTAAACTGCCGGCTCCGCCGGATAGGTGGTAGTCACCGGTTTTTTGAAGAGGTTCTTGAGAGCCTCAGGAGCAAATTTCATAATACCCATAACTCTGATTTCCCTCCTTATCTCTCTGTACAGCTGATGCACGGGTCGATGGTTACGATAAGGATCGGAACATCAGCCAGGTCACAGCCCTTCAGAGACTCTGTCAGTCCGGCGAGGTTTGCGAAGGTAGGGGTGCGCAGACGGAAACGATCCACGTATTTTTTGCCACTTGCCTTCGTGTAGTAGAACGCTTCTCCACGCGGCTGCTCAATGCGAACAAAGTGCTCTCCGTCCGGATTTCCTTTTACCGGAACAGACAGCTCCCCTTCCGGGATCTTCGCAATTGCCTGACGAAGAAGGTCAATAGACTGGAAGACCTCACGGATACGGACATCACAGCGGTCATAGGAATCGCCGTTCACACCGATCACCGGCTCCAGATCCAGCTGTCCATAGGCCTCATAGCCGGTGAGACGGTAATCGTTGGCGATACCGGAAGCTCTAGCCACCGGTCCGCAGCAGCCCAGGTCATGAGCCTGCTGTTTTGTCAGGACGCCGACGCCCTTCAGACGGGACTCCACGGTATAGTCACAGAGGAAGGTCTTCTGAAGGATTTTTGTCTCCTCCTCAACCTCGTCAAGAGTTGTCAGAATTGCTTTCATCATCTCCGGTGTGATATCTTTGATCACTCCGCCGACTTTGTTTACGGAAAAAATAACACGTCCGCCGGCGGTCATCTCATGCAGATCCAGGATCTTCTCTCTGACTCTCCAGCAGCTGTAAAACAGGTTCTCGAAACCGAAGGCGTCTGCCATGAGTCCCATCCAGAGCAGGTGGCTGTGGATACGGCCGAGCTCAGCCCAGATCACACGAAGGAATTTCGCGCGGTCCGGAACTTCAACATTCATGATTCCTTCAATAGTCTCCACGTAGCCCATGCCATGGCCAAAGGAACAGATTCCACAGGTTCGCTCAATGACGTACATCATCTGATTGAAATCTCTCTTGTCTACCAGAGACTCCAGACCTCTGTGTACAAAGCCCACATTGGGAATCGCTTCGATTACTTTTTCATCCTCAAGTACAAGATCCAGATGGACCGGCTCCGGCAGTACCGGATGCTGCGGGCCAAAGGGGACGATACTTCTCTTAGCCATTACTCATTGCCCTCCTTCTGCTCGTCTAATTTGATGCCGGCCATAGCCGCAGTTTTCTCTTTGGAAATCGGCACCGATTTTGAGATCAGTGAATCCAGATCCACACCGTCCTCTCCCGGCTGTACACTGGCTCCGGGAACGACGCTCTTTTCTTTTTTCATTGCAACTTTTTCTTCCCTTGCATCCTCCGGAAGCATGGATGCCCAGTTCTTCATACGATAGAGCTTGGTGTGATAGTCCAGGTTCATCATTCGCATATGAACACCGAACAGTGCCTCCATCTCGTTCTCGTAGAACGGCGCATAAGGGAAAAACTCCCCGATACTGGGAACTTCCGCATCGAGATCGCAGATAATACGCAGGGTAACCATGGCGTAGGTGCTGTCCTCGACAAAGGAATAGCTGAGTTCGTATTTATCATTGATGTAGGCAGCGCACGCCTGGGCGAGACGCAGACCGTTGTGTTTCATAAACTGGGCATAATCCAGAAGATCCACAAGCTCGATCACCTGCACCTTATCTTGTGGCACATATACCTTAGGCATTCTGTGAACCCTCCTCGTTTCTGTGTGTTCTCTCATACTCGTCGTGCTCGTCCGAACGCTTCTGGAAGAGCTCAACAGCCTTCACGATTCCGTCGATAATCGCCTGCGGTCTCGCAGCGCATCCCGGAACATAAATGTCCACCGGAATACAGGTGTCAACGCCGCCATGAATTCCGTACGCATCTTTGAAAATTCCGCCGGTGCAGGCGCAGACGCCTACAGCGACTACTACCTTCGGGCGCGGCATCTGATCATAGAGCTGCTTGACCACATCGTAGCACTGATCGTTGATACCTCCCGTCACAAGAAAAATATCCGCCTGCATCGGATCTCCGGTGTTCTCGACACCGAAACGCTCTGCGTCGTAGACCGGTGTCAGGGACGCGAGAACTTCTATATCACAGCCGTTACAGCTTGCTCCGTCGTAGTGAAGCAGCCACGGCGATCTCTTTACTTTTGCCATATCTCTATCACCTCTTTATTTGATGAGCATCAGAACGAGCAGATTGACACCCGCTGCAAGGAGGGTGACTACCCAGGTCGTCGTCAGCATGACCGGCCATTTCACACGGGCGCTGCTGTTGTCAATGAGAATCTCCAGGAACCACACGAAAAGAGCAACCAGTACGGCAACCACCCAGCTCAGTGGATTTCTGTTGATCACAAACAGAGCTACAACGCTCAGAAGGAATACATTCTCGTACCACTCACTGATCTCAAAGAGCGCCAGATTTTTCGCACCCATCTCGGTGGTAATTCCTTTTACCAGCTCCTGATGCGGGTGATGTGAAGCAGACAGATCAAAGGGTGATTTTCTCATCTTGATTGTCAGTATGAAAACAAATGCAAAAAAGATTCCCGGAAGATACAGGATCATACTCATCTTCTGGCTGATGATCTTGCTGACATTGAAAGAATCGGCAGCAAGGTAGAAACCGACACAGGTCAGAAGAACTGCCGGCTCATAGGTCATCATCTGAATCAGCTCACGGCTTCCACCAAGGGTGCTGTATGGAGAGCTGGTGACAACAGCCGCGAAGTACAGGAACGTGGACGCTGTACTCAGAACGAAGAAGGTCATGAGAATGTCCATTCCCGCGAAAATCATCGCGCCTGTAAAAATCATGAGAACAAAATAGGAGATCAGGAACATCCCCTGTGCTTTGTCTACTGCAATGGTCTGTTTGTGGAACAGCTTCTGTACGTCATAAAAAGGCTGCAGAAGCGGCGGTCCCACACGACGCTGCATACGGGCAGAGATTTTTCTCTCCCATCCGGCCAACAATCCGCCGATCAACGGCGCCAGCAGTACATAGGCGATGACTGCGATTACACTCTTAAGCATTATGCGACACCTCCTATAATCATTACCAGCATGACGATAATCACAGCCGTGGTAAACAGCTGGGACGGAATCATCAGCTTTCTCTGTCCGATCTTATGAGCGAAATAATAGTTCGTCAGCGTGAGCTTCTTTTCTTCACCGAAGGAATCTGTGAACTGTGTATTGTCTCCGGTGTTGATACCGTTCATATAGGACAGTTTGATATTGGTCGGTGTCTTTCTGGTGGTATGGAACGCGATAAAGGGAACCGCGAATACAACCAGGATAACGGCAATCAGAATATAGAGAACCGCCATCGGAAGAACATCTTTGTAGGAGCCGAACTGCTCTGCGATCATCGGATCCACAAATACCTGTGAGAGTACCGGAAAGAGTACACACAGACCAAGCATAAGGATCGCATGAATCGTAAGGGAAATATTTTCGTTTTTCTTAGTGATATCTCTGATCTTCGGCTGATTGGTGGCCGCGATCAGTTTGCCCATCCACTTTGTCCAGTAGAAGGATGTTGTGGCGGAACCGAAGATGATGAACATTACCAGAATAATGTTTCTCTCATCCACGGATGCCTTCAATGCAGACCATTTGGAGATCAGCATACCGAAGGGCGCAAGGAACATACCTGCGATTCCGATGAACTGGAAGATTGCCAGTCTCGGAAGACGATACAGAAGTCCGTGGAACTCCTCGATATCTCTGGTGTGCATGGCGTTCTCTGTTGCTCCCACATCCTGGAACATCAGGGATTTGGACACTGCGTGGAAAATCATCAGGAAGGTTGCAGCCCAGATGGTCTCCGGACGTCCCACTCCCGTACAGGCAACCATGAGTCCAAGGTTGGAAATCGTCGAAAAAGCCAGAACCTTCTTCGCGTCTGTCTGGGCGATCGCCATGATGGACGCCAGGAAGAAAGTGAAACCGCCGATGACAGATACCATCATACCGATCTGCTGTCCGCACATAGCCGGTGCAAGACGGATGAGTACATAGATACCCGCCTTAACCATGGTTGCAGAGTGCAGCAGTGCAGAGGACGGTGTAGGCGCAACCATCGCTCCCATGAGCCAGGGGCTGAAAGGCAGCTGGGCAGCCTTTGTCAGCGCGGCAAACGCCATGAAGGCAACCGGAATCACTGCGTATTTCGCCTGACCGGCACCGAGTCCGATAAGTTTCTGAAAGGACACCGTACCTGTCTGATATCCAAAGTAGATAATTCCGATGGCAAGCAGTGTTCCTCCGAGAAGGTTCATCCACAGCGCACGGAAAGAATTCGTAATTGCAACAGGCTCTCTGGTGTATCCGATGAGCATGAAGGAACATACGGATGTCACCTCCCAGAAGAAGTCGATCCAGAGCAGACTGTCGGATGTTACAAAACCGAACATTGCCCCGAGGAAGATGAACAGAAGCATGAAGAAATAGTATCTTCTGTCCTCGAATTCCACATGATGATGGGCATATCCGTGCATGTAACCTACCGCATAGATCACGATGAGACCACCGATCAGACCGATGATGATACACATCAGGATTGCCAGATGATCAATGCGGATTTTTGCCTCCGGGGCAATTTCAGGCCCGAAGAGCTCGAAATACGCGATCATCAGCGTTGGTACGATGGAAAGCAGGGATATCCAGTACTTCCTGTACTTGAAACATAAGAATGTCACAACGAACATCAGAACGATCTCCGCAGCAAGAATCACATGATCCGCAAGCTCGATGAGAGAATTCTCTCCCGCAGCCAGGACCATGGGCTGCATCCCGCCCTTCAGCCATTGTGCTGTCAGAACTGCCACGCCGATCATGATGATCACGGCACTGGCATACGCGATTGCATTCCGTACCTTGTTGACTCTGATCAGGAACATCAGGACAGCAACGATCATCGGAAAGCAAATCAGAAACGGAATAACCATCTCTTTTCTCCTTTCGCCTCTAGAAAGTTAAATGTATTTCTTGGGTAGTTCCTGAGATGGTTTCTGCCGACTTCGCACGCAACACGGGAATATGTTGTTTTCATCGTTTATAAACAGAAAAACAATCTACAAGTGCCCAATATACGTCTATTCTATCACAATCGGCCTGGCAAAACCTCTGCATCTTGCACTAATTTCCGGGGCGCTTGGGCTAAAGTTTACTGCAGTCCTCCAATTGATGTCAAAGGATTTTGTTTCCTATTATTTTTGAACTTTAAAACAGGGATCGCGGCAGGGGGCAGAGTATGCACATCTTCAACTACACGAACTGCGCATCCTGAGGCGTGACTGTAGATATGGAAAATGCAACGAATTTCCTTCGCACCTTACAAAAACGACGGTCCAAAGACCGCCGCTTGCATTCACCGTTATTCGATTGTAGTTTGTGTCTCCGGCTCTTTGCCGGTCAGCTTTTTACCGTCTGTCTCCTGTGCAGCATTCATATCCGCCGATACTTCATCTACATGTATCGAATTCGTTTCTGCCAAAGCCACTGCTTCCGCTGTCTCTTCAGATTCTGTCAGAGCAGCCATTGCCACAGCGGCCACCGCCGGAGTCGGTTCTGCTCCTTTCACCTCTTCCGGTCTTCGCTCGATCCAGAGCATGCCCAGCATCAGGGGCACAGCCAGTTCGATGGGGAAGATATAGCGGTACAGTGCCGCCGGCCCAAGCATCATGGTTCCGAAGAGCAGGCAGATCCAGAAGGTCAGCAATGTCTGTCTCCTTCTTCTGTTGATGATCGCCCATCCGAAGGCAAAGGTCATGATCCACAGGCAGATGCCCGGCTCAAACAGAAGGAAAGTCACCGGATTGTCCTGATACCGGAGGTTTACATTCTGCTCGATGAGATAATCTATATACCCGGGATTTTTACTGTCTCTCTGGATGTTCCAGATATCGTCTTCCTGATTCGTGTACATGAACATCAGTCCTCTTTGGAGGAATATGTTGTAATTCCAGTATGGCGCAAGAAGATCCCGGAAGGCATACCAGTAGATTTTCGTGTTCTTTTTTCCAAGGTCATACCAGAGCTGAATGTACTCTTTTTCATTGGCCTTGAAGGTCTGCGTATCGAAGTTGAATTTAACCGGATCCGAGATGTCGCCCCGGTAATTATAAATATTTTCTTCCGGCACCAGTCTGACAAGCATGGTCATCTCTTCATCCGTGATATCCGCCGGTTCTTTGCCCGTCAGTTTGTCATAGGCCACCCGGTAGGACTGCTGGATCGGCACGTTGAGCATCTCCCGCATGTCCGTCTTTTTGATGTCGTATGTGCGGTAGGCCCAGGCGTTAAATCCAAGCGTCAGCACGCAGATGAGTATCATTGTGACAGGAACTATCAGTTTTTTTCTGCACGCGATCAGCGTGATCACCACCATCACTGCCACGATGTAGATGCACTGGTTTCTCAGCTCACAGACCAGAAAACCGGTAAAGAGAAGTTCCACCACATACCTGAATTTCGCACCTGCAGTTCCGGAATCCAGAAGTTCCAGGAAGCCCACAAGAAAATGCAGCAGCACACCGGCAAAAGGCACGTCCTTTGTTGTGGCCATGGTCAGTGTCTGAAAAAACGGGTTGAAGGCAAAAGCCCCAAGGGAAACAAGGAGAAACAGAACAGGCACCTTCTTCCTGCTCAGATAGGCAAAGCTCCTTGCCGCCCCGCTGGTCACCGTGATCATCTGAAATACAATGTATGAGGCAAGACCTATAGCGTAGGATCCGCTGAGATCTGACGCCGTTTTGAAGATAAATCCCATGATCCAGGAGTGGACATAGGGCTGAAAGGCACTCATTCTCCTGTGTCCGTAATACATAAGAACCTGCGGTATTGCGTCATAGCCGAAGGTTCCCGGATAAAAAGCCAGAAACGCGGGAATCCACGCCACCAGAAGAACGATCATGCAAAACCAAAAGAACTTCCGGTTCCCCTTCCCCTGAAGCCACACTTCCAGAGAGTTGTTCTCCAGCCAGTTGTTTACCGCCCCGTAGTACCGGTTTTTTCTCCAGAGTTTTACCAGGAAGTATCCGAGCTGAACTGCCATAACTGTAACCAGGAACACAATCGGCAACAGAAATCTGTAATTGTGCGGAACAGACTCATCTCTGGTTGAAAGGTAATAGTAAAACGGAAAAAAGACCGCACACCCGACGGTGACAAGAATCCGGCGAATCATAGCCGTTCTTCTGTTCTTTACAGATAATGCATCCACCATAGTTCTCTTCCCCTTATTCTAAGCAAAATCAATAGTAAAACTGATACGCCACCGAAAGGAAAACCATGACCAGATTCAGGATCAGCAGCAGGCTGACCAGATATCCGGCTCCGTTTCTTTCGCATTTTATTTTTTTCATCAGACGGTCAAAGCCCCTTGCCGTCAGGTAAAAGAGCGGTACACAGACCGGCATGTAGTATCTGCCCTGCTTTTGAAAATCCGAGGACCAGGTATAGTACAGCGCAAGAGAGAAGGGAATCACCATCAGAAGAAAAAGCATACAGCCCCAAAAGGTCATCTCCCGGATTTCTCCCCGTTCCTTTTCTTTATCTCCGCTTCTGAGATATCGGAGCACCCGGTATCCTCCCGGCAGAACCGTGGCCGCCGAACCGGCAAAAATAATCAACTGGATCACCGCGTACTGCAGAGGACGGAGGACGTTTTCCATGTAACCGAAGCGTCCCACAAAACTCATTCCCACATCTCTGACGTAGTGCAGCTGCTCGATCAAAAGCATCCCGAAAATGTTCACGCCGAGCTTTTGCATCGTCTCCCCGGCCTTCTCCAGAGCCTCCGGCGCCGCGTACATCTCCTGTGCTTTCTGAAGAGAAGACCTGCCGAGAAAATCACCGTTGTAGAGAATCGCACTACGGACAAACCACCAGCCGGCCACCAGAAAAGCTCCGGCCACAACCAGTGCCGTCATTCTCACCATATACTTCCCGCTGCGTCCCTGCTTTATGAGTCCGTAGTAGAAGACAGGAATACTCAGAAGAATCGCCCCGTAGGCATTGTAATAAGACAGCGCACAGAGACCGATTCCGATGGAAAGTCCAAGAGACGTCCGGACGTTAAAGCCTTTCTTAAGACCGTGGATCCAGAAATACAGGATCATCATAATCGCCATGATGGCCAGACTGTCATTATTCAGATAAGAATTCAAAAAAGCAAGCTGCGGCAGTGTAAAGGTGAGCACAGGAAGCAGGTAACCCGCATCTGAATCCGGCATAGCTTCCCTGCCGATCCTGTACGCCCAGTAGACCGTCAGCGTTCCGCAAAAAACACTGGCCATCCGGGCGGCCTTGAGCAGTACATAGCCGTCTTCGCTGAAAAATGATACCAGCCTGCAGATCCAGGCGGCGATGAGCTGTGTCGTCACCGGATAGAAGGAATAGCCAAAACCCCAGTAGGCATCTCTGACCTCGGGATCATCCCCTCTGGGTATGCTTCCGTGATTCCGGATATAATTCACGATTTGCATGCGCATATGCTCATCCGGAGCCTTGCCGAATTCCAGCATCCACGCCCAGTATGTAAAAAGGGCAAAGGCCATCGCCAGCATTGTCCACATGATCAGTTTGTCTCTGGTCTTCGCGTTGATCTCTGTCGCAAAGAAAAAGATCGTCAGGAGCATAATCAGCGCTTCCGCCGCCAGCAGATAACAGGAATTGTCCTGCCTGCGGAACATCAGGTGCGCATAGCCGAAAAACACGGTGATAACTCCGGACGCAGCCAGAAAACACAGCCTGTTTCTCCCTTTTTTCCGCAAGCCGAAAAAGCAGATCACAAAGATTCCGGCCGTCGTCGACAGCCAGAAGTAGATCTGCCAGCCGTCTGTATCCGGATTGAGGATAATCCTGTCGATGACGAAATTTTCTTTTTCCAGCGTGCCGATCTGTATCTTCAGCGCCTTTACTTTTGCCAGGGGATGAAGAGCCAGCTGATGAGAGCCAGTTTTTATGGAAGCCTCTACCTTCCGGCTGTCGGAAAAACCATGTCCCGTATCATAGAAAACCGTCAGAGTAAGAATATTGATCAGCTCATTCGTGGTGATCTCCCCGAAATCCAGACGCATGGTACCCACATACCGGTTCACATCATCGAATACCAGTGCCGCCGCTCCGGCATCTTCCGTCATATAGGTTCCGTCAGCGATGGTGTACTCTCCTCCCCCGCCGGCAATCAGATTCTCCGCCCGGGCAGATTTCAGATCCAGCTCCACCGTCTCCATAGACGCGCAGTGCAGGTACAAGCCTGTCAGCAGCAGAATTACCACAAAAGCCACAAAAGCCACCGACAGGACAGAATTCTTCCCTGCCGCATATTCTTTTTTGCTCATAGCTCCCCCTCAAAACACACTTCTTCGTACTGTATCACCGAACCCCCGGAAGAAGTCCCTGTAGATACAGGAAACGGGGAACTTAAAAAAGTTCCCCGTCAACCGAGCTGATAACCAGACTCGAACTGGTGACCTCATCCTTACCAAGGATGCGCACTACCGCCTGTGCTATATCAGCAAATATGATATTTCTACCAACGAAGGTATGATAACAGAGGACCGCGTGTCTGTCAAGAAAAAAATAACATCTGATTTAAAAAGGCCATCGCACCTGCGACAGCCTTTTGAATCCTCATCTCTTATCCTTCTTTTACTGCATACCAGGCGATTTGTTCATCCGCCCAGCCCGCGGATACCAGATAGTCGTGTTCATTCTTTCCCGTGGTGTAGTTGTGGGATCCGGAGGTCAGTTCCGGATTAAACTCCCTATAGACCGGTACTCTTTCCCGGTCATCGGAGTACCAGCCGATTCCCTCGTACACCCAGCCGTGCTCCTCCGTGAGAGTGTCCCTCTCATATTCGCTGGTGGTGTAATGGTGATCCCCCAGAATGGGGTTACAGAGGCGGTAAACCGGCGTATCGGATTTCTTTGGTGCGTACCAGCCGATCCCCTCGGCCACCCAGCCCCGGTCCAGCAGAGTGCTCCACTCATTTACGCTGTCCGTATAGAAGTGTTCGTGATTCACCGGATTGTACAACCGGAGCATCGGTATCCTGTCAGGATCTTTCGAATACTCATAGTACGCGTCCGGGAATTTGATACTTCCGTAGTAATAGTCCATATCCACGGATCCCTGCATACCGTTTACCTTTCCCGTTGCGCTGTACTGCCACATGTCATAGGTTCCTGTGTAGGTGCAACGGTCTGCCCACTGGGCGATCCAATTGGAGTAGCCCCTGTTCTGTGATGCAAAGTTTCCGAAGTATTGGTTGAACCAGGTCAGACTGGCGTATAGTCCCGTCTTATAGCCGGCCGCTTTGAGCTTCGAGCAGAAATTCGACGCGAACTTATCCACATCTACGTTTCTGTCTCCTACCGACATGGCATACTGCTGTGAAGGGTCTTCGATATCAATATATACCGGAAGCTGTGGTTTCTTTCCCTTCAGAAGCCGGAGTGCGTGCTCAACTTCGCTGTTGGCCTCCCAGTCATTCAGGGCGTAGGAATAGATGTATGCTCCCCAGGGAAGGCCGACCCTCTCGCACTCACTGATATTTCGAACGACCCGCTTGTCGTCCTGATTTGTCTCATCATTTCCGTAACCCAGACGGATAATGACGAACTTCACGCCTGCTGCCTTGATCTTGTCAAAATCAGGAGTTCCATTCCACTGACTGATATCGATACCCATGTACCGGCCGGAGGATCCAACCAGATTCTCCGCGTCAGCATCCGTAACTGTAATCAGTTCTCCACCCTGCGCGTCAAGATCCACCTGCGCACCGGGATCCGCCACGATTGTCGTATCCTCATACTCGGAAGCCGCTGCCTGAAGCTCTCCGCTGGCCAGCGCCTCTACTGTCGCCTCCGGTTCTCCGGACTCTGCCGCAGCCACCGCAGCAGTCTCCTGAATTGCTTCTTTCACGGCAACATCGATCTTTGCTCCGTTGATGAAGCGGAAACTGGACGGATTTTCGTTTTGATCAACCTTGACCGCTCCCGTCCTCCTGTACTCCGCGTGCATGTCGATCATCCGGTCGAGAGCCACCTCTGCGTCCTCCAGATAACCGGCGCTGTCTCTCAGGATTTCCTGTTCCGCATCATCCAGTTCCCCGTAGGCCTGACGGATCGCAGCCACTTCCTTTTTGGCAGCCTCCAATTCCTCATCTGAATATGTGCCAAAGGATCTGGCCCCATCCAGGATTTTCTGAATCCTCTTGCCGATCTCCTCCGCGCTGTCCTCTTTTCCGTCTTCTCTGACAGTCTCTACCGTGTCTCCGGTAACGCCTGAACTGCTCGTTGTGTCCGCGACAGCTTGTAGAAGAACAAGATCACCGGATGCTTCCGCCGACACACCGGAAAAAGCCATTCCGGCAGTCAGAACAATCGCAAGGATTTTCTGCATTCTTCTCTTCATCTGTATCCCCTAATCTTTTTGAATATCTTACAAAACTATTCTGCGTCAGCCTAATCATAATTCAGTGAATCATGTATGTCAAACGAATAACCGCAAATGTTACCATTTTGTGACCTTTTTGTGCATTTTCTACAATTTGAAAGGATACCTCATGATTCAGACATCTTGTTGACGCTCTGAGGGATTCAGAATAGAATAAATGAGTTGAAATACGGATTCTCCGGGAGGACATCTCATGTTTTTCGATCAGATCACAGACACACCGATTCAAAAAATCAGCTGGCCGGAAGCCGGCGACAATCACATATTTATTAGAAGAGACGACCTTATTCCCTACTCCTTTGGAGGAAATAAAGTGCGTATTGCGTCCGCCTTTCTGAGGGACATGAAACAGAAAGGCTGTGACGCCCTGATCATGTACGGCGACCGGCGATCCAATCTATGCCGTGTGCTGGCCAATATGTGCAGTGATGAAGACATTCCCTGCCTGATGATTGCAACAGAAGAACACGCCGACGGAACCACGCCTTTCAATGCGCGGATTCTCGACCATTTCCCGGTCCGGGTTCTCGACTGTCCGAAGAACGCCATCGCGGAGACCGTGGATCGTGCGTTTTCCATTTTTCGGGAGGAAGGAAAAAAGCCCTACTATATTTATGGAGACAGAACCGGTTCCGGAAATGAAGGAACCGCTGCCCAGGCTTACGCAGACGCCTATCCTCTCATCACGAACTGGGAGGAAACCCACAGGATTCACTTCGACCGCTTCGTTGTCCCCTATGGTACGGGAAGTACACAGGGCGGTTTTCTTACGGGAATGATCGAGGCGAGGGACACGCGCCCTCTCATTGGTATCTCTATTTCCTCCAGAACGAGACAGAGAGCTCTGCAGATCCTGGAGGATACCGTCACAGAAGGCCTTCGAATCCGGGGCTTTTTTTCTGATAATGAGGCTCCGGCAACCGACACCGCGTCCGAAGGTAAGCCGGTCGAAAGAAACGGGGACACCGGCTTCGACCTCTCCGGCTGTATCCACCTGGAAACCGGATATAACTGTGGGGGATACGGGCTTTTTGATGAAGGAATCACAGAAACCATCGACCGGATGCTGAAGCAAAATTCCATTCCCATGGATCCCACCTACACAGGAAAAGCGTTTGCCGGCATGATCCGGTATCTCGCAGACCAAAAGATCCGGGGAGAGAATATCCTCTTCCTTCACACCGGCGGCCTTCCGCTGTTTTTCGACCATCTCGCGGGCATGCAGAGATGAGCATTCTGCAAAAAGCAACTGTAATCCAGCTTATTCAGGAGATTGATACACCATGCTGATTTCAATAGTAATACCCTGTTACAATTCCGAGCGTTCCATCCGCGAAGTCGTGGAGCTTACCATGCAGGAGATTTCCTATCTTCAGGGATATGACTGCGAATTCATTCTTGTCAATGACTGTTCCAAAGACAACACTTTTGAGGAGATTCAGAGACTGGGGAAAGACTACCCGAACGTCAAAGGAATCAACCTCATGCGCAACTTCGGCCAGCACGCGGCTCTGATGTGTGCCATGAACTACGCTTCCGGCGACTACGTGCTCGGCATGGATGACGATCTGCAGACCCACCCGTCCCAGATCCCGATTCTGGTAAAAAAAATTGAAGAAGGCTACGATCTGGTCTACGGAGTCTACCGGAACAGCACAAATACGAAGAAAAAGAACCTGACCAGCTGGTTCAACAAAGTATCTTCCCGGATTCTCCTGGGACGTCCCAAAGAGATCCGGTCCAGCAATTTCTGGCTGATCACCTCGAAGGTCAGGGACGAGGTCATCAAATACACCAACAACAATCCCTACGTCGACGGCATCTTTTTCCGGACAACCCACAACATTGCAAACGTGGAGATCGAACACCACAAGAGAGAATATGGAGCTTCCGGTTACACCTTCCGCAAGATGCTCAAACTCTGGATGGCCTACTGGAATTTCTCCGTCGTTCCTCTTCGCCTGGCTTCCTTTATGGGAATTATCACTGCCTTCATGGGCTTTATCGCAACCATTGTCACCATAATCAGCAAGCTCATCGATCCTTCCGCTCCCATCGGCTGGCCGTCGCTGATCTGCGTCATTCTGGTATTCTTCGGATTCACACTCCTTGTGCTGGGCATCATCGGCGAGTACATCGGAGAACTGATCCTCGCCATCAACCGCACGCCCCAGTTCATTGTCCGCGACACGGTAAATCTGGAGACAAAAACAACGGAGGTCTGATTTTACAATGAAGCGAAAAATCATGATTCTGGGTGCCGGTATCTATCAGGTTCCCCTGATTCTGAAAGCCAGAGAAATGGGACTGCACACCATCGTTGTCAGCTATCGGGGAAATTATCCCGGATTTGCACTGGCAGATGAGATCTGCGATCTGGACACGACAGACTCAGAGGCAGTTCTGGCCGAGGCAAGACGCCTTCAGATCGACGGAATTGCAACCACCGGCACCGATGTGGCCATCCGGACACTGGGCCTTGTCTGTGATGAACTCGGCCTTGTCGGCATCTCCCCGGCAGCGGCCTCTGTACTGACAGACAAGCTGGCCATGAAAGAAATGTTCCGAAAGGGAAATGTCCCCTCAACTGCGTTCCTGGGCGTCCGCAATTACGAAGAAGCCCTTGACGCTGCCCGAAGTCTCGGTTTTCCGGTGATGATGAAAGCCTGTGATGTATCCGGAAGCCGCGGAGTCACCATGGTGCACCGGGAAGAAGATTTGCGAACGGCTTATGAAGCCTCAGTCAAAGCCTCTCACACCACCCATTATATCGTCGAAAAAGTGGCGTCCGGCAAGGAAATCGGCCTGGACGCCTTTGTGTACAGGGGAGAGGTTCGTCTCTGTCTTCCTCACGAAAAGGATGTCTGCCATGCCGGCGACATCACCATTCCCGCCGGCCACTCCTTCCCCTTCGGTGGCTCAGCCCTTCTTCTCGAACGTCTCAGAGACGCACTCCGGAAAATCGTAGTTGCCTCCGGTGCGGACAACTGCGCCATCAACTGCGATATCATGGTCGACGGCGACAATCTTCAGATCCTCGAAGCAGGCGGACGCTGCGGAGCCACGGGAATTCCGGAACTGATCCGTCTCCACACCGGCATTGACTACTATGAGACCATCCTCTCGTGTGCGCTGGGAGACTCCTGTGATTTCACACCCACAGCCTCCGCCCCCTGCAGTTCACGTCTTCTCTTCAGTCCTGTGGGCGGAATCATCGACCGTATAGACGAGGAACGGATCCTCGCAATCTCCGCTGCCAATAAGGCTGAGGTTACACTTGACTATAAACCCGGTGATCTTCTTCCCCGGGTTCACGACGGCACCGACCGGATCGGTCAGATCATCCTTCCCTCAGATGTTCCGGAAGAAGCTTCCCGCATAGCAGACGAGATCCTCGCCTGCATACATCTGAAATAACTTCAAAAAGAGGCAGTGTACTACACCACAAACACAGCGACATGTGAGGGTGTGTACTCTGCCTCTTATCATTATCTATGCAATTTATCAAAAGGCGTACAACAGAATTCCTGCCAGAATCACACAGAGGGCAAGGAACTTTTTCAGCGTAATCTTTTCTTTCAGAATCGTCACTCCGAGAACCGTAACAAAGATGTAGCCGGCAGTCTCCAGCACAGGTCCCCAGTTCATGGGAATTCCCTTGTAGGCGAGCATCGTCAGAAAGGTGCAGCCGAAGAAGATTCCGTAGGCGATGATGACGCGGGGATTCAGATATTCCTGAAGGAAACTCCCGTGTTCTCTGTTCGCCTCTTTCTTCAAAAGAATCTGCGAGAGGCTTGAAAAGAATACTCCCGCCAGATAGATCAGAATAAAGGGTATCATGGATGTGTTCATTTCACTTCATCCTCCCCGTCCGCAATCACATAGAGTACCGCGCCGATCACTATGATCACCGCCGCAAGGATCTGGCGGACATTCACCTTCTCATGAAAGACAAAGTGTCCGAGAACAATTCCCCAGCCAATGGTCACTGCCTTATTGGCGTAGGCTGTCGTCACCGGCATGTGTTTGATGACCTGCTGCCAGAGAACGGCATACACTCCCAGAACAAAGATCACACCTGCGTAGAACAGGATGAACTTCACACTCATGAACTCCTGCCGGGATGCCATCTTGCTGAAGATACTGCAGCTGGCGTAAACCAGCAGGGCAAGGTGCAGAAACAAAAACCATCCCCACCGGTTTGTCTTGTTTTTCTTCTCTTTTTCCATTCCACTCATCCTCCCGGTGAGCGCAGCAGGACTTATACAGTAAAGTAGTCCAAAACCGCGCGAATTACCGTCTCCCGGTCTTCCTCTTTCATTCCGTAGTAGAGAGGAAGTCGAACAAGTCTCTCACTCTCGGACGTGGTGCAGCGATCCACACCATGGAAACGGCCGAAACGCTCTCCAGCGGGTGCGGAGTGGAGCGGCACGTAGTGAAAGGGTGTCTGTACGCCGCGTTCTTTCATATAAGCAATGAATTCCGTTCTCTGCGCCAGATTCCTGAATTTCAGGTAATACATATGGGCATTGTGAACGTCATATTCCGGAATTACGGGGAGAGATACCAGCCCCTCCTGTTCAAGGGGACGGAACGCCCTGTCATAGCACTCCCAGGTATGCATCCTGTCATCATAGATTTCATCCGCTTTTTCCAGCTGAGCCCAGAGGTAGGCCGCGTTCAGCTCACTCGGCAGATAACTGTCTCCGAAATCAACCCATGTATACTTGTCCACCTGACCGCGGAAAAAACGTGAACGGTCGGTTCCCTTCTCACGGAGAATTTCCGCCCTCTCATTGTACGCCTCATTGTTGATGACGATGGCTCCGCCCTCCCCCATGGAATAATTTTTTGTCTCATGGAAAGAATAACAGCCGAAATCTCCGATGGTGCCCAGTGCCCTTCCTTTGTACGTGCTCATGACACCCTGCGCTGCGTCTTCCACCACCAGGAGATTGTATCTGTGAGCGATCTCCATAATCTCATCCATCTCTGCGGCCACTCCGGCATAATGAACAGCGAAAATTGCTCTCGTGCGATCCGTGATGGCAGCCTCGATTTTCTTCTCATCAATATTCATGGTATCCGGTCGTATATCGACGAAGACCAGTTTTGCTCCGCAGAGCACCGGAGCCGTAGCCGTGCTGGAGAACGTATAACTGGGAAGGATCACCTCATCCCCGGGTTTGATATCGCAGAGCAACGCCGCCATATCCAGAGCGGTTGTACCGCTTGTAGTGAGGTACACACGCTTCGCGTGAAACCGTTCTTCCATCCATCTGCTGCACTTCTTCGTAAACTGTCCGTCTCCGCTGATCTTGTG
The DNA here is from genome assembly GCA_024684035.1 of Eubacterium sp. GTDB lineage: Bacteria > Bacillota > Clostridia > Lachnospirales > Lachnospiraceae > Bilifractor. The sequence continues at coordinate 64,572 of JAIKXQ010000005.1, read as the reverse complement.
GGATTCAACAGCCATACGCATATACTCGTATTCTTTGCCGGTAAACGGCGGAACATTGAAATCAATCATACCTTGCGCTCCCTCATTTTTTTCTGTAACTCCCGGGTCTTTCATCACTAACTGATTCAAGATTATACCATAAAAAAAACAGACCGGCCTGTCGAAATATGATAGAACCGGTCTGTCTTTTCAGGAAACGCTGACACATCAGCATTTCCGACTTCACTTAATTGTAGATATAAATCTTTGTTCTGGAAGGTACATTGTCGTAAATGTACTTCGCGTCTTTGATATCCATGCGGACACAACCGTGGGATACTGCTGCTCCAAGCGTGCCGTCCACTACCCGCACAGGACTGCTCTGTCCGTCATAGATCACAGAATGGAAGAGATAGTCACCGTAGATCTGAGATGCATACCAGCACCTGCACTCGCCGGTCAGGAAGTAAAGCATTTTTGCTCCCAGAGCGTACTGGCCGGTGATCGTCGGCGTCGCGGGAGCTCCCACGTCACAGACAATCTTCCTGTTCTCAGTCCAGTTTCCCTGGGAACCGGTGTACACCTGTACAATCCTCTGACCTCTGTTGCAGAGAATCAGCCAGTTTGTAGCACTGGAGAACTGCTGCGCCACATAATACATATCATCATGAGACGGATAAAAATGCTCTTTGATCTTGTTGTAGGTCGCAGTACTGTAAGAATTTTTTGCCTTCTGATTCTTTTTCAGTCCGTTCTTTGCGAAATACTCCACAAGGGTGTAGTCCGTAAAGCCCACAGACTTTACTATGGAGGCATAGTGGCTCACATAGTAGTTGTAATCAAAAATCGGAGAAAAATCCACGCCCGCATACTTGTAATCCGGATTCTTCAGAGAAGTGCAGCCGGACACGTGACGATTCTCTTTGTAACCGTTCGTACAGTAGTGAGCGTAATACTTCTTGTAGTTATCCTTGTACAGTTTGCGAAGATCTTTGTACTCATAGATGTATGACTTTACATAGAATACGCCGTTTCCTGTTCGAAGTTCTCTCATTCCCTGAGTCACAAAGTGATTCAAAAGAGCGCCGTCGCTGTCGCCGAGACGGGACGTAACATCCGTATAATGGGTCTTGTAATACTCGTAGTTATAAACCTTCGAGTAATCCACGCCGTCCGCGATTGTCATAGGATAGAGAATCTCGGGATCCGGATCCAGCATTCCATACCAGGCAATACCCTCATCCCTCCAGCCTCTTGTCACCAGGGTCTTTGCCTCATTCTGTGAGTTGGTGAAGTTGTGGGAACCCTGATAGAGTTTCGAGTTGAACTGCCGGTAAATCGGAGTGGACATTGCGTCATCGGAATACCAGCCAATGCCCTCATCCCTCCAACCGTTCTTTACAAGCTCATCCCGCTCATAGGAGCTGGTAGTATAGTGATGATCGCAAAGAACCGTGCTGAACAGTCTGTAAACCGGTGTATCGGAAATCGACGGAGACGTCCAGCCGATACCTTCATACTTCCAACCTGCCATACCCAGGGCGTTTCTTTCAACGACGCTGCTGGTATAGAAGTGCTCACAGGTCACCGGATGAAACATACGATACAGAATGACTTTTGTCACCGTCTTCGCAACTTCCTCACCGGCCTCCTCGTTGCCTTCACCGTTCACGTCCGGATTCTCTGCATCCCCTGCCGTTTCTTCATTCTTTCCATCCCCGGGGTCCGCGGCAACGACGTCGTCACCGGAAGCGGTTCCGCCCTCTGAGATTTCCCCGGAAGGTGTCTGTACGCCCGCTGTCTCCTCCGGCAGGATCGCTTCAGAAGGCTGTGCGGCAGGTGTTTCCTGCAAATCAGGAGTCTGAGACAGATCTGCCTGTTCTTCGTCTTCTCCCTGCAATTCCTGACCGTCAGTCTCACCGGAAGAAGCCACCGTCGCCTCAGCTGTCGGCGGATCTGCCAGCATCCCCGGATCATCCGACGCAAAAACATTGACCAGGCCAAAGAACAGAACCACACATACCGTCACCAGAGCGATCAGACATAGTCGAAGCTCCCTGCCGACAGTGAAAACCTTAAGTTTCTCTATTCTCATTTTCTCTCCCTTCCCGTTCAACCGAAATAAATTGAACGAATATTAATACATGAGACAAATATAGCACACTTGCGGTCACTCCACAACTTACATGTCAAATAATTTCAACCGTTTTCTAACAAATTGATCAAGAAAAAAGGACATCTCCGCTGAGATGTCCTTTTGGTAACATTTATAATATGTTCATGTTACCTATCAATATTCTTTTTGTCTCGAAATCGTGGAATATATTTTCGCGACTGTTGCGTTATTTCTGATTCTGCGATCGGTCCCCCGAAGAAATTTTCTACGAGATTCAAGCGACTTTTCGTCCATGGCAAGTGCGCATCTTGCATATATATACATATTTACGAATAATTATGTGTTCGTGATACAAATTTTGCAAACATAATCCTTCGCGTCGGTGCCAGAGCATACACGCTCACACGTCGCTACCTCCTCAGCGCTCCGCCGCCTATTGCTGGTGCTTCGTTCGCTTCCTAATATTCGCGCTGTATGACTCTGTCCCGAACGCGGTTCATACTTTTCATGGCAAAACACGAAGAACTTTGCGACAGACACTCTGATACAGGGCTTCGGATCACTTGCAACCATCAGAACAAATACAACTTCCTAATTGCCCTTAGAAAACCTCATTCACGCACTTCACTGGAAGTAGAAGCTGACTTCTCCTGATCTTCCCGGAGGATTTCATCGATGATATCGAAGTGCTCTCCCGGGCGGCGAAGTCTGCAGTCTCCGTACATCAGAGTAAGATGAGGGTTGTAGTACGGATCGCCGGCCTCCAGCTCTTTCTCCCACTTTTTGCGGAATCTGCGGATTTCGGATTTGAATCGCTCGTGTTTTCCGGCATCTGCCTCGTAACCGCGGCTCTTGGACTCAAAGTGATAGAGCTCCACGCCCGGATTCATAACCACAAGCTGGCCGAGATCACGCACTTTCATGCAGAGATCCACATCATTGAGTGCGACGCGGAAGCCTTCGTCCAGGCCTCCCACTGCGTCGAAGGTGGATCTCTTGATCATCAGACAAGCTGCGGTCACGGCGCTTACGTCGTGAACTGCCAGCAGACGTCCGAAGTAACCGGCATCACCACGCATGCTCTCCGTCAGGATGTGTCCGGCAAAACCGCCGACACCTACCACAACACCGCAGTGCTGAACCGTGTCATCTTCGAAGTAGAGCTTTGCTCCCACGATTCCGGTATTGTCCCTCTGGCAGTAGCCAAGCATATTCTCCATCCAGTCGCCGGAAATAAGCTTCGTATCATTATTGAGCAGGATCAGGTACTCGCCGTCTGCCCTGGAGGCGCCGAAGTTGTTGACTGCCGAATAGTTGAAGGGTCCGTTCCCCGGATACGTGACCACGCGCACATTGCTGTGTTCCTTCTGTACCTGCTCGTAGTAATCAAAGGTCTTCTGTTCTTTCGAATTGTTCTCAACTACCACGATCTCATAGTTCGGATAGGTTGTCTTCTTCAGAATGGAATCGATGCAGGTTTTTAAAAGATCTGGGTGCTCATAGCTGGGAATGATGACCGATACTTTCGGGGTTCCCTTTACCTTGATCTGGGGCTGGAAGAGGATGAATACGTTGGTGTAGCGTACATCCGCCTCATAGCCGCATCTCTCAAAGTGGGCGGCAACTGCATTTTTTCCTGCGTCGATGGCATATTTTTTGCTGTCCGGATTTCCTGCTGTGGAGGCTTCGTAGGCTCTCCAGTGATAGAGGACTTTCGGAATATGTACGATGTGATCCGTGAGCTCGCAGCAGCGAAGAATCATATCCCAGTCCTGTGCTCCGTCAAATTCTTTACGGAAACCACCCACCTTTTTCATAATGGACGCTCTGGCCACAAAAATGTGGCAGATGTAGTTGATACTGCAGAGCATGTCCATATTGAAATCGGGCTTCAGACGCGGCGACTCAAAGCGGACGCCGGTATCATCGGTCAGATCCTCATCCGTGTAGAGAATATCTGTCTGCGGATTCTCGTTGATTGCTTTTACAATCTCGAAGAGAGCATCCTTCTCGAGGTAGTCATCGTGATCCGAGAGCATGATAAAGTCTCCGGTTCCCATCTCCAGCGCATAATTGGTATTACCGGCGATGCCGTAATTCTCTTCCAGTCTGGTGTAGAAGATTTTTCCTTCTTCACCCTCTCTGGCCTCACGGAGATATTCCGCGTAATTCTCATGAATATATTCGTTGACACTCTCATTGGTACTTCCGTCGGCCAGGCAGAGTTCCCAGTCTGTATAGGACTGTCCGATCACAGAGTCAATGAGCGCGGCGAGGTAACGGAGTTCCGTGTTATAGAGCGGCACACAGATGGAGATAACCGGGCGCTCCGCGAAGCTCTTCTGCATCTCCCGCTGCTCCACCAACTCTTCCTCTGTAATCCGATGCTCCAGGAACCAGCCATGATACTCATCCCGGCCGCCGTTTGCAGCCTCCGACATATGATACAGGGTGGCACGAAGTCCGTTCTTCCGAAGGAATTTCCAGCCCCGCTTCCAGTAGGTAGGGTTAAAAATTCTCTGTCTGATATAACTGAACTTCGGTGTCTTTGATTTCGAGTCTGTCTGTACCGGGATTACGATTCTGCCTCCGGATGTGACAAATACAAGTTTCAGGGACGGATCTTCTTCCAGATCTTCCTTCCAGACTACCACTTCAAACCCGGGAGTGGATTCGTGGGAGATGTGATAGATCTTCTCCAGATCATATCTCCGTCTCCATGTGATCTCAAAGGGAAGGGACGTATCCTTTCCGTTCAAAACCTCCACATGATCCAGCTCGTCCATACTGATGAACCAGCCATGAATCCTGGTTCCGTTCTCCCCGGTGGTCCAGTCATCGATGGTTGCATGGATTTTGTTCTGATCAATCATTTCTCTGATCTGTGCACCGCTTCTGGCGTAGATCACCTTCTGATCCTGCCCGTAGAAAGCGGTCACCTTGACAGAGTCAGCCTCTCTGAGGGTTTCCAGGTCATAGATCAAAAGTTCAAATCCACATTCCAGATTCGTCCCCTGCAGGGCTCTGGAAAAGCCCACCACGTCCTGTCTCTCATGCCGGTTGATCTGGTATTCCACTTCTTTTCCGTCTGCCAGAACCTTGAGTTCCACCGGAAGATCTTTGGGTGACGCGCACCAGCCCCCGATAAAAAACAGCGGCTCCGTATCGCCATATACCTCAACAGAATCAATATGATAGAATAAGTCCTTCATTTCTTATACTCCCTTCCGTCCGGTTATCCTGCGTCAATAGTCTCAGTTGATTTTCTCGACGGTTGTCTCCGAGTTCATATCATAAAAGCCCACCGTATTCTTCTGTGACACCACATTTACACTGATCAGATCGTAACAGCGGTGGAACGCTGTGAGATCTCCCTTCTCAAATCCTGTACAGCTCATGGAGAGCAGATATTCCCCTCCCTGCAGATCCATGTTCTGTGTGAAGCTTGCCACATAGATATCCCCCTTTTTCGCAAGAGGTATCATCTTGTCCTCATACATGGTGTTGGTTCCTGTTACATCCTGTCCACGTACGGTCTTGAAGGTGAACGTAAAAATCGGTTCCTTCACATCGTCATTAAAGCGCACCTTTGACTTGATGGTAAAGCGGCTGCCCTTGATGATCGTGCTTGTCAGTGTCCCCTGGTCGTCGACAATGGCGAAATCGATGATCTCCGCCCTTCTGCTTCCGTACTCGTTCAGATTCGGATTGATCTCAAAATGCGTCTTCCAGAGTTCTTCGCCGTCTCCCGTGACATCCGCCACAGAGCCGCCTGCAATCCTGGCGTTCTCCTCTCCGATGAGTCCCGCCTCGTCAAACTGTCCGTTCTCCTCGAGGATTTTTTTCTGATCGTCGGCCGAGCCTGTGAGAATCTTCTTGTAGGTGTCGATCACGCCCTTTGGCTCACCCTCGCAGAGCTTCTTTCCGTGATTCAGAAGGAACACGCGGTCGCAGTACTTGGCGATCGCACCGAGGTCGTGGCTGACCAGAAGAATGGTCTTTCCCTCTTTCTTGAACTCTTCAAACTTCTTATAACATTTTGCCTGAAAGAATACATCTCCTACGGAGAGTGCCTCGTCCACCACAAGAATCTCAGGATCAATGTTGATCGCCACCGCAAAAGCCAGACGGACGAACATACCTGATGAATAGGTCTTCACCGGCTGATGCACGAATTCTCCGATGTCAGCAAACTCGAGGATCTGATCCATCTTCGCATCCACTTCTTCCCGGGTGTATCCCATCATAGTGCCGTTCAGATAGATATTTTCAACTCCGGAATACTCTCCGTTGAATCCCGCACCCAGCTCCAGCAGGGCCGAAATTCTTCCGTTGATCTCCAGCTTTCCTCCGGATGGATTCAACACTCCGGTAATGATCTTCAGGATGGTAGACTTTCCGGCTCCGTTCGTGCCGATAATTCCAACGGTCTCACCTTTTCGAATATCAAATGAGACGTCGTTCAGTGCGTAGTGCTCCTGGTAACGCTTCTTCCTCGTCAGTCCAAGTGCCTCGACCAGTCGGTCTTTGTTGCTCTTATAAAGCTTGTATACCTTGGATATGTTCTGAACACGGACTGCATATTCTTCTGCCATATGAAATCTCCACTACATAATCTACATGTCTTCTGTTACGTCAGGGAAACTGCTCTTTATCGCTTCTTCAGTTTCTCCACAATGGCGCCGAGTCTCTCCCGCACAAGCGCATGCCTGTGCAATACGGCTCCCTCTGCCTCCGGTGTTCCCACGAGGTCAATGTTCTCCGGGTGGTATATGCCATCGTAAAAATACTGCACCCGAATCCTGTGGGTATTCCTGTTCAGCAGAATATCGATCTGCGGGTCATCCGTACTGAAAAACATCTGATTCCGGTCGACATAGTATCCGCTTCCCGACCAGTCCAGGGCTTTTCCCTTCTCATCGGTGATACTGACCATCGTGAACAATCCCGGAATCTGTGCCGGATCAAACCGCAGGCTCACCGTCCCTTGCGGAACAAATATATGTACGATACTGCCTTCTTCTCTGCTGATCCTGCTGAGCACCTCGGAAGAGGCCTCCGAATAACCGGAATTTTTTTCTGCCCAATAGACTTTTGCCTCGTAGGCCTTGTCCTCCCAGGGCATGAATCCGCAGGTTCCTGTCAGTTCGCGGATCCGGAAACGCTTCCGGATCTCCATCAGCGAATCCCTGTCCAGAATCCAGTTTCTCTGGAAGAAATCCTCCATGAGAGTGAACTGATCCTGATCTTCACGGGTAATCCCCGCTTCTTTCCGCATGACGCTCTCTGCCCAGGAGCCATACTCCGGATATTTCAGCGCAAAGTAAAACATGGTCCGGAAATAAATGAATTTCAGAGGAATAGGAAAATCAAAACTCCATTCATAATCAATGAAGGACCATCTGCTCCCCTCAACAATGACATTGTCCAGCATCATATCTATGTCGGACACACCGAGGGTGTAGTCGCTGAAATGTTCCGGTTCCAGACCGAAGTACCGGATAAACTTGTCCGTCACCCGAAACGGATGAATCTTCAGAACCGGCCCCCGGATCTTCAGAAAAAGCTTTTCCACCAGCTTTCTGGCCTCCTCCTCGCGTCCGCTTTTGAGCTTATCGAGGATCATACTCTCCAGCGTGCAGCCCGCCAGATATTCCAGCTGTACCCCCGTATCATTTTCCATGGGGGTGATTCTGTTCACATAAAAGGCTGACGGTGCTTTTCCGTATTGCCGGTCCAAAAGCTCATACATCTGCCGCATGTGCTCAATATGAGATGCGCCGGATCTTGCAGCCGCGAATTTATAGAGCCGGATTTCCCCGCTGTTCATCCACTCGGTTGTGATAATCCTGTATTTCTCCCGCCTCTGGTTGGAAAAACGGGCAAAAATCATATAAGCTGACAGCTCCGCGGCGCTGATCTGATAGAGCACTTTCTCGGAGCCCTCCGGGCGCTTCCCAGCGTTGGTTGCTCCATTTCTTGTGGTCCAGATCTGCCTGCCGCCTTCTGCCGGCTCCTTTTCTTTGTCCCGAAGCGTCTCGCGACTGTCATCGTCGGACGGAAGAAGTCCGCTTTGCTGATCCAGTAAACCTTCGGCGTCCACCAGTTCGATCCAGTCATTCAGGAGCTCTGTCTTTTCATACAGTTCAATATGATCCGCGAACATCCAGTCAGGATCACAGCGATACTCCAGAATCTGTCCGTAGCCGGCTCTTTCCGCCGCCTCCCGGATCAGTTCTGAACTGCCGGCTTCTGCAAGAAGCCAGAGGGATCCGTCGGCTGTCAGAAGATCACGGCTTCCCTCTATGATATCGAAGATCTGATTTCTCCCCAGATCTTCTTTCACGGCAATGACAGCCTTGTACCGGAAATTCTTCCTGAATTTCTCCAGATGTTTCTGTTCTCCTCTTCCGAAGAGCCAGCCCACAACATCCTGCGCCACTTCTGCCCTCGCCCACCTGTCGTACTGAAGAGATGAATCTCTCCCGTACTTCTGCGGGCGAATGCCGTTCCGGAGTTTTTCAACTTCCAGTACTTTTTTGCAGACCTCTGCCTGGGCTTCATTTTCGGTAAAAACGGCAAGTTTGTCAAATCTGTACGCCAGCGCCGGAACAAGAGCTGCGTCGTCCCCAAAGAGATCCAGGGCTGCCGCCCCGGGTTCCCTGTTCATCCAGGCAAAGAGATTCCCTCTCGCCGGGGCGATCGAATGGAACAACTGTCTGTTGCTTCCGCTTCTGACGGATTCCGGATACTCTTCCACTTCTCTGTGTTCTATGGCACGCAGAAGCTCACCTTCCCACATTTACTCTACCTCCGTTTCTACCCGCTGTTTCCACACCTTTCCGTTTCTTAAGTTTCTAGCCACCAGCCAGAGCTCTGTCTCTGATTTCTTCCAGTCTCCGGCCAGGGCACAATCCGCTTCGAACCCGCTGTACAGCAGATTCATCTCTTTGTTATACAGCCTGCAGACATCAAATCGCACCTGCCGGTTCACATTGCAGTAGGAGAGCCCGGAGGGATCTTTTATGTAGATCCGAAGGGCTATCTCGTTGTTGTAGAGTCTGCCGGCGGTAAATGCCCAACCGCGCATCATCAATGCTCCGCCCTCCATGACACAGCGGTCAAGGCTGTACTGCACGGGTTCCTCCGGAATATGATCCAATGCGTCATCTTCCGCCTTCATACGGCGGAAATAATTGAAGGAATCCCACTGCGCCAGGCGGTCTGTCCAGCAATGGAATTTCGTATCCCCAAGCACACAGGCCATTCCGATTCTGGCCCTTCTCCGGATCAGCACACTGGCGTCAAAGCGGGCAATGAAGCCCACATTCGTCGAGACAGCTCCGGGGATCCTCTCTCTTCGGAATTTGTGTACCGGAACAGCCGTGACATGACCTCCGGCCAGTTCCAGGAGAAGATAAAATTTTCCTTTTTCATCCAGTTCAAAATCCCCCGTAGACGTCCATCCGGACACAATACAGGTCTGTCCCATATCCAGACTGTCGATGGCGATGTTGAACGTGCGCATCTCGCCGGGAGCACCGTCCAGTGTCCTGGCCTCGAGGCAGGGCTTTTCCGGATCGTGAATCATGAGAGAGAAATCCACAAGATAATCCGAGTAGTTCCTGTTGAAGAACGGATCCCGCTCTACCAGGGACGGATGTCGCAGGTTCAAAAGACATCTCTCCTGATTCATACGGAAAAACTTCGTCATATCATTTACATCATAACCTCTGCTCACAGACTCATAGTGAATCAGCTTCACATCCGGGCGGACCACATTGTACCATCCCTTCTCATAAAGAGAAAAACAGAGATCGGTGTCATTGTACGCCACCGTCATATCCTCATTGAAACCACCCACCGCGTGAAACTTGTCTGCGGCGGTCATCAGACAGGCCGCCGTCACAGCCAGATAATTATAACAGAGCACATTTCGTCCGAAGGCATACTGGGCGCCGTCGCTGAAGAGCACCAGGGCGTGAGCCGGACCGTCCTTCATATTCAAAACGCCTGTGTGCTGAATCTGATTGGACCTGGGATATACCAGTTTTGCCCCCACAGCTCCGGCGTGCGCCTGCTGCGCCTGCCCCAGCATTCTCTCAATCCAGTCCTTCTGAAGAATACTGATATCATCATTGAGAAACAGAAGATACTCGCCCTTTGCATGGGAAGCACCGATGTTGCACATCCTGGAGAAATTAAAAATCATAGGCTGATAAATGTACCGCACCGGCTTATCCTGTATGTACCGGTCAATCTCTTCTTTCGTCTCAACCCGGCTTCCGTTGTCCACAAGGACAATCTCATAATTGGAATACGAGGACTTCCTGAAGATGGATTCCAGACAGGGTTTCAGGTACGCCAGATTATCCTTGGATGGAATGATGATACTCACCAGCGGCTCGCCTTCAACCTCGTAGACCACATTGTATTGTCCGGCATCCTCCACAAACTCCGTACGGATCTTTTTCCCACGCCCTGCAAGGACAGCTGTCTTTGCCCTTCTCTTTGCCTCCACCGCCGGATCACCGGCTTCCTGTGAAGGAAGTGGTGCAAATCTGTCAAAGACATGGCAGAGCACGGAACTGATGTGTCCAATCCGGTCAGCTTCGATTTCTTCCGTAAGGCGAAGCGTCAGCTCGTAGATTTCCGCCCCCGGAAAGCCGGTATTCACGCCGCCGATTTTCCGCGCCAGCTCTGTATCAAATACGGACAGCCGTCCGGTATAATCGAAAGACAACATCGTATCCGGGGACCAGTCCGGCTTAAAGAAAGGCCGGTAACGGTTGCTTCCGTCCCGGCTGAGGCGGTCTTCGTCCGAATAGACAAAGGCATAGCCTCTGTTCTCTCTCATCTTTTTCCGGATCTCACGCACCGCATGGGGTGCAAGGAGATCTCCCGGCTCGAGTACGGCAAAGAACCTGCCGACGGCTTCCTGAATTCCCCTGTTTATGAGGGCAGCTCTGCCCCCCTCCGGACAGGAGAGATACCTGAGACGGTCTCCGGAAAAACGCTCCTTAAGCTGACCGGCAGCCCGATCATCCCCGGAAGATACCACCAGAAGCTCAAAACTTCTGTCCGTCTGTTCCTCTGCCGCCGCAATGCCTGCCGCCGCAACCTCCAATCCCTCCGCGGAGTTTTCCAGCGGGAGGATCAGGGTAAGCTCCGGCTCCGTCCCGTTTGTCTCCGGGCAGTCGCAGGGAACATAGATATCCTTCTCAAACAGATCCATCCAGATCTGGTAATTTACATCATTGCTGGTTTTCAGTCCTCTGTGGTCATCAGTCATTTGCGTTCTTTCGATCCCTCTTCTGGCGGCAGCACTCTGCCAGTTTCATCTGCACAGACTCGACCAGTTCAACAATGTCGATTTTTTCCGGATCAAGAATATCATCCATTTCCAGCAACGCAGAATTCAACGTCTCCAGTTTCTTTCTTTCGTAGATTTTTTCAAGGTTCAGCCTCATGTGCCGCTCCTCCCGATCATTCATACACATCCCGTGCCGCGTTATGGTGCGGGTTTACGGGACAATTACCTATACCGTGAAACAGGCTGTTGCAAAATGCAGCAGCCTCTTTCTTATAACACATCCGCAAAATGAATTCTCAGCCTGCGGAAGATCTGGGTACCGAATACAAACAAAAGCAGCGTAATCACCCAGAAATAAATTGTCTCCATGGGTCTCTCCCAGAACCAGACATGGTTAATGAAAGAATCCCTGTAGCCCATGACTACATAATACATCGGATTCATTTTCAGAAGCAGGAGTACCGGTCCCTGTATATTCATCGCGTCAATATTCCACATGATCGGCGTGAACCACACGCCCACCTGGATCGCAATGTTGACAATCTGGGACAGATCTCTGAAAAAGACCACGAGGGCACTGGTAAAGTAGATCAGCCCCGACGCCAGAACAACCATACCGAAGGTATAGTACAGGCACTGCAGCATCCCCGGCTCCGGATAATATCCGTGCACCGCGTAAATCAGGACGGTGAAAGCGATAAAAAACAGGTGAACGAAAAAGGCGGAGAGCACCTTGACCAGCGGCAGGCAGCTGATATTGAACACCACCTTCTTGACGAGGTAACTGTAATCCATCATAACATTCGTTCCCGTGCTCAGGGCATCTGAGAAGAAAAACCAGGGCACAAGACCACCCAGAAGCCAGAGAAGGTACGGAACCGCAATTCCGGCCTTTGTGGACTGTGTACCTACATGCAGGGCCTTCTCAAATACGAACCAGTAGACAAGCACCGTAACAATGGGCTGTACAAAGGCCCAGATCGTACCGAACATGGAACCCGCGAATTTTGTCTTGAAGTCGTTTTTTCCGAGCGAGAATACCAATGAACGGTTTTTAAAAATTACCATCGGAATCTCCACAATCTTTTCAAGTTTGAGAAGAAGGAGAAGGAAAAGAAGATCCGTGAGAATCAGAAGCGCTATATTGAGCCGCATCTGCCTCGGATCCACGGTGTTCTTCAGCTGTTCCATTACTTTTCCGTCATCGACGGCAGGAAGCAGCACGGAATTGTTTCTGTTGACGGCCCGGAAGGTCAGACCATCCCCGGTCTTTTCCATCTCAAGGCCCTCCGGCTTCCGGAAAGTCTTCTCTTCCAGCGGAAGATCCGCGATCACCTGTCCCTGACACCGGATCTGCAGACTCATCAGCGTGACCGCAACATTGCTCCGGTCTGTCGGTTTCCAACAGAGATCCTTTGTGTCGACAGGAAGCCCGTATCCCATGTCCAGCTTCTTTCCGTGCTTGTCATAGGAGGCAAGTGCCACCTGCTTTTTAAGGAAGCTTTTCTTTGAGATTTCCTTTTCTGTCTTCACGCCGGCTTTCGCCCTGTCACCGGTCGTCAGATAATAGAGACTTGAGACAAAAGCCTCATCCGCCCGCACCGTCATCCATACTTCAATATGCTCCGTCGTATAATCCGGTTTGATCTTCACAATACCGAAGTTCAGAACCACGGCAAGAATGACCAGGAGAAGACGGACGATGACATTTTTCTTTTTCATAGCAAGTTCTCCCCGACTGTCACATCACTCGAAAACGACCGGCATATGCCTCCGGTCGTTTTTCTGCAACAGCTCTTATCGATTCGTTCTCTTTTCCAGATACTCCGCGTAGCTCCAGTTGACCTTATCCTTGTCAGAGAGGATGAGATCCCCGGCAGTCATGCCCTCCGGCATCGGCCACTCTACGCCCACCTGCGGATCATTCCACATAATTCCGCCCTCATCGTTCGGATGATAGAAATCCGTCACCTTATAGCAGAATTCTGCATAATCAGAGAGAACAAGGAAGCCGTGAGCGAAATTCTTCGGAATGAAAAACTGCTTCTTATTCTCTGCAGTCAGTTCCACGCCAAACCATTTGCCGAATGTTTTGCTGCCCGGACGAAGATCCACAGCCACATCAAATACAGATCCGACGATGACACGGACAAGCTTGTCCTGAGGATGATTGATCTGGAAATGCAGTCCGCGAAGCACACCTTTCTTGGATGCACTCTGGTTATCCTGAACGAACTTGCAGTCGATACCTGCAGCTGCAAAATCATTATAATTATATGTTTCCATGAAATATCCACGATTGTCGCCAAATACAGACGGCTCAATAACATACAGTCCCTCTATGCCGTTACAGTCTTTTGTGACATTGATTTTTCCCATTGCTTATCTCCTTTGTCTTTGACGTTAATCACTGAAAATGCATTATAAAGCAATCGACCTTTTTATTCAAGTGTCTGCTCTTATACCCCTGTTGCTCCGCTGTCCTCCGGATTTTCTCCGGCCTGCTCTGTTTCGGGTGCTGCAGCAGCTGTATCCTGCCCCTCGATCAGGGACTGATTCGAAGTCCAGCCCCATTTCGGAGCAGAAGTCGGTCCGTAATACTCCAGCCAGGAACTGAGATCCACCGTCCGGATCACTCCCACGTTGTCCATCACGTGATGATCTCCGACGTAAAATCCGATGTGTCCGTACTGGAGACCCGCATCCGAGTGCGGATGGGTGGCCACCGCCACGATCATACCGACCCTCAGATCCGCATAATCACCGGTCGTACACCAGTTATTGTACATATCCACCGCATCCCCGTAAGGATAATCATAACCGAGAGCCGACCACACCTGAGATACGTACATCGCGCACATTCCGGGTCCCGGAGACGGCGTGTCGATACAGGTCTGCACAAGCGCCTTCTGCTGTGCATTCATGGAGTCGTCCAGATTCTGCCCTGCCAGGTGATTGGTCCATATTCCCCTCTCATCGAAGAGATACCAGATACCGTCCACCTCATTCATTCCGGGTTCCCCGAATTTCATCAGCCCGTCCTTCGGCAGTTGCTCCTGAGCCCTGGCGATCTGATCTGCTGTCAGCCCCATTTTTCCGGGGTTTCCACGGGGAAGTTCCTCGGAGATATAATATATCAGAGTACGGAATTCGTCCCCTCTGTACTTTTCCGCTCCCCCGTATGTTTTGGTGACAAATGCATAATCGTATACATCGGAGAAATCCACTCCCAAAAGAGACGTGCGCGTATCCCGATCCGTATCCGTATCCGCCACTCCGCCGCCGGCTTTCTTCGCGTACCAGACGATTCCGTTATCCGTCCATCCCTGGGCAGTCATGGCCTGCGCCTCCTCCTGTCCCGTGGTGTAGAGACAGGTATCCCCGTTGCTGACGGCGTAAACAGGCACCTGCATCTCCTCGTCAGAATACCAGGCTACTCCCTCACTCTGCCAGCCCTTGGCGGTCAATTCATTGACCAGATTCAAATCCGCCAGAAATCTGACACTTCCGTCTTCCGGATTCCTCATTTTCTGAACCGGAACAGATGAATCCAGCGGAGCTTCAAAAGCAACCCCCTCATAGGTCCAGCCCTGCTCTTCCAGCTGTTCCTTCTCACTGCGGTCTGCCGTAAAATAATGGTCGCCGTTCCCGGCGAATCCCAGCCGGAAAACCTGCACACTCTCCGGTTTTTTCACTACCGGTTCCTGAGTTTCCTCATCGACAGACAAGGTCCCCGTCTCTGCCGACAAAGACATGGCACTGCTCTCACTCGCCGGTTTTTCTTTTCCATCTACGTTCTGCGGGGAGGAAAAGAGACGAAACACTCCAACACCTCCCAGCATCCCGGCCAGAAGTACCCCCGCAAAAAAGATTACCCTTCTCTTCATATATTTTTCCACAACTCCGTTAGTTTTGAAGCCAGATGGTCATAATCCAGCTCATTGACATATCTGATATACCACTGTCCGTTCCGGTACAGAAGAACACTGGCGCTGACATTCTCCAGGTTTGCGGCCCCGAGAGACGGAAATTTCCATGACAGCCAGTAGGCCGCCGATGAATGGGCTGTCACCAGTACCTGCGGTCCCCGGTTTGAAGCTGTCCCCTGTTTTTTCATTTTTTCCAGGGATTCCTCTGCCACCTCCGTCATGGCTCTGTCAAATCTCCTGACAAAGTGAAGTTTGTCCTCTATGCCTATGGGAGACACATAGCCGTCTCCGGGAACAGAGTACGCATAGTCAGAGATGGCATTCTCTCCGTACTCGGCCAGAACATCGTCCAGTTTGCGTCCGGCTCCCTTGCCGAACAGCACATCATTGAGACCGTGCTTTGCCTCGGCATGCACCAGCTCGTCCTGATCCCCTTTCAGAATCAGTCCCGCCGTCCGCATCGCTCTTCCAAGGCCGCTGGCATAGCAGAAATCAAAACGGAAATCATCCTTTGCCAGGGCTTTTCCGAGACGCAGTGCGTCCTCCTTTCCCTTGTCGGTGAGAGGCGAATCCATACTCCCGTCCGCCAGAATTTCCTCTGCGTTCGCAACCGTCTGTCCGTGTCTCACAAGGCAGATCACCACGGCATCCCGCAGTTCCTCTCCCCTCCACTGCAACGGCGCTTCATCCCGGAATTCCGCATCCTCCACCGTTTTTTTCTCAGTCAACGCCGACTTGCCGTCAGCTTTCTGACAGGCAGTCAGCATAGATGTCCCCAACAGTGCTCCCGTCAGAAGAAGCACCGTCCTTCTCCATTTTTTTCTTCTCATTTTCTATTCCTCAAAGAAAAACCGATATCTGCAAGAATTGCCTTCCCCGATTTCAACTGCCGGTATTCTTTCTGTCCGGCCTGCCGGAGAAGAGCAAAAAATTTTCCCGTCTCGATATTCGAAATATTGGATTCCAGAAAGGTCTCCGCATCTTTGAAAACAGCCGATGCAGCCGCCTTTTCCGGCGCCAGTCTTTTGTACTCGGCAATCACATTCAGCGATTGCCTGGCCTCCAGCGTCCGGTATTTCCCCTGCATCTTCCCGGCCGTGTCCGTCTTTACCTTCATTCCCAGACTGTTGTCCTCATGCAGGCGGTACCGGAACAGCTCTCTGTTCAGGAACCATACACTTCCCGAGGAAGCCCCGAGCAGATTCAGGAACCAGTCATGGGGAATCTCACCGGTATACTTCTGTATGAATGCATCCCTGATATCCGAGCGGAAGCACTCGCTGCAGCCCTGTGAAAAATTGTGCCAGATCAACTCTTCCGCCTCCACCTGCACCAGAGCATTGTCTTCCACTTCTCTGTGATAGAAGTTGTGATTACTCCACCCTTTTCGAAGAGGAGGTTCCAGGGAATCCCCTTTCCCGTCAATCAGCGAAAAAGACGAGGCAAGAACCGAGATTTCCGGATGTTTCTGCAGGATTTCCGTCATAACCTCAATCTTGTTGCTCTCCCAGACGTCATCCTGATCGCAGAGAAACTGGATCTCCCCCGTACAGTTCTTCAGAGCGCTAAGAAAGTTCAGCCGGTAGCCCAGGTTCTCTCTGTTTGTGTAAAGCTTCATGGGAAAATCCGGATAAGTTTTCGCGTAGTCCGTCAGAAGTTCGGCAGTTCCGTCCTTCGAGGCATCATCCATCACGATCACTTCCGACGGTTTTCTGGACTGCAACCGGATGGAATCCAGCTGTTCTGTCAGATATCGCTCGCCGTTAAATGTCGCTATTGCCACAGAGATTGATGTATTGGCCATTCTGCCACTCGCCTCCAGATGTGTTGCTTCAGATGTAGAGCATAAAGCCGAGATTTCTCACCAGGTCGCTCTTCAGATAACCGCCGTCGATGAGTGCTTTCACTCTGGCTGTTTTCGGAAGTTCCCGGATTCTTAAGAAACCGTCCAGCACCAGCGCGCTGTGTTCATTCATTTCCGCCCGGAATCTTTCCTTCAAGAGTTCAGCCTGGGCGAAGTAATTGTCCTTGGAACGACGGGTATCCGGATCCAGCATTTTTTCCAGCCGATAACGGAAGCTCTTCACATTCTTTGCGCCGACATCGTTCCCGCCGTGCTGTCTGTAATACATCAGCTTCTGGGGGAAATGGACGATGTGCCCCATGGCGCTCACATAGAGTGCAACCCACCAGTCATGCATCAGAATCCGCTCGTCATATTCACCGGCCAAAAGACAGGCCGTCTTATTGATCATACAAGTACAGCCGGTAATATAGTTCTGCACCAGCAGTCTGTTAAAACTGTGAAAGTGCTTCGCAATCTGCAGACTGTCCTCCGGCACATCCATTACCTTGAGATCAGCATCCGCGACATAATAATCCGTGAACAAAAGAATCGGCTCCGCGCCGTCTGCCGAACTTTTTTCCTCAGCCTGCATGCGCACAAGCATTTTCTGAACCTTGTCCGGAAGCCAGACATCGTCCTGATCACAGAACATGATATAGTCCGCCCGGGTATGCTTCATCAGTTCCATGAAATTCTTTGCCGGACTGCCGCATTTCCTGTCATCCCGGATCAGCACAATCTTCTCACCGTGACGGATCAGGTACTCTTTGATGATATCCATGGTCGCGTCTGTTGAGCCATCGTCGCGGATCACAATACGAAAATCCTGATAGGTCTGTGCGAGCAGCGAATCCAGCTGCTCCCGGAGAAATTTCTCTCCATTATATGTTGCCAGCAGTATATCAACCATCTGCCTTAATCTCCTAAGTTTTCATTATCAAAGTCCGCAAGCGGAGCGTCATGGTATAGGAATTGCAGAGCAATTCCTATACCATGAAAAGACGGCAGTTATGCACCGCCGTCTTATGTATACAATACTTATTGCCCTGGATCAGATCTCTCCGATTTCCTTCAGGAAACGGCTGAGAGCGTCCTTCCAATCCGGAAGCGGCTTAAAACCACTGGCCGCGAGCTTCGATCTGTCCAGACGACTGTTAAAGGGTCTGGCAGCTTTTGATAAGCCGTATTCCTCAGTGGTGACCGGGGTTACCTTTGTATCCAGCCCGGCCTGTCTGTAGATTTCCACGGTAAAATCATACCAGGAAATATATCCGCCTTCGTTCGTGGCGTGATAATATCCGTACTTCTCTGTCTCCAGCATATCTACAAGAAGACGTGCAAGATCCAGCGTATAGGTAGGCGTTCCGATCTGATCGTTGACAACGCGCACCTCCGGATGGGTCTTTCCAACATTAAGCATGGTCCGGATAAAATTCTTTCCGTTGAGACCAAATACCCATGCGATACGAACAATGAAGTATTTATCCAGTGTCTCAGCCACGGCAAGCTCACCACCGAGCTTGGACTGTCCGTATACATTGAGCGGCGCATAGTCCCTGCAATCCGGATCCCAGGGCTCTGTTCCCTGTCCGTTGAACACATAATCCGTGCTGATGTACACCATCTTCGCGTCCACAGTCTTCGCAGCCTCTGCAAGGTGCTGTGTACCGGAGACGTTGATCGCCTTTACCTTGTCCTGCTTGTCTTCGTCTTCGGCAAGGTCTACCGCAGTCCATGCAGCGCAATGCACGATGGCGTCGGGCTTCACTTCGGCTATAACCTTTGCCACTGCCTCCGCGTCCGTGATATCCAGAGATACGTAAGGCATTGTGGTAACCGCAGAACCATCCTGAATCCCGGAATACTCCGGGGCCAGATCTGTACCGACGCCCTCGTACCCGCGGGCAGCCAGTTCATTCATCACATCATGTCCAAGCTGTCCGGCTACTCCTGTCACAAATACTTTCATGCTATCTCCTCCCGGTCCGAATCAGTCGAGAACTTTCTTCTTTCCGTACATCTCTTTGTAATAGTTCTGGTACTCTCCGCTGATGATGTTCTCCCACCAGCTCTTGTTGTCGAGATACCACTGAATGGTCATCTTGATTCCGTCCTTGAACATTGTCTCCGGCAGCCATCCGAGCTCGCCATGAATCTTTGTGGGATCGATGGCATATCTTCTGTCGTGACCCTTGCGGTCTGTCACGTGCTCAATCAGGCTGTAAGGCTTGTCGAGATAGTCACAGATCAGCTTGACGATATCGATGTTCTTCATCTCGTTGTGTCCGCCGATATTGTATACCTCACCCACGGTTCCCTTGCGCATAATCAGGTCGATGGCCTTGCAGTGATCCTCTACGTACAGCCAGTCACGGACATTGAGACCCTCACCGTACACCGGAAGAGGCTTGTCAGCAAGTGCATTGGCAATCATAAGCGGGATCAGTTTCTCCGGGAACTGATAAGGGCCGTAGTTGTTGGAACAACGGCTGATGGAAACCGGAAGTCCGTAGGTTCTGTGATAAGCATTCACCAGAAGATCCGCAGAAGCCTTTGATGTGCTGTAAGGACTGGATGTGTGGATCGGTGTATCCTCATGGAAGAACAGATCCGGACGGTCAAGCGGAAGATCTCCGTAAACCTCATCTGTCGATACCTGATGGTATCTCTTGATACCGTACTTTCTGCAGGCATCCATCAGAACAGAGGTGCCGATGATGTTTGTATTCAGGAAAACCGTCGGGTTCTCAATGGAGCGGTCTACATGAGACTCAGCCGCAAAGTTTGCAACGATGTCCGGTTTCTCCTCCTCGAACAGTTTATATACACCTTCACGATCGCAGATATCAAGCTTTACAAATCTGAAATTCGGATGATTCATAACCGGCTCCAGTGTGGAGAGGTTTCCTGCGTATGTGAGGCTGTCCACACAGATGATCCTGTCTTCCGGATGTGCCTTTAACTCATAGAAAACGAAATTGCTTCCGATAAATCCTGCTCCGCCTGTGACGATAATATTCATTTGCGATTCTCCTTTTATATGTAGAAATGCTATAGTGCGTTATTCTTCTGTCGATAACCGAAACCATCAGCCGTGGAGAACATCCACGTATTTTCCCTGAATGACATCCATCAGGTACTGTCCGTACTGATTCTTTTTTACTTCTTCGTAGAGCTTCAGAATATCCTCTCTGGAAATCCAGCCATTCAGATAAGCAATCTCCTCAAGGCAGGCAATCTTGCGGTGCTGATGCTGCTCCTCGATCTTTACAAAGTTGGTGGCGTCCACGAGGCTCTCGTGTGTACCGGTATCCAGCCAGGTGAATCCCTGTCCGAGAAGCTCTACATTGAGGCTGTTGTCCTCGAGATAAATCCGGTTCAGATCTGTGATCTCAAGCTCACCTCTGGCAGAGGGCTTCAGATTTTTCGCATAATTCACCACCCGGTTGTCGTAGAAATAGAGACCGGTTACGCAGTAATTACTCTTCGGATGTTCCGGCTTCTCCTCAATGGATACAGCCTTTCCGTCCTTGTCAAATTCAACAATACCGAACCGCTCCGGATCGTCCACATAATATCCGAATACCGTGGCGCCCTTTCCTGTCTCGGCATTCTCAACAGCTGCCCGCAGTCTCTTGTTCAGACCATGTCCGGCAAAAATATTATCTCCCAGAATCATGGCTACCGGATCATCCCCGATAAATTCCTCGCCGATAATGAAGGCCTGTGCCAGTCCGTCCGGTGACGGCTGCACCTTGTACTGAAGATGGATTCCAAACTGATGTCCGTCTCCGAGCAGCTCCTCAAATCTCGGTGTGTCGGCAGGTGTGGAGATAATAAGAATATCCCTGATCCCGGCGTTCATGAGAACGGAAAGCGGATAGTAGATCATCGGTTTATCATAGATCGGCAGTAACTGCTTTGATGTAACTTTCGTAAGCGGATAAAGCCTGGTGCCGGATCCTCCGGCAAGAATAATGCCCTTCATTCCAAGTATCCTCCTTGTATCTTAAGGCTATGCATTTGGATCATTGTATCATAAAGCTTTCAGAATGACTAGTGTATCCAATGCGTCTACCAGTGTCTGTTCGAATCTCTCCCTGGTGAAAAGATTCTCATATGCGTTTTTTGCCCGGTCTGTCGCCTCCGGATCCTCAGAGAGACGCAATACTTCTTCTGCAAAGGAGCGCATCTTTCGGCGGTAGCTTTCGGCGGACTCAGTTCCTTCTGTCTGCCCTGTCTCTCCGTAAACCGGAGGAGCATTCACACCGATTTTCAGATCCCTCACCAGCTGCGCCGTGTCTCCGCGGATATTGTTGATCAGCGGAAGGGAATGACTGAGATATTCTATGGACTTCATCGTCAGTCCCACGCAGACCCCTGGCTTCATAATATTCAGCCCGAAGCTGCAGTGCGAGAGAATCTCATCCTTCTTTTTCTCGTCATAGACCGGCCCGTAGTATTCCATGGCGATGCCGGCTTCCTTCACCGCACGGATAAAATCATCCGCATGATTCCCCTCGCCGACGATGTGAAGTTTCACCGGCCGGAGACTGTCAATGGCAAGGAGAAGTTTCGCAATCCCGGGTATGTCGATAATATTGTTGATTGCGCCCATATACGCGATATGCAGCGTCCCGGGAGCCACCGGAGTCTCTTCCATGCCCCCGGAAGCTTCCAGCGTATCTCTTACACAGCTGTGCTTCCCTGCACAGGATTCCCCTCCGGAGCCTGCCGAAACAGCTTTTGTCCGGTTCCGTTCCTTGAACCAGTATAGTGTCCTCATCTTCCCGGCAATCTCCGGTTCCGGCTTCAGGATTTCTTTATAGAGTCGGCATTCTGTAAAAATCAGATCTGCGCATCCGAAATCCCGATCCCTCAATCTTCTCCAATAGCGAACCGGCGGCGTTTTTTCCAGAAAATCCAGCGGCAGCGACTCCGGCCACAGATCGATAAGATCAAAGACCACCTTTACGCCGTACTCCCGCTTCAGCCTGGCAGCTTCCCGGACAAAAGTATTGGCCGGTATCATGACATACAAGAGGTCGAAGGGTTCCTTTCCCTTCATCTCTCCGTCAATATACCGACCGGTTTCTCTCGCAAAGCTGCGAATCGAAAACAGACGCTTCGCCGAGAGATTGCGCGTATAGGGTGTCATGTGAAGATACACATGATCCGGCGCATTTCTCTTCCGCGTCTGCTTCGTGAGATGATTATAGTCCGAATAAATCCATGTAACACGCTGTCCGCCTTTCCGGAAACAGTTTCCGACTGCCTCCGCGCGGCTCTCATAGGTTGAAGAATGCGTCACAATAGCTATTCTCATGTTTTATCCCTGTGCTGTCTCCTGATTGATCTGCTCGCTGACCGCCTCGTCAAATCCATCCGTACTTTCCTTCTGGAAAATGGTACGGATGGTGAGAAGCGCAATCTTGAAATCAAGTAGTGTCGACTGATTCTCTATGTACATCAGATCAAGCATCAGCTTGTCCTCTGCCGTGGTGTTGTATTTTCCGAATACCTGCGCGTAACCGGTAAGGCCGCCCTTCACTGCCAGCCTGTAGCGGAACTGGGGAATCATCTGCATGTACATATCCACATGCTCTACCCGCTCCGGTCTCGGACCGACAAAACTCATGTCCCCCTTCAGTATATTGATGAACTGGGGCACTTCGTCGAAGCGGGTTTTCCGGATAATCTCGCCGACTTTCGTGATTCTCGGATCTCTGTCCGTCGACGGCTGCACACCGTTTTTCTCGGCATCCACGATCATACTTCTGAATTTCAGAATGTCAAAGATTTTTCCGCCCTTCGTGTACCGCTTCTGTCTGTAGAAGACCGGTCCGTGATCCTCCAACCGGATGGCAATGGCCGTCACCAGCATGGCCGGTGAGAGGATGACGAGAAAGAACAGCGAGAACAGAATGTCCAGTGCCCGCTTCACCACAAGCTCTCTGCTGTTCTGATAACTGTACTCATACTTCATCAACGGGGTGTCCAGCAGATGTTTCGCCTCACAGCCCGTCTTGATGATCTCCTCGAGATCCGGTGTGAAGTAGAAGTTTTTTCCTGTTTCCAGACAGAGATTTGTAAACCGGAATCTCTGAGCCGGGGAGATCTTGTAGAGAATGACCGTCTCCACTCCCTGCACAAACTGGTTCAGCTGATCCTCACTGAGAGTTTCCTGCTCCGTGTACAGGATGTCAAAGAGATGGTCGTATTTCCGCAACAGTCTCTTCTCAAACCCCAGCGCGGAATTCCTGTCCGTCTGCGAACCGTAGACTACAAGAGTCTTCTGTCTGGCCACATGTCTCATGAAATACCGTTTCGTCTCAAGGGAAATCAGCATCGTTCCCATCAGCTGAATTCCCACAATACAAAGACCCGGAAGAAGATTCCGCAGCTGATTGTATACCAGCACGCACTCAATGTAGAGCAGAAGATCTGCCGCCGCAAAAGAGATGAACTGCGAAAAAACAATCTCGCTGACATCTGTGGAAGCAATCCGAAAGGCCTTGTACACATTACAAAGCCAGCTGTAGACAATATAAAAAGTCAGGATACTGAACAATGCCCCCAGGGTGCGGTAGGTATTAAACATGTACGCGTTATAATACCAGATCCAGACAAGGGCGAACCATCCTGTATTCCAGACGCGCAGCAACATCCTTGCTGTATGCGTTATTTGCTTGTTTTCCATATATATTCCTGTCATACCTGCCGGTACCGCTTAAAGGGCATCAGCCGCCCCAGTAGTAGTATCCGGTGTTGTCATCATAGCCGTCGTTATCCAGATCCACGATCCAGCTGTAATCGGTTTCTCCATAATCATAGTTGCTGCCGTCATCGGTACTGTAATCGCCGTAGTCACTGTAGTCACCGTAGTATTCACCGTCGCCGCTGTAAGCAGCATCGTCCGTTCCCACGCTGACATCTTCCGAAGTTCCTTCACCCGTGTTCTGGGACTCCGCCTCCAGCGCCGGCGCATTTCCCGCTCCTGCATTGCCTCCCTGTTTTTTGATCACTGATCCGTAGATATAACTCTGGAGAAGCTGGGAATTCACTGCCAGATCCGGAATCAGTACATCCATACCGTCCACTGTCTCTGCCTTGTAATAGCCCTCCACCGGAATTCTCTCACCGGATATATGCGTGATCCTGTTTACGGCGATGGTCTTGATATAGGAAAGAATATCCGCGCTGGTCATATCCGTCGTGAAATATGGCATGACCTCCCTGGCAAGCTTCAGCATCGTCGCCACATTTCCGGTATTCATCATTTTGTCAAAGGCAGCCGTGACAATCCGGCGCTGACGCTCCGTTCTCTCCCAGTCCCCATTGCCGATGTAGCGGATACGGGTGTATGCCAAAGCCTGATCCGGAGTCAGTGCGTTCACACCTTCATGAAGATTCCAGCCCGTGCTGTCTGTCCCCTGATCGGACCAGTTACCGCCGTTGAGGTACCAGGCCTCCTCGGCAGTCAACGCCACATCAAGATTGCCGACCACCGTCAGAGCATTGATGAAACCGTCAAAATCCACCTCCACGTTGCCGTCGATCTTGATACCGAAGTTGTTCTCGATCACCTTGTCCAGCAGCTTCATGCCGCCGAACATGTACACCGAGTTGATACGGTTGTTTGAGTACCCCGGAATCTGCACATACAGATCTCGCATAAACGAGGTGAGAACAATCTTTTTTGTTTTTGTATTGATACTGCAAAGGATCATGGAATCCGACCGCTGACGCTCCTCGCCTTCCCGCCGGTCCTGGCCGATCAAAAGGATATTCTTGACGTCGTCATCCTCCATCATCCTGATCTGATCACCATTCAGATTGACATCATCTGCATCGATGGTATCTTCATTACTGCTGTTCCTGTCAAAGGTCTCCGCAGACGCGGCAATGACATTGCCGGGCGCCGTGCTTGTACGGTTGATCTGATTCAGCGTACCGCTCACCATCAGAAAACCGCCGACCGCTATAGCTACAAGTATTGTAACAACAAAAACCGCCAGGGCTACCGACCCCTTCTTTTTTCTGCGTTTCATCCTTTACACTCCCTTAATGCCTAGTAGTCCACAATAATTTCCATATTATAGCACCCGCTTCTTCAAAAGTAAATAGAGCAAAATCCGCAACAAAAAGAGAGCCGCCAAAAATGGCAGCCCTCAAATCATTTCATATTAAGCGTTCCTGCGTCTTCTCCACAGTGCCAGAGCAAGTCCCAGCGCAGCTGCCGCGAACAACAGCAGATACTGTACTACCGGGGTATTATCTCCGGTCTGTACCACTGTCGTCTTGGACGGTGCTTTGGTCGGCGCCTTGGTAGGCTCTTTGGTCGGTGCCGTTGTCGGCATCACGGTAGGCGTGGCTGTCGGAATGACAATTTTCTCATCATACATCGTTACGGTATATGCATGTTCCTCATCATTTCCTTTGACCCTGCCGTTTTCAAGGGTGAACGCCAGCGGCTCCGCGATCTCGTATCCCTCGGGAGCCTTGATCTCTTTGAGATAGTAGTCTCCGTCGGCCAGACCGGCAATTACTGCAGTGCCCTTTTCAGTTGCATAGGCGTGGTCTTCACCTGTCGTCCAGGCCTCGATCACTTCACCCTTCGCATTTTTGACCGGATTTCCGTCCCTGTCTGTAATGCAGAGCTCTGCTCCAGCCAGCAGTTCTTTCGAATCGGCGCTTCTCTTCTTGAATTCCGTCAACGTAAGATCCGTCATGGTAATACCGAGCGTCTGATCTGTGATCAGTCTGCCGTCCGCGTCGTAGTAATTTGTCTGCTCGTACTGAGAGCCATCCGGAGCAAGCTGCATGGATGTCTTCACTGTGAATTTCACATCCTCTGCCTTCTCTTTACCCTCCGGAGCTTCCTCCTCATGGAGATAATAGACGGTTCCTTTGTCATCCGTGGAATCCTCGTCTTTGAGCTGATATCTCTGACCTTCGTCAGCACTGCTGATCCAGTAGCACTTCTCAGTTGTGAGATTGCCGTCAGCATCGTAGGCGTAAGCCTGGGTACCGTCCGCTCTCAGGATCTGCAGCTTTGCTCCCGCCAGGCGGTTGCCGCTCTGATCCAGCTTTGTAAACCGGACATAAGTCACTCCGTGTACACTTTCATTGGTGAACGAAACAGGTTCTGTTCCCTTCTCCACTTCCGCATCAAGTGTTCCGTCCTTTTTGTCCGTTACCTTCACCTTTACTTCTATACTTCTGAGATCGTATACAACGCCCTCATAATAAGCTCTTGTATATTCCGTACCATTCAGTACATAGGTGAAGAATTTTGCCCCTTCCGGCACATCCTCTGTGATCACATAGGTGTGTTCTCCGATGTCATCCACGCTCTCGTAGCGGATCTCTGTAAATGTTATTTCTCCGTCCGCGCGGTTCTTTCCGGTTGCCACCGTCCTGCCGTCTTCCTTCACAGTAAATGTGAACTGTCCGTACTGCAGGCCGGCCTCTTCACCGTCCTCGGCATCGAAGTATTTGTGTCCCGTAAGGCTGATTTCTCCGGAGGCATGGTAGGTATTGACGAATTCCAGGCTTCCATTCTCGCCGTAATCCGTTACGATTCCCAGCGTTCCGTCTCCATTGTCTGTTACAGTCACTTTAAAGCTGTGGCTGAAGTCGTTTGTTACTCCCTTTACTTCTCCTTTCTCAGAGACGATATACGTAAAGGTCTTTTCTTTCTTTCCCTTCAGATCCGAGAGTGTGTACCGGATCTCGCCGAAGGAGAACTCTGCGGTTCTTCCCTCTTTGGGAGCGATGGTCTGGGAAGAAGTCTCAGGAAGCGGTGCTTCCGGATCCAGCGAAGTGATGCCAAAGCCCCAGGTATCTCCCTCACAGAAATCTCTGTTCTCAAGCTTCTTCGTTCCGCTGATTTCTACAGCATTCTCTGCCCAGTATGTATTTACGAATTTCAGTTCTCTGACGGGCTTACCGGCTTCATCTGTTCCAGAGCTTCGGCTCACCTCAAGTGTTCCGTCCTTTTTGTCTGTCACTGTCACAATGACAAAATGTACTGCAGAGTCGTTTGTAACGCCTTCCACATGACCGCTCTCTGTCACCTCATAGGTGAAGGTTCTGCTGTCCACGCGGATTCCGTCCTCATTTTTCAGATCCTCCAGTGTGTACTGAATTGATCCAAAGCTAAAGGCGGTCTCATCCCCCTCTGAAGGATGAATGGTTGTCTCGGTCTTCTCCGGCATCGGTGCCCCGTCAAGACCTTTGATCGCAAACGTCCATGCATCTCCCTCCCGGAAATCGCGTCCGGTAATCTCTTTCACACCGTCGATCTCAGTTTCTCCGGAAGCATCATAGGTGTTTACAAAACCAAGTGCAGCCCTGCTGTAGGAAGGCTCCGTGATCAGACCACCTTGTCCGTCATCCGTGATGTGAACCTTGACGCTGTGATTTCTTGCGTCATTTGTGACTCCATCGATTTCTCCGGATTCTGTCACGGTGTAGACGTAGGTCTGGTCTCTGTCTTTGAGGCCATAGGAAATGGTTCCGAAGTCTACCTGCGCTACGCTTCCCTCTTCCGGTCTGATGGTAATCTCCGTCTTCTCCGGCATCGGTGCGTCCTCACAGTCTGCATGAAGCGTGAAGGTCCACGCATCTCCCTTCTGGAAGTTTCTTCCCTCCAGAGTCTTTGTAGCCTTCAGAGCAAAGGTTCCATCTGCTCCATAGGTATTCACAAACTTAAGTTCCGTACCGTCCTTATAGGCCGGTACTGCAGTCAGTGTTCCGTCTCCGTTATCTCTGACCCGGATCTCCACACCATGTGCAACGGAATCATTTGCCACTCCGCTGACATGGCCGGACTCTGTCACGATATAATGGAAGGTTTTCTCTCTGCTTCCCTCCAGATCAGACAGGCTGTATCGGATCGGCGCAAACGCGAATTCCTCTGCGCCACCCTCGACCGGTCGGATTGTTACACTGGCCGGTTCCGGAAGCGGAGCATTTTTGTCTGCGGCCTTCATCGTGAATGTCCAGACATCGCCTGCTTTGAAGTTCCGGTTCTCGATGTTCTTGACACCTTTCACCGTCGCCGTTCCACTCGCATCATACTTATTCAGGAATGCAAAGCCTGCGCCGTTTTCCTTCTCTTCGTCTGCATATACAGACTCAACAGAAAGGGTACCATCCTTCCGGTCTGTCACTGTTACCGTTACCTTGTGTTTCTCAGGATCCGTAACTGTTCCCGCCATCTCTGCGGTCTCTGTTACTTCATAAGTAAATACGCGGCTGTCCGCATAGGAGCCATCTTCATTCTTCAGATCCTCCAGGGTATAGGAGATTCTGTTGAATGCAAAGGCCTCTTCACGTCCGGATACCGGATGAATCGTCACAGAAGCCGGCTCAGGAAGCTTTCCGTCTCCGGTGATGGTAAATACCGCACTGTCACCGTCATGGAAATCTCTGGTGTCGATTCTCTTCACCCCGTGAAGGGTAATCTCTCCGGATGCATGATAGCTGTTTGTAAAGACAGCTGTCTCTCCGTCACTGTATGCCGGAACCACCCGCAGATTTCCGTCCAGCATATCTGTGACGGTTACATCTACGGTATGAATCTTCTTGTCATTTGTAACTCCCTTTACTTTTCCGCTCTCTGTAATTGTGTAATGGAAGACTTTCTCATGTCCTCCGTCCAGATCAGTGAGACTGTAACGGATCTCTCCGAAGTTGATCTCTGCATTTGCTCCGGACGCGGGTGTGATCTCCACCTCACTGTTTTCCGGAAGCGGAGCGTTCTCGTCGTCGGAACTGATCCGGAATGTCCATGCATCGCCTTTGCGGAATTCTCTGTTTTCAAGTTTCTTTACGCCGTTCAGATTTGCAAAGCCCTCTGCGTCATAGACGTTTGTGAAGATCAGCGCCTTGCCGTCACTGTACTGAGGCACTGCGATAATTCCACCTTCTCCGTCGTCTGTCACGCTGACCTTGACTGTATGTTTCTTCTCGTCGTTCTTTACGCCGCTGACAGAGCCACTCTCTGTCACCGTGTACGTATACACTTTTCCTGCGTCTGCAAGTGTGTAGTTGATTTCACCGAAATCAATCGACGAAGTGTTTCCGGACACAGGGTGAATCGTCACTTCTGTGTTCTCCGGAAGCGGCGCGTCCGGGCTGTCTGCCGTCACGGCAAACGTCCATGCGTCTCCCTCACGGAATTCACGGTTCTCAATCACCTTTCTTCCGCTCAGGCCAAACTTTCCGGCTGCTCCGTAGGTATTCCGGAATACCACTGTTCTGCCATCTGTATAGGATGCAGTGACATCAAGTTTTCCGTCTCTGTTGTCCGTCACGTTCACACTGATGGTATGAATCTCCGCATCGTTCTGAACTCCGGCTACGGTTCCGGACTCTGTCACCTGATATACAAAAGTTCTCTCCTTTGCATAGGTTCCGTTTTCATTCTTCAGATCCTCCAGCATCACTTTCAGTTTTCCGAAGCTGAAGTCGCAGCTGTATCCGTCTTCCGCTGTCGGAACAATGGATACTTCTGTCTTCTCTGGCATCGGAGCGCCCTTTGTCACAGGAGTGATCTCAAATTTCCAGCTGTCCCCCGCTTTGAACGGACGGTTGATGAGCTCTTTTTCGCCTTTGAGTACCGTCTGTCCGGCAGCGTCATAGCTGTTGACAAAGACTGCCTTTTCACCATCTTCACCGGAAACTGTTGTCTCGATTTTTCCGTTCTTGAGGTCTCTGGCAAGAACAGTTACATAATGCTCACCGGCATCATTTGTGACACCGTCCACGTTTCCGCTCTCTGTAATCACATAGCGGAATTCTTTCTCATCTGCCCCGTCGAGATCCTCCAGTCTGTAGGTGATCTCACCAAAAGCAGCACTCATGGCTGTGCCCTTGTCCGGGCGAATCGTCATAGAGCTGTTCTCCGGAAGCGGAGCCTTCTCTGTCTCGTCCGCGGGGCGGATGGTGAAGGTCCAGGCATCTCCCGGCCGGAAGGTTCTTCCTGTGATTTTCTTTGTCACAGATACCTTGCCATGTCCGACTGCGTCATAGGTATTTACAAAAACAGCCGCGTCTTTTGCCGTGCCGTCTTCGTTCCTTCCGTAGTCCGCAACCGCTGTAAGTGTACCGTCTTTGTTGTCTTCAACAGTGACAACAACGGTCTGTGCTTTGTCATTGGAAACACCGTCAATCTTTCCGCTCTCTGTCACCGTGTAGGTGAAGGTTTTGCGGCCTTCGCCCTCCAGATCGGAGAGTCTGTAGCTGATTTCCGGGAATGAGAAGTCTTTCTCATTTCCTCTGTCTGCCTTGACCGTTACTTTGGCCGGATCCGGAAGCGGGGCTCCCTCCTCCTCCGACGAAAGCGTAAAGGTCCACGCATCTCCCGCAAGGAATTTTCTTCCTTCGATTTTCTTTGTACCCTCCAGAGTCAGACTTCCCTCTGCGTCATACGTATTCGTAAAGGCAAGTGCTCCTCCGTCGCTGTAGGTCTGCTCAATGTTCAGGCCGCCCTCACCGTTGTCTTTGACCGTCACTGTCACGGTGTGCTCTGCCTGATCGTTGGTGACTCCGTCGATTCTTCCGCTCTCGTATACCGTGTAGACATAGGTCTTTCCGGCATCAGACAGGGCGTAGGAAATCGGACCGAAATCAAGTGCTGCCACCTGTCCCTCTGTGGGATGGATGGTCAGTTCCTTTTTCTCCGGCATCGGAGCCTTCGGATCATCCGCCTTTACGGTAAATGTCCAGGCATCCCCCTCGCGGAAGGATCTGCCCTCGATCGTCTTTGTTCCGCCGATCGATATCTGTCCCTTGGCACCATAGGTGTTGGTAAACGTCAGAGCGCCGCCCGCATACTCCGGTACAGCCTCCAGTGTTCCGTCTCCGTTGTCGGTAACTGTCACAAGTACTTTCTTTGCCACAGCGTCATTGGTGACACCTTTGACGGTTCCGCTCTCGCTGACCGTGTAGGTGAAGGTTCTGCTTGTTTTTCCCTTCAGATCAGAGAGGGTATAGGTGATGTCCGCAAACGCAAACGCCTCCGTATTCCCGGACTTCGGATGAATGGTCACCACTGCCGGGGACGGAAGGGGCGCGTCTGCCTCCTGTGCCGTCATTTCAAATGTCCAGGCATCTTTCTTATGAAAGCTTCTGCCTGTAATTGTCTTGGTTCCCGCAATCGAAACGCTTCCCTGTGCCTGATATTTATTCTCAAAACGCAGTTCTCCGTTCTCGCACTCATGCTGAACCTTCAGTGTTCCGTCGTACCGATCTGTAACCGTAACAACAACCTGAGCCGTGTGCTCATCTTTCTTTGTTCCGGCCATGGATGCCGCGGATTCTCTGATATCATAGATAAATTTCTTCGATTCCACATAGGAAACGGTGCCGTCGGCCCCTGTCTCCTTCAGGTCATCTTTCGTAAAGTGGATTTCTTCGAAAGCGAATTTCTCGCTTCGTCCTTCTGCAGGGGCGACAGATACTGTCGTCACGGAAGGAAGCGGGGCATCCGGATTCTGTGCATTTGCAGAGATCTCGAACTCCGCGTAGTCTCCACTGTGGAAATCTCTGGTATCGATGATTTTTTCACCGGTGATGCTGATCTTTCCGGCAGCGTCGTAGGTGTTGGTGAACACAAGTCCTTCACCTTCCTTGCCGGAAGATGCCTTCACCTCAAGCTGTCCGTTCTTGAGATCCTTCACATCCACTGTGATTTTGTGTGCGGTTCTGTCGTTCTGCACGCCCTTCACCGTACCGCTCTCTTCCACGGTATAGACAAAGCTTCTGCTGTCTTTTCCGCCAAGATCTGCGAGCGTATAGTTCACATTTCCGAAATCAAAGACTGCGCTGTCGCCCTTCTTCGGTTCGATGGTCACAGAAGTCTCTTTCGGAAGCGGCACGCCCTCCTCATCGGCAGTGATGGTAAAGGTCCACTTGTCGCCGGCGCGGAAATCACGTCTCTCCAGCTTCTTCACGCCACGGAGCTCCACAGAACCCGATGCGTCATATTCGTTTACGAAAACAAGGGCAGCCCCGTCACTGTACACTGCTGTGGCAGTGATGTTTCCTTTTCCGTCGTCCACGGCGGTGACGGTCACGGTGTGCTTCTGTTTCGCGTCATTGGTAACGCCTTCAATCTTTCCGCTCTCTGTCACCTCATAGACAAAGCTTCTTGTTCTGCTTCCGTCGGCAGCTGCCTTTACACCGCGGAAGATTTCATCTCCGAAATGAATCTTGCCGAAGCTGATTGCTGCTGTTGTTCCTGCATCCGGTGTCACAGTAACCTCTGTGTTCTCCGGAAGCGGAGCATCTGCCTCTCTGGCCTTCACGGTGAAGGTCCAGTTGTCACCGGTCTGGAATTTTCTTCCGGTAATCTGCTTTGTGCCGGTGAGAACAAAGGTACCGTCTGCTCCGTATACGTTTGTAAAGGAAGCTTTTCCTTCCCCGTCACTGTATACCGGAACTGCCGTCAGTGTACCGTCACCATTGTCTGTCACGGTAACTGTCACTGTGTGTGCCTCTGTGTCATTCTGGACACCTGCAACACTGCCGGACTCCGCAATCGTGTATACAAAAGTTCTGCTCTTCGCACCCGCAAGATCACGGAGTTTGTAGCCGATCTCATCAAAGACGAATTCCATCTCCCTGCCGCTCTCCGGGCGGATTGTCACGGAAGTGTGCTTCGGAAGAGGCGCGTCCTCCTGTGTGCTGCCGAGGACAAAAGTCCAGCTGTCACCGGCCTGGAAGTCGCGGTTTTCGATGTTCTTTACGCCTGCAAGCTTTACACTGCCGGCAGCATCATAAGTATTTACAAAGGTGAAGCCGTCCGCTGTCCGGCTCTCTTCTTTTCCGTACGCATCTCTGTAAACAGCAGTAATTCTGAGTTTACCGTCATGCTCTGCGTCGCTCACTGTGACATCGACCTTATGGGTACCCGTGTCATTGGTTACACCGCTGACGGACGCCTCCTCCTTCACTTCATAAGTAAAGGTTTTCTCCTCAGCAACTTTTCCGTTTTCGGTGAGATCCTTCAGAGAATAGCTGATGGTTCCGAAGGACACATCTGCCGCGGTTCCGTCTGTCGGCGTAATCGTTTTTTCGCACTCAGCCGGAAGCGGACCGTTTCCGGAAAGTTTGAACGTAAAGCTGTCGCCGCTGCGGAAGGTTCTTCCTGTCAGAAGCTTTTTGCCGGCAAGCTTTGTACTTCCGGAAGCCTCGTAAGTGTTGACAAAGAAAGCCTGTGTCGTCTGTTTCGGGGCATTGGAATTGTCAAAGGTTTTTTCAACCTTCAATGTTCCGTCATGCTGATCCGTCACCTTGACTGTGAGCACATGAGTACCTTTGTCGTTTTTCACATGAGCTACAGAGGCTTCCTCTGTGATCTCATAGTGGAATGTTTTCTGTTCTTCACCCTTGAGATCCGCAAGTGTATAGTGGATCTTTCCAAAGGAAAAGGCTGCATGCTGGCCGTCTGTAGGCTGAATCACCACCCGTGTCTTCTCCGGCAGAGGTGCCTCTTCATCCTGTACTGCAGCACGGATCACAAACGCAAAACTGTCACCGTCCTTGAATTTACGGTTCTGAAGATATTTCTCTCCCTCCACGGAAGTCTGTCCGTTTGCGTCATAGGTATTCACAAAAGTCATGGATGATCCGCCACCGAAGCTGCTGTTGATCACCAGTTTTCCGCTGCCATCATCAGAAACAGAGACGGTCATGGTCTTCTCTGAGTCATTTGTCACCCCGGGAACGTTCCCTGTCTCTGCAACTGTATAGACATAGGTTTTTCCTGCATCAGCAAGAGAGTAACGGATTTCACCGAAATCCAGTACGGCTGTATCGCCGGAGGACGGGGTGATGGTCACTTTCCGGTTTGCCGGCATCGGCGCTTTTGCGTCGCTGCAGGTAACTTCAAATGTCCAGGAATCTCCCTTGCGGAAGGATCTGCCTGCCATCTGTTTGATTCCGGTCATCGTAAGAGTGCCGTCTGCATGGTAGGTATTCACGAAAGCCGCCTGATCCGTAATCTCCGGAGCTGTGGTATTCGTGTATTCTTTCTCCACGCGAAGAGTTCCGTCAAGGTTGTCCGTGACACGAACCACCAACGTATGGGTACCGTTGTCATTGGTCACTCCGCTCATGGTAGCAGTCTCTGAGACTGTGTAGCGGAAATCTTTGGAGGTTGCTCCCTCCAGCATATCATTTGTAAAAATCAGTTCTCCAAAATCAAAGTCTGCAGTTTTTCCGCTTGTCGGCTTGATCGTCACTGTACTCTTTGCCGGCATCGGCTGCTTTGCCGTATCTTTGATTTCCGGAGTGAGCGTAAATGTCATGGAGTCGCCCTTTTTGAATTTGCGATTCTCCAGTGTTTTTACGCCGCCTACCTTCGTCTTCCCCTGTGCCGTGTATGTATTCACAAAGGTATCCTGTGTATCATCCAGTTTCACTCTGGTTTCGAGTTTTCCCTTGCCGTTGTCTGTCACTGTGACCGCCACCGGTTTTACAGAACGATCTCTGGATACACCGTCCATGGAATACTCCATCTCGGACACATAATAATAGAAGGTTTTCTCTTTCTCCCCGCGAAGATCCGAAAGCTCATAGTGAATTGCCGGGAAGGAAAAAGCGACTGCCTTTCCTTCCGCAGGTTTTACTGTAACCGTTGAAGGATTCGGAAGAGGTGCCGCAGGATTCTTGAGAAGATCTGCTTTCACAACAAAGGTCGCGCTGTCACCCTTCTTGAATTCACGGCCGGACAGTTTTTTCACTCCGCTGATCACAGCGCTTCCCTCTGCATGGTAAGTGTTGGAGAAAGAAACCGTCGCCGCGCTCTCATTCTCCGCGCTGATGGTTCCGGTCACCTTATTCTCCTGACCTTCTGAAAGCTGATAACCTGACGGAATGTTGATTTCCTCAACCGCATATACATCGCCGTATTTCAGACCGTCAATGGTTATGGTCTCTCCGGCTTTCAGCTTCACCTTTGCTTTTCCGCCATTGAAGGTTACTTTCGTATTCCTGTCTGTCTCCAGTTCACCGGACAGATTTGTAAATACACCTGTGGCATTTCCGTCATCATCCAGCACCGGTCTTTGAATCGTCACCTCAAACGTGAAGGTCTGATCCGTCGCATAATTATCTGTCACTGTTTTGCCCAGTGTCAGGGACGCGGTCTTTGTTCTGTTGGAAAATGGTGTTTTTGACGTATCCTCAATTTTTCCGGAAAAACCATTTCCCTTCTCCGAATCGAAGAGGCTCTCACGGAAACTGCTGTAGTATTCCGGGGTTCCGGCTACAGCAACCTGATTTTTGCCGGAAGTTGACTTGACTACAAAGTATTTCACCCTCGCGTAGATCATTCTTGTGTCAAGGATGTATCCTCCCTCCGTGGACTCTGCTTTGTCAATCTCACGGATCCGGTACGCATTGTAGTTGTCATTCATATTTGAAGTCTCGAACTTTACAACCGAACCGCTGTTCTCCGTTCTTCCGACCTCGATCCATCCCTTCGTGTTGGGATCGTATTTCTCGAGAACAAATACGAACTTCTGATAATTGCGGGCAAGAGCACCGTCCACCGTTTTGGACGCCTGAAGAGACGCCTTGTCCACCTGCGGATTCTCCGCGTAGACGTAATGCCACTCCTGACGTGTCTCCACGCTGTGTCCAAGGCCTCCGAGGAGCCATCCTGTACAGGACTGGTTTACAACAACGTCACCGTTTGGCACAAGATAGATTCCCGCAGAGGAACCGTCCAGAGTAAGACTTCCATTCTGAATATTCCATACAATCTTCTGACAGATTACCGTGTTTAGTTCCGCATTGTGAGGATCTCCTACGGAATGTGTCTCCGTCGAGCTGACGCTTTGAATCAGATTTCCGTCATCACCGTACTCTTCTACAACAAACTGCTGAAGAACAGGACTGCTGCTGCGGAAATTGAATACAATCATCTGACCGGGTTTCTTCTTAATAGTAAAGCCCGCACTGCCAAGCGCCGTAAGCTTATCCGCATCCACATAGATGGTTGTATTGTCATCAAAATATCTGGCATCTACCGTTCTGGTACCTTCCGCAGGATCAATCGTTGCCTCATGGCTGCCAAGTGCGGAGGAAATCTGCGCACAATGATTAAGAGCCGGATTTACCATATTCGCGGAAATATCACTGCTCTTCATACCAATGGTGACAGCCATCTGAGAGCTAGACTCATCCTTTACCAGGGAAGTCTGTGTCTCATCAATATAAACCACCAGGACACCTGCCGCATCCCGGGCAATACGCACGTCTCTTCCATCCTCGGAATGAGCGATGGCCACAAGACCTCCGTCCGTACCTGCCAGGTTCGGCTGAATCTCGTTCCCTCCGGAATAATAATGATTGGTTGCGAAGTTTGACTGAATCTCATGCTGCTGTTTATATGTATCAGCAGTAATACCGTACAGATAGCCGGATCCGATTACGCCGAGATAGTCATAATCATTGGTGGTCTTCACCTTTCGGAAGTTCACCGGAAGAATCATATGCTTATCCGTCTTTCCGGAGTTTTCATCTTCCTTGAGAGCGCCGTAATTAACCCTGTAAGCACAGACAAGTCCGTTCTCGCTGATGCGGGAAATATAGGACTGACCGCTCTGTACATCTGCAATGTTCGGCTCATTCGTATCAGTCTTTACTACCGTTGCCTTCACATTTCCGCCTGCATAGGTGACCTGGACTGCATCGCTGCCATTGGAAAGCTTCCAGTCACCGTTGCCGATCAGTATCTTTGTCTCCTTCTCTGAAATTTCAGAGAGAGACCTCATATAGTAGACATTCTGTTTCTGTCCGTTGCCATCGACAACTTCTGCCTCGACAAAGACGGACGCATGATCATCACTCTTGACAGCCGGCTCTTCATCAAAGATCAGATCCAGTGTCAGATCCGCATTCACCTTTGCCACAAAGTTGATACGTACCTCCCTGGAAGCCGGATAATTTACGATCAGCTGTGGGTTCCATGTGTCGGCCTTCTCCAGCCCCTCAATGTATACCGTATACTCTTTTCCGTCGACAGTCACCGTACTTCCGTTGGTGATCTCTCGTCTGACATTTCCGTCATCGTGAAGAGTTTTTGCATTTGTTCCGTCATAGACAAAACCGGTACCCTCGTTGAGTTCATACAGATTGAAATTATATCTGCCGTCTGACAGTGCTTTCTTTCCCTGATAATCCCAGGGCCAGTTACTGTTGTATTTTTCTGCCTCACTCAAGGTGACAGCACCTGACTGATTCAAAGCGCCGGCAGCAAAATCCGTGCTGTTGGAATAAACCGCATAAAATCTGTTCTGCGGCATTGCCACATCAGATACGGATGTACCATCCGCATAGCGGAAATTGACAACTGCTGTCATTCCGTTTCCGGCTCCAACAACATCATCCTCTGTCTCTTCTCCGGCAGCCTTCACTGTTTTCTTATGGAAAGAAAAGACAGAAGCGTTTGCTGCCGTAAAGCTCACCTGATCCTGCTCTGCATTCACAGAAAGACCGGAAACAGCTTCCGCGCCATTGTACGTATCACTACGTGATCCATCCTGGTTTTTACTACGGGTGAGCTGTTTCACCTCAAGTTCTCCGGCGTTGTTTCCGGAAGCCTCCGCTCCGGCGTTAACGCTGTGAATATCACCTGCCGTTTCCTCTTCGCGAAGAAATGCGCGCAGTTGTTTGTTCTTAAAGGTGATAGTATACCGGACACTGCCATTGGCAGGCTCAATAATCTGCCCATCTCTTACAAAAGTAATCTTATAAAGAAATGTATCTTTATCCGTGTATGCTTTTGTCTGAGACGCCTGTCCGTTCAGAACACTCATACAGGACGCGCTCTCAGCATTTGAAAGCCTGGAAACGTTCAGTTCCGCCTGATCACTCACTGCACAGGGATCCGAGACCGTCGCGGTGACTTTCAGCTCTCCGGACTCAAAGGTATATTCCGTTCTGGATCCCTTCTCCTCCGGATTTTCAGCCTCCGGCGCATCCGATGCTGTACCTTCTGTTTCGCCGTCTGAGGCAGCGCCGGAATCTGTACCGTTTTCGTTTTCCATTCCGTCAGCTGTCCCTTTCCCGTCCATGTTCACGGGTGATGCACTCTGACCATTGTTTTCACTTCCGTCATTTTCCCCGGAAGCTTCATCTGCCAACGATGACTCAGTTTGCACAGGCTGCGCTGTGCCGGAGTCATTCGAGAACGTCCCGGCAAGTACCGTTGTGCCGTTTGATCCAAAGATCATGGACACAGAAAGCATCAAAGCCAGAACGTTTTTGAAGCGTTTGCTCATATACCCCTCCTGAAAATAGTTGTCCTGCACCTCAGAACCTGAAACCCAACCCAATTACGAAAACAAACCGTTCTTGCAATATCACTTTCATGTTCTGTGTATACATTTTGACATTTTGTCTTTAGTCATCCTACTTGCCAAATGTAACAGTCCGGTCACAGTTTTCGAAATTTTGTGTGATTTTTTCAAAATATTTTAGATAGTTTTCCTTGGCCACCTGTTTTGGTCTGGATTGTCCTTCTATTTGTCTTGTTTTTTTCTCCGCTTCGCACAATTCATTTTCGTGCAACTTTAAGTGGATATGTCGCGCGCTCTTTCCGCCTCCTCACCCGTGTATTTACGAAAACTCCCTCGCTTCTTTTCACAAGTTCTTTTTCGTTTTCTTTCATATATCTTCGCAGAATCCAAATTCTTACCGCTCATTTCCATATTATCTGCCACGGTCTTCGGAATTCTTTTCCATTCAGCCTGCAATTGCGCCGATCATCCCGAAATGATTGATTGTTATGAGATAATTATTTCGTATAGCTTCACCCGTATCAGTGCGTATATATCATTTTCATGCTCGGCACGTTGCACAACAGCCATAAACAAGGTGTGAATTCAGATTTAACACCGCAACCTTTAGAAATTTCCTGCACCACAAAAAGAAGAGCAGAGATATCGGATTGACATCTCTGCTCTTCTTTTTTGATATTCCTTTATTTACATTCGAAACGTAATTCACACCGGTTGCTCCGGCAACCGGGTTAAAACCCTCTCAAGCCTGACTTCCCAAAGCCAGTCTATGTCCTGCTTCCAGATCCCTGTCTTTCTCAACAACCGAATCCATCAGACGAATCAGTTCCATTGCGCTTCTGAATGACACGGTCTCATTGCTCTCGATCCAGGTTACTGTCCCCTGCCAGCTGGAGTACTCATTTCTCTTGATATCTACAATAAATGATGCTCCATTTTCTCTATCGATTTCTTTCTTGCGTCCTGCCATTATCTCCCGCCTCTCGGTAAGTACGATTATATCCGCCGGAATTCCTCATACGTACCGGCACTCCTGTCTGCTACAGGCCTTCGTATTCTTACCTATATAAAATATGTTTTTTTATATTCTAATGTGTCATTGTCTCAACACGGTAACATTTACTCACCCCTGAAGTACAACTGCCGAATACCGGTAGGTAGTTTTTCTACCTTCTTCGATTCTTCTTGCAAAAACACTGACCCCGATCTTTTTGTATGAGGCTTGAAGCAGATTGCCATTGTGTGAGGGCGAAGCTTTCCAGGCAGCAAGTATTTCTTCCGGGCTCTCTCCGTAATTCATAAAATTCTCCGCCAATGCTTCCGGGCTTACACTTATACACGCTGTCCCGTCCGGCCTCGTGTGGCTCTTAAAAGCGCACACTTCCAACGCCCTGACACCGGCTCCGGAATTAAGGCTCTCCGTCACAACCGCCTCTCCTATTCCATAGTTTTTCCTGTAAGAGATAATTTCTTCCAGCATCCGTTTCGACGCTTCTTCGTCGTAATGCCCTTCAATTTTCACAGACTTTCCGTTCTGCAGATTCACTGTGTAAACGCTGTCAACATCGCAGTTTGCAGACGCAGGCTTCACTCCATACCAGGCAATTCCCTCATCCTTCCAGCCTCTGGACAGCAGAACCTGTGCCTCTCCGTATCCCGTGGTATAATGGTGTGCTCCTGACACAAGAAGTGGGCAGTATCTGCGATAAAGCGGGACACTTTTGGAATCGTCTGAATACCAGCCGATCCCCTCGTAAATCCATCCACCATTCGAAGACAATACATTCTTCTCATGCTCACTCACCGTGTAGTGATGATCCCTGATTCCCGGGTGATAGAGGCGATACACCGGAGTTTCGGAAAAAGAAGGCGCATACCAACCCACACCTTCATCTTTCCATCCTCTGCTCACAAGTACCTCTCTCTCGTGGATCGAGGCTGTATAAAAATGCTCCTGCGTACAAGGCAGATACAATCGGTACATAGTTACCACACTTTTCTTCTCTCCATCCGGAGTCTTCTCTTCTCTCGCACTTCCTCTTCCGGCCTCCGCGCGCACCGTCACGTGTTCAAACGGCAAACCGATCCCCGCAATTATACCGATGACCAACACAAAGGCAGCCCTTTTCATGCTTCTCATTCCAAAATCCTCCGTTCTCAGACAGAAGGATTCCGCCGCAGCTTAACAGCCCCTCCATTCTGTCTTATCCGAAAGCACCACAATATATAGAAAAACGTGAATTTCAGCACATTTTTGTGCATTTATCTCCTGTTTTGACTATACAACATGGTATGTTTTGTGTCAATCTTCTAAATATGTGCCTGTTTTATCGCATTTATTGTATATGTTGCATTATTTTTGGTTGCTAGTTCGAAGCTATTTCCTATGAGACAAAAAAGGATCAGAAGGCGGCATCACAAATGCGATACCTTCCTTCTGATCCTCTGCAGTGTATTGTCGATGGATTTTGGTGACCGCTCCATTCGCTCAGCAATCATCCTGTAATCCATTCCTTCCAGATAATAATTAAGAACTTTTCTCTCCAGCGGGCTCAACACGCCGTCAATTCTCTGCCGGAGCACTTCCGCATTCTCACGATCCAAAACGATCGTCTCGGGACTGTCCACAACTCCCAGTTTTCCTTCTTCCTGATTATCCTGCAGCTCGCTGATGGAAACAGAAGAATTCAATGCCTTGTGCTTCTGCCTCTGAGCTCCCTGAATAGCCGAGTACATCTGCCTGGTCACCAGAAGCAGGGCAAAGGTACGAAAAGAAGCTTCCCTATCCTCATCATATTCACGAACTGCACGAAATAATCCGATCATTCCTTCCTGAAGAAGATCCTCATGATCCCCCCCTGCAAGAAATAATTCCCTGGCCTTGGATTTGACAAGCGGCTTGTATTTTTCTACCAGATAATCACCGATCTGAACTTCACCGGCCCGGAATCTCCGGATGAGTTCTGTATCATCCATGGAATCATATGTGTTCATGTCGTCCATCATCTCGCCGGTCTCTCTTCTCACTGTCTCTGCCGCACGATCTCATAAGCAAGAACCCCCGCTGCCACGGAAGCATTCAAAGAATCAATGTCTCCCTTCATGGGAATGGACGCAATGAAGTCACACTTTTCTCTCACAAGCCGGCTGACTCCTTCTCCTTCATTCCCGATCACAAGTCCGATCGGTCCCTTGAGATCCAGGTCATACATTCTGGTTCCGTCCATCGCAGCACAGACAAACCACATTCCCTTCTTCTTCAACTCATCGATGGTCGCACCCAGATTGGTAACCTTCGCCACCGGCGTGTAGTTGATCGCTCCGGCAGATGCCTTTGCGACAGTTGCGGTCAGGCCTACCGCCCGGTGTCTGGTGATAATCACACCGTGAGCCCCCGCAAGATTCGCAGTCCGGATAATTGCCCCGAGATTATGCGGATCTTCAATTCCATCCAGCAGGAAAAGGAAGGGCGCCTCGCCTTTGTCCTTCGCTTTCTGAAGGATATCCTCAACTTCCGCATAGTCAAACGACGCAACGACAGCAATCACCCCCTGATGACTTCCGGTCTCACTCATCTGGTTCAGCCGCTCCTTGGGCACATAGTTGATAACCGTACCTGCTTTCCTCGCTTCCCTGGCAATTGTCTGGATCATCCCCTCCTTGAGATCAGCCTGCAGATAGAGCTTATCCACACTCCGGCCGGACCGGAAAGCCTCAAGAACAGCATTTCGTCCTTCCAGGCGGTTCGGGTTTTCTGCAGAATCCCTGTCGTTTACAGCCTCCGCAGACCCGGCCGCATCCACACGTCTGAAGTCTGACGTCTTTCCGCTTCTGCGCCCTGTCTCATGATATTTTCCCCTGCTTCCGCGTTTTCTCCCTTCCTCTCCGGAATTCTCCCGGCGGATTTTTTTTCCGTTCTCTGCCCTCTTATTATCTCTCATTCCTGTTCCTTCCCGGAACCAGTGCGATTCCTAGCTTCAGGTATATAGGTGTTCTTTGAAGTCTTTTCTGTCCGACAGTAGGCGCCAAGTCCTATGCCTGCCAGTTCCAGCAGCCGCTCCATATCTCCCTTAAGATAGAGATATCCGAAGACCGCCTCAAAACCGGTCGCCCGGCGGTATTCCTGTATACTCGCATTCTTTGCGTGCGTATATGCCTTTGCATTCCTGCCTCTCTTATAGACACGGAGTTCCTCTTCCGTGAGAATCCCCCGTTCCTCGAAGATACCGATCATTGCCGACTGAGCCTCAGCCTTGACCAGGGCACTGGCTTTCCGGTGAAGCCGGTTCACAGCTTCATTCGCCTCACGGACAACTTTCGTGCGGACCACAAGTTCATAAATGCAGTCCCCGATATACGCAAGTGTCAGCGGAGAATACTGTTTTATATCAAAATCCGGAAGGGCATCCTGCCCTTCCAGATTCCTGATGATTTCTTCAGCTAAATCAAACTCTCTGTCCATCCGATTGTCAGATCCTCTCCCACTTCACACCTTCGCGGGTATCTTTGAGAGCAATACCTTTCGCAAGCAGTTCATCACGAATGGCATCAGCCATAGCAAAATCCTTTGCCTTTCTTGCCGCCTGTCTCTTTGCAATCAGCTCCTCGATCTCCGCATCGAGATCTTCCTCTTTCACATCCACGATCAGACCAAGAATACCGCAAAGCTCCATGATTTCTGTCTTCACAGCCTCAGCAAAAGCTTTTGAACTGTTCTCCTGCACTTCGATATTCGCGAACCGCACAAGATTGAAGATGGCAGCCTCCGCATCTGCTGTATTCAGATCATCATCCATGGCCTGT
Source organism: Eubacterium sp. (assembly GCA_024684035.1). GTDB lineage: Bacteria > Bacillota > Clostridia > Lachnospirales > Lachnospiraceae > Bilifractor. The sequence goes on along the minus strand of JAIKXQ010000005.1, from coordinate 21,266 downwards.
TCAAAGTCATAACGGAATGCACGCATATCGTCCGGTTTTACCAGCGCTCCTGTCACCGGATCTGCGGTAATCTCGAAGGGGATTACCTCTCCCTTTGCGTCGATACCGAGCCTTGTTCTCTCATGATCGGTCAGATCCTGCGCGGCAGCAGCCTTCGCCCGGTCACCGAGTGTCTTGACCGCCGTGCGGATTCTTCCAAGGGATGCTTTTGCAGCCTCCATACTCTCAGTACTGAAATTCAGAACTCTTCTGTAGTGAGCGGAGAGCATAAAGAAACGAAGAATCTGAAGATCATAGTGATCTCCGATCTCACGAACCGTACGGAAGTTTCCCAGCGACTTGGACATCTTCACATTGTCGATATTCAAAAACGCATTGTGCAGCCAGTAATGAGCAAATTCCTCGCCCGTCGAACATTCTACCTGCGCAATCTCATTCTCATGATGAGGGAAGATCAGATCTTCTCCGCCGGCATGAATATCGATCGTTGTGGAGTGAAGATATTTGCGGGACATTACACAGCACTCCGTGTGCCAGCCCGGCCTTCCCTGTCCCCAGGGGCTCTCCCAGAACGGCTCACCCGGTTTTTTCGGTTTCCAGAGCACAAAATCAAGCGGATCTTCTTTCTGATCTTCACCGGAAACTTTAAGATCACGGAAACCGGAACGGAGATCATCCAGATTCTTATGTGAGAGCTTTCCGTAATTTTCATCTTTTCGGGTGCGGAAATAAACAGTTCCGTTCACCTCATAAGCATAGCCTTTTTCCTGAAGATCACGGATCAGTTCAATCATACCGCCGATTTCTTCTGTCGCCAGCGGATGTGTTGTGGCCGGAAGAACATTCATATCCGCCATATCCTTCATAGTCTCTTTGATATAGCGCTGCGAAATCACTTCACTGGTCACGCCCTCTTCATTTGCCTTTTTGATGATCTTGTCATCCACATCCGTGAAGTTGGATACGTAATTCACCCGGTATCCTTTGTATTCCATATATCTGCGTGCCGTGTCAAAAACAATCATCGGACGCGCGTTTCCTATATGAATCAGATTATAGACCGTAGGTCCGCACACATACATGGAGACTTCTCCTTCGCGGATCGGTTTAAACTCCTGTATGGATTTAGTCATCGTATTATAAAATCTTAACGCCATTTCCTGCTCTCCTTCTTGCACACCCACTGTACCGCGCATCCCGCATACTACAGGCTTGTTTCTTCTGATTTATTCAGCAGATCGACCTCTGCCTGATCCGGATGTTTTCCCCGCATCGGGCAGGCTGCACAGCCTCCCCCTGCCTGCATCTCCTCAGGGTCGATACTCCGCACCGGTCCATCCAGGGCACTCTCAAGCAGACAGACTGCCTGGGAAGAAATCCCCTCTCCTGTTCCGGTGAATCCAAGGCCCTCCTCGGTGGTAGCCTTGATATTGACCTGACTCTCTTCGATGCCGAGAGCCTGAGCTACATTTGTGACCATCTGATCAAGGTACGGCCGCAGTTTCGGCCTCTGACAGATGATCGTACAATCTATATTCGAAATAACATACATCTTTTCATCCAGCATATCCCCGACCTTACGGAGCAGCTCCATGCTCGAAGCCCCCTTATATGCCGGATCTGTATCCGGAAAATGATAACCGATATCCTTCAGCGAAGCGGCCCCCAGCAGTGCGTCCATAATGGCGTGCAGTGCCACATCCGCGTCGGAATGTCCGAGCAGCCCAAGCTCATAAGGTATTTCAACACCGCAGAGGATCAGTTTTCTGTCTTCCACCAGCCGGTGCACATCATATCCTGTTCCAATTCTCATGGGTCACCTCTCTGTTAATCAAACCCGTAAATCTTCTCGGCTATGCGATATCCCTTTTCCACGATTTTGCGCCCGCCTCTTCCCGGCAGATGCATCGAAATTCCCTGCAGACTTCCGCGGATCAGACGGTACCCCTTCGGATCCGCCTCCTTGAGGCGCTGCCAGAGAGCCTTTTTGTTCGCATAGATCTCCGGATCATGTGAACGGATCATCATCGTCGTTGTAATGAGCATGATGATGGACATCGCATGATAAAGGAATTGCCGCTGATGTTTGTGAAGCGTCATCCCCTTGATCTCTCCGAGATAATCAATCATGATCTCATTTACTGCCAGCTGCTGCGGAAAACGCCGCATCATGACTTCCTGATTGACACTCTGATCCGCCCGTCCGATGAAGTACCGGTAAAGATTCACGTTGCAGTAGTACATTTTCTCTACTTTTACAAAAGGCTTAAACGCAAAAATATTATCCACATAGAACGTATGCTCCGGAAGTCTCAGATTTGTCTCACGAAGCAGCTCCGTGCGGAAAATCACCGAATGCATCAGCACATAATGTGCCGCATCAATCCTTTTCATCTCATTCCAGCCGAAAATCCTGTCCTCCGGCATAAAACGGGGATAACGCATCACATATTTTTTTCGCCTGCTGTTTTCTTTCTCATATACATAATTGGAAAAAACAACATCGACGGTTTCCGGTCCTCTGACGATTTTGTTCAGCACTTCCAGTATCTTGGCATATGCTTCCGCATCTACCCAGTCATCACTGTCCACCACCTTGAAATAAAGGCCGGTGGCATGATCTATTCCTGTATTGACCGCTCCGCCGTGCCCCTTGTTTTCCTGATGGATTGCGCGCACGATTGTGGGATATTTTTCCTGGTATTCCTGCGCGATCTCAAGGGTATGGTCCTTCGTGGATCCATCATCGACAATCAGTATTTCAACATCCTCCCCCCCGGGAAGTAATGATTCGATACAGTGTCTCATGTATGCCTCGGAGTTATAGCATGGTATCGTCACACTCAGTAGTTTCATGATTATGCTCCCTGTTTTTTGAAATGAAATTATTCCTTCAAAGTCAAATAACACATAGCCTATAATGCCACAATTTGCCGAAAAAAGCAATGAATCACACGTCTTGTTCCGTATTCTGCCGGTGATCCGCAAGCCAGTTATAGTAGGCGGAAAAAGCCGTCGGAATCGCATATTCCCGCCTGACCTGTTCTTCGTCGATGAGTACGTAAGGCGGTTCCGCCTCGTCTCCGAGGGAGGCGACACGGATTTCATACCCGGTCATATGCCATTCAATATGAGAAAAAATATGTTTTGCCGGCGCGAGAGCACGGATGTGTACCGGCTCCAGCCCGAGTCCGGAAGCGAAAGAAAGAGCAGCCTCCGGTTCAAGATGTCCCTCCGGATTCGGAAATTCCCAGAGGCCTGCCAGCAGTCCCTTCTTCCCCCTCTTTCGAATCAGAATGCGGTCGCCGTCGCGGATGAGAAGAACCGTCCGCCCCTCGATCCTGCGGGGCTTCGCCGCTTTCTTTTTCGGATAATCCATCTCCACTCCCGCCTCATGTGCTCGACAGAAAGAAGCCAGCGGACATTTCCCGCATAAGGGCGCCGCATTGGGAAGACACACTCCCGCTCCAAGATCCATCATTCCCTGATTAAAAGACGAAGAAGTCACACTTCCGCCGCACGTTTTCTCAAGCGCCTCCGTGATTCTCCGGTCAAATTCCGTGCGCACAGCTTGCTTCATAATGTCACGGGGATCCTTTTCCAGTCTGGTAATGACACGAAGGACATTTCCGTCCACCGCGGCCACCGGTTCATTGAAGGCAATGGAAGCAACCGCACCTGCCGTATAGGCACCGATTCCCTTCAGTTTCAAGAGTTTCTCCCGCGTATCCGGAAAGTTTCCTCCGTACTCCTCCATAATCTGTCTGGCCGCCGTCTGCATATTTCGGACACGGCTGTAATACCCAAGTCCCTCCCAGAGTTTCATCAGCCGGTCTTCTTCACAGCATGCCAGATCCTCCACCGTGGGAAGTTCCTGCAGAAATCTCCTGTAAAAAGACTTTACCGCCTCTACTCTGGTCTGCTGGAGCATAATCTCCGAAACCCACACGTGATAGGGATCCTGATCCTTTCTCCAGGGAAGATCCCTCTTGCTGCGATCATACCAGCTGCACAGGGGTTCTATAATTCGGGTCAGATCCATCTCGCACCCTTCCGTCTTCATTTCACATTTCCTTGTTATTCCGGACATGTTATCCTCCAGTCTCTGAAACATTCGCTATCGATTATCGCACAAAGCCGGTCTTTTTGCCACTTGCATCCGCCCCACAAAGAAGTATAATGCAATGGTAGCCTACGTCCGCTAAGATTTCCGCCATTTGGCAGAAAGATTTGGAGGCAGAATTGAACAACAAAACCATAACGACAGACGGCATCATCTTTGATGTGGACGGCACACTCTGGGATTCAACATCCATTGTCGCCGATGCCTGGAACAAAATCCTTCGCAGGGAATTTCCCGAGGGTGTTCACATCCATCACCCGAGCGGCAACAGCGACAGCCCGCTCCTGAGTGCCGATGATTTAAAAAAGGAGTTTGGAAAACCCCTGGAGGATATCATCGCAGATCTTCTACCGGAGCTTTCCATACAGCAGCAGGAAGATCTTATGGAAAAATGGTATCTTGCAGAAGATGACGCCCTTGAAGAGCATGCACCCGCAGCTTTTACGGGGCTCGAAGAAACGCTGAAAGTCCTGCGGGATCAAAACTATCCCCTCTATATTGTCAGCAACTGCCAGGCCGGCTATATCGAGACCTTCCTTGCAGCAACATCGCTCGAAGACTACTTCGAAGATCACCTCTGTCCGGGAGATACCGATCTTCTCAAGGCTGACAATATCCGTCTGATTGCAGAAAAACACAACCTGAAAAAAGCCGTGTACATCGGCGACATTCAAAACGACTGCAACGCGGCCAGAGAGGCCGGAAAAGTTCTTGCAGCCGCTGATCCCAGAGCCGGCATATCCTTTATCTGGGCCGCCTATGGCTTCGGCGAGGTTGATGCTCCGGATTCCGTTCTCATGGATATCCGTGAACTGCCGGAACTGATCCGCCCTGCCGAATAAAACACATAACAATTCAACGATTTAAGGAGATTTACCATGAAGCACATCCAGTACCGCACAAGAGGCACCTGTTCTACAAAAATTGATTTTGATCTCGAGGACGGGATCATCCGCAACGTCACCTTCACCGGCGGCTGCAACGGAAATCTGAAAGGAATCAGCCGGCTTGTAGAGGGAAGATCCGCCGAAGAAATCGCCGGTCTTCTCGCCGGAACCACCTGCGGCTTCAAGAACACGTCCTGCCCGGATCAGCTGGCGCGGGCTATTTCCGAGGCACTTGCCAAGAGCTAAAGCAAAATCCAATAGTATCGCGGAGGGAACAGAGTATACACGCTCACACGTCGCTCTCGTCCTCAGCGCTCCGCCGCTTATTGCGGGGTGCTCCCGCAAAAAGCTCAACCGCTTTGTCTTATGCCCTTCGGGCGATGTTCAAAGCGGTTTCAAACATTGCTCCCGCACCCGCACTATGCTCGCGCGTTCGTCCTCCGCTTCCAAGTGTTCGCGCTGCATAACTCTGCCCCCTCCGCGAAGCGAAAGAGACAGAGTAAGCACAATACCGTAAAAAAAAAGATTCACCCCCCCATATCCGGGCAAGTGAATCTTCTTTTTTAATTCGAATCATGGCAGCATCCGTCCGGAGTCTGCCTGCACTTCTTCCTGGTTTTTCTTTGCCGGAAATCCCATGGGATCCGTCGTCTCTACATCGACATCTTCTCCCTCGTTCAGCTCTTCCTGACACTGTTTCAGTAGATCTCTGTATTTCTTTCCGCCGCCCTCATACTTACTGTTTGGGATTGCCGCGGAGCCCACAAAGTAGAGATTCGTATCATTCTGAACCAGGTATGCCTTGCAGTAGATAATCCGGTTCTTCGTTGAGAAATCGCTCTCCGTGATATATCTGGCCAGACAGTCCTCATCATACGAGCTGTCGCTGTCCAATTTGACCGTAATCATTGTAGCATCGCTCTCGTCACTTTTCGAATAGATCTCATAGGCAGCTCCGGTCAGCATCGTCCCCTTCGGGACTTTTATGTTCTTGAGTCCGGCTACGATCTGGCCGTCATGTTTCTCCGATTCTTTGAAGATAAAATCCGCCGTAAATGAATCATTGATCTGCGTCTCTCCATGACGGAAGGTCTGGTCAATATCGCTGAGCTTCTGCAGATACTTTGACTGCTTCCGCAGTCCTGCAGCCATTTCCTTCACTCCAAGTTCCTCGGCCAGTGTATCTCTCGATGATAACAGGTTCGTTCCGAGACCCAGTCGGTCTCCCTCAATGGTTGCTCCAAGAGCCGCAACCGTCGTGGGGAAATTATCAAAGGTCGTGTATGTCCTGTGTTTGTCCGGCTGTTCCGGCTCCACCGCAGGATTGATCACGCAGGTATATGTCCTTCTCTGGTACGAACTGTCCACATTCTCGCAGAAGTCCGCGTCCATCGTCGGATGATCCCCGTTAATAATGATGGTCGTATTCTCGTAGAAATCCTGTTTCTGGCACCACTTGACGAACGCATCCACCTGCTTGCTGGAGCAGGCCATGACGTTCGCGTACTGGGTCCAATAAGTGTCCGGGCACTGTTCGCAGACATAACCGTCCTCAAAGTGCGTATCCACGGTCAGCATTGTCAGGTTAAAGGGCTGATCGGATTTCGAAAGTTTCAGCAGATCCTCTTTCGCGTACTCAAAGAGTTTCGCATCCTCATATCCCCAAAACACATGGTAATCCTGCGGGACCCTTCCCGACTCTTTTGCATAAGGGTAATCTTCCATATTGTAATTACCATGTTCTGTAAAGTACAGCCGCCGTCCGCCAAAGGTCGCGTCTGATCCGATCAGAAGGGTCTGGTTGTATCCCTCTTTCTGGAGCATATCTCCAATGGTGGTCACCCCGGGAAAAAATGAGGACTGGGACTCCATGCTGTTTCCTCCGAAGGCAACCTGAAGAGGAAGACCCGAGGTCTGTGAAAACATGGCTCCGATGGTCCATGTACTTCCAGGCATAGATATACCTCCCTCCAGCTCCTTACTTCCTTTTCCGGCAAAACAATAATTCTCTTTCGCCAGCTCCGTGAGCTCCGGTATGCATCCCTGCTCAAATGCACCGCCGTTTTCCTTGCCCGTGTAGGTCATCTCCACGGATTCGAGGAAAATATAAATCAAATTTCTCTTTTTCTCCGGAAAGATAACCTTCGCAGTGGCCGGATCCACATAGTATGTTTCAATAAAGTCCGCACTGCCCGTACCGGAGGAGGACACTGTCTGTTCTGCTCCGAAGTACTCGTCCGCGCCGAGGGTCACCCACGCCAGTCTTGCCGTACAGGCCACCGACAGTACTGCTGCCACAGGAAGCACTGCAAATATAATCTTCACCGCACGTTTCTTCCGGAAACGCACCATCACAAACCCGAAGATTACCGCCGCAATCACCGCCGGCACGACAGCGTTTATGATATATTTTCCGATCATTCCGCCTCCGGTTCCCTGCAGAGGCTGGCTGAGCTGAAACAGCAGCTCATCGATCGACATATCTGCCCAGGCCGTCATCATCCACCGATAGGAAAAAATCAAAAGCACTGCCAGAGAAATCAGCAGTGTTTCCAGGATGACTCCCAGACAAAAGAAAAATTTCCGTATGCCTGAATGTTTCACTGTATTACTCCTTGCTGTTAATAGCGACAAAAAAAGAACCATGAATCATTATAATACGTTTGTATATCATTTGTAATTAGTAAATCCGTCGGAAATACCGTTTTTTGCTGCATTTTTTTATCAGACTCTTCTTTCCTCCGGGAAGTTTCGCGCGCTCTTTCTCTTTTCCTCTCTCAAAACATAAGTTTTTGGGGGAAACAAAGTCCGCCAGCGGGGCATTTTGTCTCATAGAAAAAGCAAAGTACTTTCTTATGAGACAAAATATTTCTTCGTCACTGTGTACACAACCGGAGAAAGCGCAAGCACCGCAATCAGGTTCGGTACCGCCATCAGCGCATTCATAGCATCCGCAATGGTCCAGACCAGACCAAGTTTTACATTTGCCCCCAGGATCACAAAGGCAACGTAGATGACATAGTATACTTTCATCCCCTTACGACCGAATAAAAACTCAAAGCATCGTCCGCCGTAGAGAGCCCAGGAAAGCAGTGTGGAATAGGCAAACATCGTGATACAGAGTGCAATTACCGTAGATGCAATTCTGTTTCCAAAGGTCGTTCCGAATGCCATGATGGTCAGATCTGTTCCGGCGGACTGTCCGTAGAATTCCGGTGCACAGCCGGATATGAGAATCGCCATCGCTGTCAGGGTGCAGATCACGATGGTATCCATAAACACTTCAAAGACACCGTACATTGCCTGCTGTACCGGATGCTCAACGTCCGCTGCCGCATGAGCAATCGGTGCTGTTCCGAGTCCCGCCTCGTTCGAAAAAATACCTCTTCCGAATCCGGCCTTGATCGCCTGCTGCACAGCCACACCGGCAAGTCCTCCGCTGATGGCTGAGGGAGCAAAGGCTCCCTGAAAGATCTGTGCAAACACGTTCCCAATCCTGCCTGCGTGTGTCAGAACAACGGTGATCGCGGCCAGAATGTATACGAGAGCCATCATCGGCACAAGTTTTTCCGTCACATTTCCGATTCTCTGCATCCCTCCGAAGAGCACCAGAATTGTGACAAGTGCGGCAGCAATTCCAACCGCCATATAGACAACGCCAAGTCCCTCCTGCGGAATGGACTCGTGAAAAGACTGGACAACCGAACCGATCGATGTGGCAATGGTATTGATCTGTGTCATATTTCCGGTGCCCAGGGCCGCAATCGAACCGAAGATACAAAAGATCACCGCAAGCCAGTTCCATTTCTCTCCCAGTCCATTCCGGATATAATACATCGGTCCTCCGACAAAATCTCCTTTGTCGTTTTTCTTGCGGTAATGCACAGCCAACAGTATTTCCGAGTACTTTGTGCACATTCCGAACAATGCCGCGATCCACATCCAAAAGATGGCACCGGGTCCTCCCAGCGCGATGGCACCGGCCACACCCGCGATATTTCCGGTGCCGACGGTTCCTGCCAGCGCCGTTGTCACCGCCTGCACGGGAGTGAGGGAACCCTCCCGGTTCTCCTTCTTCTCAAACAGCCGGCCTACCGTGTGCCTCATAATGTATCCGAATCTGCAAAACTGCATAAATCCGAGCCGCACGCTCAAAAAAACTCCCGTGCCGATGAGCAACACCAGCATTGGTATCCCCCAGACCAGAGAGTCAAACTGCTCCACAATATCTGTTACTGCTTCCATGAAAAACTCCTCTCGCGCATTTCTTTCCCGGCCGAAACAGCCGACAGCTTTTTATTATAGTATATGTACATCAAAATCTGCAAGCAGAGCGTTTTTGTGGTGTTTTTCATTCAAATGTGAGATAATAAACCCAAAGATTTTTTGGGGGATTACGTAACATTGAACAGCAACCAAACAAACAGAACCGGGAATACTCCGTGGCATAATACTACAGAATCATCCCGCCGCGCGCCTCTTCGGATCGCCATGTTCGGACACAAGCGCGTTCCATCCCGCGAGGGAGGCATCGAGGTCGTTGTCGATGAATTAGCCACGCGAATGGCACGTCTGGGACATCGCGTCACCATATACAACCGGGGTGGAAAGCATGTATCCGGCGCCGGTTTTGACTCATCCGATATGGCGGAGACAAAGAAAACCGGCTTTTACAGGGGTGTGCGTGTACGAAAAGTACCGACCATCGACCGCAAGGGAATGGCTGCCGTATCCAGTTCTTTCACCAGCGCCATTATCACCGCTTTCAGACGCTTTAATGTCGTACATATCCACGCCGAGGGACCGGCGTTTATGTGCTTTTTGCCGAAACTCCTGGGCAAGAGAGTGATCGTAACCATTCACGGACTTGACTGGCAGAGAGCCAAATGGGGTGGCTTTGCCTCCTGGTATATTCGTACCGGAGAAAGACAGGCCGCCAAACACGCGGATCAGATTATCGTTCTCAGCCGCGGCGTTCAGCAGTACTTCATGGACACCTACGGCCGCGAGACAGTGTTTATCCCGAATGGCGTCAACCGTCCGGAAAAAGTCGAGGCAAAACTCATCACCGAACAATACGGTTTGAAGACGAATGACTATGTGCTCTATCTGGGCCGGATCGTTCCGGAAAAAGGTCTCCGCTACCTGATCCACGCCTGGAACCGGATTCACACGGACAAAAAGCTTGTCATCGCCGGGGGAAGCTCCGATACGGATGCCTTCCTGGAAGAGCTCAGAAAAGAGGCCGGTGACAATGTTATCTTCACCGGCTTCATACAGGGAAGAATGCTCGCCGAACTGTACAGCAATGCATACATCTACACACTCCCCTCTGATCTTGAGGGCATGCCGCTGAGTCTTCTGGAAGCCATGAGCTTCGGCAACTGCTGTCTCACCAGTGACATCACCGAATGTACAGATGTGGTTGGTGACCATGCAGAGTCTTTCCGGAAGAGCGATGTGGACGACCTGAGTTTCCATCTCCAGAAGCTGTTGGACAATCCTGATCTTGTGAAAAAATACAAACAGGAGGCCGCAGATTTCATCTGCCGGAAATACAACTGGGATGAAATCGTCCTCAAGACACTGGATCTCTACCGCAGGCCCCCGCGACACTAGTATAGCGGTCGAAAAATAACTCGACTAATGCGCCGAATGCTTGTCTGAGAGTGCGTACCAGAAAACGTAAGCGTAGCGGGTTACGCTGAGGCTTTCTGATGCGCGCTATTCGGGCAAGCAGGCAAGTATTTGGTCGAGTTATTTAAGAACAGCTATACTAGATTCGCCGGGACTTACAGGTGGGTGCTGTAACGATCCCGAAGCACGATCCATTCATCCAGACTTAAAGGCTGATAATCCGAATAACCACAGAAGCAGTTGATCAGATTGCACTCCATGCTCTCCACGTCACCCGCTGCTGTGGTTATTTTTTCTCTCCGGCTCATTTCCTCAAACCTGTAGAGAAGTGCGGCTTCCGCGGTATCATGCACATGGCCGTGCACCATAAACGTCTTCAGTTTTCCCCCTGCATCCCTCATATGATTCTTGCCGAAAAAAGGAATCGGATAATGACAGAGCACCACATTTCTGTTTTGATCTGTAATCTCCGCATAGGGTCTGATCCAACGGAATCGGTCGAGATTGATTCCATCTCTGTGCAGCCAGCTTCCGTCGTGATTCCCACTGACCAGGTAAATTTTCCCCCTCAGTTGCGCAAGAATCCTGTTGATGGATGGGACGTCTGCGCCTTTCCAGGAAAACATATCCCCGAGCACAAATACCTCATCCCTCTTCTTTACCTTTTTGTTCCAGCGATCGATCATACAGTCGTGCATTTCCTCCACGGATCCGAAAGGTCTTCGATCCATCTCTTTCATCACACCGCCGTCAAAAAAGTGCATATCCGCAATATAATATCTCATGCTTCCTCCCGCTCTACATCTTCTCAAAAATATCATTATCTTTTTATTTATAGCAAATTTATGTGTTATTATACCTTCTTTTGTGTCATAATATAAAGTAAACCATATATCGACAGCTTTCATTAAGTGCCGTTATGCGAAAAGAAACGCATTCATTTGCAAAGGAAAGGGATAACTATGAAAACGACAGACTATACTGTGCTCAACCCCCTTGGTATCCACGCCCGACCGGCCGCTATGCTCGCGCAGGCATGTACCAATTACAGCAGTCAGGTAACGATCCGTCTCGATGACGCCATCGCCTCCGGCAAAAATGTTCTTCAAATCCTCAAACTTGATGCGATCAAAGGTTCCGTCCTTCATATCGAGATCGACGGACCGGATGAAGAAGAGGCTATGGAGGGCATCCTCAGCGTGCTCTCCGAAATGGCTCCGAAGAATAAAAAAGTAGAGGTTCTGAAAATCGCCTTTTTCGGCACCAAAGACTACGACCGCATTTTCTTCAGCGAACTCAGCAAAGACCGGGGTGTCGGAGCCTACAACGTGGACATCCATTATTTCGAGAGCCGTCTCACAAAGGAGACCGCCCATCTTGCAGACGGCTTCGAGGCTGTCTGCATCTTCGTAAACGATGAAGCCCCCCGGTCCGTCATCGAAATCCTTCACAAATGCGGTGTGAACCTTATTCTTCTCCGCTGCGCCGGTTTCAACAACGTAGATCTCAAGGCAGCAAAGGAATACGGCATGACTGTTCTCCGGGTACCGGCCTATTCCCCGTACGCAGTGGCAGAACACGCCATGACAATCATTCAGTCCGCAAACCGCAGAATTCCCAAGGCCTTCAATAAGGTTCGCGATAACAACTTCGCCCTCAGTGGTCTCCTCGGCATCGACCTTCACAATAAGGTCGCCGGAATCATGGGAACCGGACGCATTGGTGTATGCATGGCAAGAATCTGCAAAGGTTACGGCATGACTGTACTCGGCTGGGATGCTTTTCCCAACAAAAGTCTGGAAGAAGAGGGGCTTCTCACTTACGTATCAAAGGATGAGCTCCTCCAGAAATCCGATCTCATCTCCCTGCACGCGCCACTCATCATGGGCGAGGGCGGAACCTACCATCTGATCGATGCCAATGCCATTTCACAGATGAAAGATAACGTAATGCTTGTGAATACCTCCCGCGGTCCGCTCATCGATGTCGAGGCACTTATCCAGGGTCTCAAAGCCGGAAAGTTCCACGCGGTTGCACTCGATGTGTACGAGGGCGAGAACGAGAACGTGTATACAGACCACTCCGATGACTATCTGAGCGACGACACTGTCGCACGTCTCATGATGTTCCCGAACCTGGTACTCACCTCTCACCAGGCTTTCTTCACCAGAGAGGCTCTGCAGGCCATTGCCGCAGTCACCATGGAGAACGCCCGCAATTATAACGAGTCACTTCCCTACGGAGCTTCGGAAGTGAAATAAGCAATGATGACGCATCCCGCGGAGCGTTTTTGTCTCATAGGGAATGCAAAGCAATTTCCTATGAGATAAAAAAACGGCAGGCAGTTTCATCCGGGTCATCCGGATCAAACTGCCTGCCGTTTCTTATCTTTCTGATTTCCTTCGCTTCATTCCCGGACACTGACGAAACCCGGACGATCTTTGTTCCGATACAGATATCAAAGTCATTTTCTTCCCGGGTTATTGATCAGCAGGCCGTCCCGTCCGCCTTGGCGTCTTCTTTGTCCCCGCGAAAAACGAACAATTTGCTGAACACGTAATTCAGGATAATCACAATCACATTGATTACGATCTTTGCCAGGAACCCTTCTGTATGGAAGAGTACCTGATTCATTCCCAGAGATACAAGAAGCGGTACCCCGACGATCTCCACAATACCGGTAACAATTCTCGCCCCGAAAAACTTAAACAATTCCGGGAAGACTACTCCGGGTGCCCAGGACGGGCTACGGAATACACGGATTTTGTTTGTCACAAAGGCAAAGGATACCGCGCAAAGCCAGGAAAGAGCTGTCGCCCAGAAAATATTCATGGCAAATTCCGTTCCGAACATCCGGAAGGAAGAATTCTTCATTCCTCTGAACAGACGAATAAACACTGCATAAGTGCCGAAGCTTACAAGTGTGCACATCACCCCCCAGAAGAGATAGGCGATGACCTCATAGTATTTTTTATAGAGTTTCAGAATTTTGTCCATCGAAGCTCTTATCCTCCGTATCTGTTGTTATTCCGGCTCAGCCTCTTCCTTCTTCGCGGCCTTTTGCCTCTATGATCATTCTCTCAGAATCCGACTCCATTTCCCTGTACAGATCCAATTCGAAACGCTGTCTCTCATGCGAATAAATCGACTGCAGGATCATTCCCGCAAAGAAAGAAACGATGGCTGCCAGAACAATGAAACCGCAGGCAATCAGCGTAGGGAATCTGGGCACCAGACCGGTCTGCACATAGGTAACACCGATCGGTGCAAAGAGAATTCCGGCAACAATAATCATAAGAAGACTGAGCATGCTGTAGAACCTCAGCGGCCGGTATGTACGGAAAAGGCGGACAATTGTCCGAAGCACTTTAAAACCGTCCGAATATGTATTCAGCTTGGACTCGCTTCCCTCCGGTCGATCCCTGTACTGAATAACCACATTGTCCACCGCAAGATTCTTGTCAATGGCATGAATGCTCATCTCTGTCTCGATCTCAAATCCTTTTGATAGAATCGGGAAGGTCTTCACAAACCGTCTGCTGAATGCGCGATATCCGGTCATGATATCTTTAATATCATTCTTGAAGAGAGTATTGATACTTCCTCTCACGATCGTATTTCCGAAATTATGGAAGGGACGCTTATTCTCCTCGAAATAAGTCGAAGACAGTCGATCACCGACCACCATGTCAGCATTCCTGTAAAGCACCTTGTCTACCATCTCGCGGGCGCTCTCTGCCGGATAGGTATCGTCTCCATCGGCCATTACATAACAACATGCATTGATCTCCCCGAACATACGCCGGATGACATTTCCCTTTCCCTGCTGATATTCATGGCGGACAACAGCACCTGCAGCGGCTGCGATCTCGGCAGTCCCGTCACTTGAATTGTTGTCATACACATAGATGACAGCTTCCGGAAGTACACGTTTGAAATCTTTGACGACTTTCTCTATCGTTTTCCCCTCATTGTAGCAAGGAATCAAAACTGCGATCTGATCCATTTTTATCCTCTCTGTTTTATTTTATGATGTAAAGGTTCCTTCGTAAATACCCTTCATGTCCCGAAGGTCATACATCCAAGATTATACCTCTCTCTCATCTTCGGCGCAAGTTCTCTTTCTCGCAAAAAAGTCCGCAAGCGGACTTCGACTCCCCCATCCCCTCAATCCTCCCGGTGAGCGCAGCAGACGAAAGGCGCGCGAGCAGAATCGCGAAGCGATCTTCCCATCTGCGAGCTACGCATCCTCTCATTCTTCTCATAAAACAAGAACGGATGCGTGATTTTATGCATCCGTTCCCATCGCTCAATTATTCGTTTTTACTCCATACCAGCCGATTTTCTCATCCTTCCAGCCGCGTGAAATCAGGACAGAAGCCTCATACTTGCTGACTGTATAATTATGTGATCCTGATGTCAATCCCGGATGGAACTGCCGGTACAAAGGCACTCCCTTGTCCGGGTCAGAATACCAGCCGATTCCTTCGCTGATCCATCCGAGATTTACCAGAGTATCTCTCTCCTGTTTGCTGGTCGTATAGTGATGATCACGCAGTATTTTGTTATATAGACGGTAAACCGGATCGCCGGTCTTCGGCGCATACCAGCCAATCTTCTCATCAGTCCAGCCGACGGATATGAGAACACTCCGCTCATGTGCGCTGGATGTGTAAAAATGCTCCTGGGTGACCACATTATACAGACGGTACATAGGCACTGCATCGACGGATTCCTGTCCATACGGCCCATCCGAAATGATCGCTGCACCATCTCCTACCGTATCCGTAAAGGCTTTAATCCGCAGATTTCCGCCCTCCGGATGATTGTAATACGACGACCAGCCGTCTTTGAGATCTATCCAGGTGGAATTCCTCCCGCTTCTCACAAAGCTCTGCTGCCGCTTCATAGATGCCGAGATTCTCAGGTCGCCGCCTCTGTTATAGGAGGACTCTGCCATAACCCTTGCGCCCGATCCGTTGACTGTGACGACAACTGCATAATACTCGCCCAGATTCAACTGCACCGCCTTCTTAAGCTTCACCGTATAGATTCCCGCCTGGCTTATACTGCCATTTACTGTGGAGGCACTGCAGAGTTCTCCGCTGGTGGGATCGGACAGATCCTGCAGATTCCGGTAAATCTCTACGGTATACGATAAGTCAGAACCGGCCAGCCCCACCGCCACTGCCTTGAGAGTCTCGCCGTTGCCTGTCCGGGCTCTGAAAATATTGGCGGCCTGCTTCGTCTCGATATTCACGGAATACCCTGCTCCGTCATACTGGTAGTTGTTCATATAGTTGTTCGCCGATTCGGCTACAACTCCGTATACCGTATCTCCGATGGAGGCATCCGCATAGGACAGCCAGAAATAACCGTAAAAACCATAATTGTTACTCCCGTAGCTGTTCCGGACCAGCCAGGCACCGTTCCTTGGAGCACCGCTCGAACTCCTGTTGTTGGCAAAGGCCGATCCCGGAAAGGCGTCATCCCAGCCTACTACATCCACGGCATGATTCGCGACCATCCCGGTGTTCACGTAATAAGAATTCTTTGTGCTGTTGTAATATGTCCTGAAATCCGACGACTTATACATAGTAAAACTCACGGCTCCGTTTTCCCGGATCCACTGCTTGACGGCATTTGGATTCTCTTTGACATTAAAGAGCCGCAGTTCCCTGATATGCGCCTGATCCTTTCGCTGAAGATCCGCGGAAAGTCCCGAGGCACTTACGGCAGATGCCCTGCTATAGGAAACATCCGTCTCTCCGACCGCTCCCGCCCATGTAAAGAGCGTGGGAAGGGCAATTACCATATTGCCTCCTCCGGAGAGAAAATCCCCTCCATTTGCCAGACTGTTGAGATCTCCCTCAAGACCTCCGAAACGATCATCCGGAAGGTGGTAGGAACTGTAGGCCAGCGCAAGCTCGCTGTAATCCACACTCGTCCCTGCTCTCCCCTGACTGATCATGCTCATCTCCATCATTCCAATGGCAGTAAACGCCCAGCAGGTATTGTAATTTCCCTGATTCCTCACGACAGGAAAACGACTCAACAACTGTCCGCTGCTGTCATTTGCCGCAGCCTTCGCAGTAAAAGGCCAGGCCGTGTACTCTCCTGCACCGGTCAGCTCATCCATGTCCGCTTCCGGAGAATAAAAGTCATCGCCGGAATCCTCTGGATCCTCCGCATAGCTTCCGTACAGGCCATTCTCCGGAGTCTGAGCATCTGTCTGAACATCCTCCGGCTGTTCTGCCTCTTCAAGATGAATCACATCCGCATCTGACAGATCCACATCTTCCTCAGACGCAGGAACACCATCATCCCAGCTTTCCTCCATCTCAATATATCCGCCATCGGCCTCCTGTGGATTCTCCGCGTAAACACGACCTGAAGAACCTGAAGAAAGAGTCATCATCATGCCGGCAGATACAAGCACCGCCAGCAGCTTCGGGAATTGTTTTTTTGAGAACTGCTTCTTAGATCTTTTCCTCTTCATATGACTTTTGCAACCTTCCTGATTATTCACATTTCTTTTCTGGAACGAAGTCCGCAAGCGGACTTCAACTCCCCCACCCCTCAATCCTCCCGGTGAGCGCAGCAGGACGAAAGGCGCCCGGAGCAATACCTTTAATATATATTTTATCGAACATTCTGTATAAAAATATTAGGAAAACAGAGTGTAATCCTTGTTTTCCTGACTATAAATCCCCACTTCTTTTATTATAACTGATTCTTTGTTTTTTTGCAGTAGGATTTGGTTTATGCTGCCAACTTGCCGTTCATTTGCTCTGCGCGGCCAAATATTCTGATATTGGCACACTTTTACCATCATTTACGCAAATACTTGTTTGAACAAGGATTTATATCTAAAAAAATGTGATATTATTTTTATAAAAGATGCAATTAGAAATACACCGAAACACAAGACCAAGGATTTTTATGTTATGCCCGCCGGAAAGTTTCAAATCATTTATAAAGATATAAAGGCCAAAATCGAAAACAGCACCTACCCTTTCGGAACGCTTCTTCCATCCGAGACCCAGTTCACAGCTACCTATCAGTGTTCCCGCAACACCGTGAGACGCGCCCTTTCTATTCTCGCCGGCGAAGGCTATGTGCAGACCATGCACGGCAAAGGGGTACAGGTCATCTATCGTCCCCTCCAGAAATCCACGTTCACCATCGGCGGCATTGAGACCTTCAGCGAATCCGCCCGGAGAAATCATCTGGATGCCTATACAAGGGTGATCCAATTCACCGATCTTGTGACAGATGAACATCTCAGCAGACGCACAGGTTTTGCGTTTGGAACCCGGGTGCTCTTTATCCAGCGCATCCGTTTTCTCAATGAGAAACCTGTTATTTTTGATATAAACATCTTTCGCGCATCCGAAGTTCAGGGACTGACCCCCGCCATCGCCGGCAAATCCATCTATCATTATCTTGAGGATCAGCTGGGTATGCAGATCGTAACCAGCAAACGAAGGATTACTGCAGAGAGGGCAACACAGGTCGACACCAAATACCTTGATCTGTCTGATTATGACTTTGTCTCCGTGATCACCGGACAGACCTACAACTCCAACGGCGTCATGTTTGAATGGAGTCAGTCACGACATCATCCGGAATACTTCTGTTTCTATGACACCGTGACACGAAAAAAAATGACCCCGGAGCGGTTCGGTTGACGGGAGTTGCCTGGCGTTGATATGACGAAACTGACATAAACGGCCGGAAAAGACCGTGAATAACCGAAAAAAGCAGGGTGGACTTGCCTCAGACGTTGTTACGTCCCAAATCCGACCCTGCTTTTTTGGTGCTTTTTTGGTGCTTTTTTCTAGCTTTTTGTAGCTTTTTTGACCCCGTCTCTTATTTTTTCTTCGGAATCATCTCAATATTCAAATCAACATTTCCGTTGATTCCATCCACAATTCCGGTATTGCTGTACTGCCAGATGGAAAAATCATACGTTGTCTGCGGCGTATCCGCGTATCCGGAGAACCAGACCGGGAGATCATAGAGTTCTCTCATATTGAGTTTGAAGGTCTCCCACATAAGATTGGAGTAGAGCATGACATCATAACCGCCTTCAACGATCTTCATCGAAAATGTTTTAACATTCTCTGTATGCTGGGCGCCGCTCACCTCATCGGTTCTTGCCGCGTCATTTTCAATGTTCTCCAGATCGTAGGCCACCGGCATCTGCAGGTCCCTGTCTTTTAGTTTCTTCAGGACAAAGGCGGCCTCTTCCTCCGCTTCTTCCGTGCTTACCGCCTGTGAGAAAAAATAGACACCGACATCCAGTCCTGCCTTTCGGGCGCCCTCGTAATTCGCCTCAAAATTAGGATCCATTTTCAGCGCCCCCTCCTCGGAGTAGCCTCTGTATCCGAGCCTTATAAAGACAAAGTCGTAGCCGTCGTCCCGAACCTTTTCCCAGTCAATTTCCGTTCCGTTGTGCTCCGACACATCGATTCCCAGACGATAAGCATAATTCTCACTGTCGGTGTACGTCATCTTCTCTCCGTCGCGCACATAGTACTTCGGTTCGTAGTAATTGTACAAATCTCCGGTTTCATAGGAAGACGTGAACAACTGTTCCGTCTCGGAATATTCGTTTTTCAGAGACGCTTTTTTTCCGCAACCGATGACTGCAACTGCCAGAACTCCGGCCAGAAACAGTGACGTGTACGCTGCAGTTCTGCTTATTCTTCTCAAATAGTTTTTTCCTCCCGAATGGAAAAGTCAATCAGTTCGACATTACAGGTGCGCTGATTCCCGCATTCTGCATCGCATACTTGGCGCGAAGAATCCGCTTCACCGACTCATCAATCCTGCTCTCTTCAATCTCACCGTTCCGGACCGCCTTCAACAGCGTCTGATAGGCCTCGCTCAGATCGGTGGGTCTTTGTACCATATCAGCACCGGCTTTCACTGCCATAACGACGGCCTCTGCAGAAGTATTATGATCTGTGACCGCCTTCATATTCAGAGCATCCGTCATCACAATTCCGTCATAGCCGAGATCCGTTCTCAGCATATCCGTTATAATCCCGGAAGAAAGAGATGCCGGCATTTCATCTCCCGTAACCTGTGGATAGGAGACATTGGATACCATAATGCAATAGAGACCGTTCGGAATGGCATTCCGGTACGGCACCACTTCATTCTCCATCAGTTCTTCTCTGGTTCTTTGACAGAGGACAGTCCCGGCCTCAGGATTCTCTGCCGCAGACCCCATTCCGGGAAAATGTGTAAACACAGCCTGCACATGCTGCTCTTCAAGTCCCTGCATCTCGGAAATAGCCATCTCCGATACCACAGCAGGATCACTGCCAAAGGAACGCTGCGCCATGGAAGTGTTGGAAGGATCTACCAGAACATCCGCACAGGGAGCAAGATCGAAATTAATCCCAAGTTCAGAAAGATATGTACCAATCTGCTGTCCAACGGCTTTTGCCTGAGCGGCATCTCCTGATGCGCCGATCTCCGACATGACCGGAAGCGCACCGATTTCCGAAAAACCGGATGTGCCGGCAATTCTCGCATAAGCGCCGCCCTCTTCCGCAACGAAAGTAAACATCGGCACACCGATCCTCTCATTGTGGAAAATCTGCAGATTATTCAACATCTCTTTCAGTTTATCAGCTCCGGCAAGATTCTGTTCCGTAACACAGATTCCGCCTACCGGAATCTGATTAAGCCTTCTCTGCGCAACAGGTCCCGCAGCAAGCACATTTGTCATATCCGTCAGCCCGTCCGGCGTGACAACAAACATCTGGGCGACTTTGTCCTCGAGGGTCATTGACTCCAGCTTGTTTTTGACCTGCTCCTGAAGCGCTGCCTCCTGCTGTCTCCTCGCTTCTGCGAGATCATCCTTCTCTTTCTTTTTGTCTTCACTGGTAGTCAGGAGCTCTGTCACTTTATTTACCTTTTCCGGAGATGTGGCCAGAACCTCCTCTTTCGCATCCTGCAGCATCTCTTTTGCATCTGCATCGATGGATTCTGATGAAACGGCTGTGCTTTCCGACACAGCTCCACCGCATCCGGATAAACCGATACAGGCACTCAGCAAAGCCGCAAGTAGTATTCTTCTTTTTCCCGACTTAATCATACGATTTCTGACTCCCTCATTCTTCCTTGATCTGTAATCCTCACGCCCTTTCGGCTCATGTTCCTTCTGTGCTGAGATTACAAATACTATGTATTATAACACAATCCGGAAGGTTTGCCAAAAGTGCTCCGCGATCTTCACATCTGCGAGATGCGCATTTTGGCGGAGCGTTTTGTCTCATAGAGAATTCGAAGCAATTTCCCATGAAAAAAAACGCGGTTCCCATTCGGGAACCGCGCCTTCTGCACTCCTCTTCCGGTTCATACATAAACAACCGGAAGAACCATCATTTCTCAAAATATGCAGTTGCTTTCTCACTGTAACGATAAACCATCTTTGCCATGTTTACCGTAGCAGCATCACCTGTTTTTCCTCCGAGAACCGTGTCCGACCAGGAAAGCACGCTTGCCTTCACAGTAAATGTCGAACTTCCCTTTTTCACGGAAACGTTATAAGCCTTTCCGAGATCCTTTGCCTTGATTCCCTCGATCTCGACATAGCAGTA
>JAIKXQ010000001.1 GCA_024684035.1 Eubacterium sp. | reverse complement strand
CCCTAATCGTCTGAAGAATTTAAAAGATAATGAATAAAATATACAAAAAAGAAATGTGTATTGCCTTATCTTTGTGCATTTGTTATAATTGTACCAATATAAAACATGGAAAAGTGATTGTTATAGGAAGATTTCTTAAGCAATTAAATATCATAATTCTTTCATGACATGAGGAAGGAGCCGGAACCAAATGAACATTGGAATTATTGCGCACAACAGCAAGAAAAGTCTGATCGAGGACTTCTGCATCGCGTATAAAGGAATATTAGCGAGACATGAGATTTATGCTACAGGAACGACAGGCAGACGAATTGAAGAGGTGACCAGCCTTCACATTCACAAGTTCCTTGCCGGTGGTCTTGGCGGTGACAAGCAGTTTACAGAGATGATTGAGCGCAATGACATGGATATGGTCATCTTTTTCTACAATCCGGCGATTCCAAGCCCGAGAGAACCAGACGTGATGAAGATCGTTCGCTGTTGTGATCAGTACAACATTCCGGTTGCTACAAATATTGCTACCGCCGAGATGCTGATCATGGGTCTTGACAGAGGCGATCTTGATTGGAGAATTCAGTATAAAGAGGATATGGAATAAATGAGAGTAATTGCCGGTAAGTGCAGAAGTCTTCCTTTGAAGACTCTGCCGGGACGAGATACAAGACCGACGACTGACAGGATCAAGGAGACACTCTTCAATGTTATGCAGAATGACATTCCGCAGGCTTGTTTCCTTGATCTTTTTGCGGGAAGCGGTGCAATCGGAATTGAAGCTCTGAGCCGTGGTGCGCAGAGCTGTTGTTTTGTAGACCAGAGCCGCAAGGCGGTAGAGGTTATCAAAGAGAATCTGGCCTTCTGCCGTCTGGCGGATCAGGCAGAGGTTTATCAGATGGACGCGGTATCCGCTGTGAAGAGCCTGGCAAACCACGAGCCCTTCGATGTGGTCTTCATGGATCCGCCGTATCTTCATGATCTGGAGAAAGAGGTGATGGAAGCGCTTCGCACATCATCCTGTATCACGGAGGACACGGTCATCGTCATTGAGGCATCCAGAGATACGGATTTCGGATGGATCGAGGAATCCGGCTTTGAGTGTTTTAAATGGAAGACATACAAAACAAACGAGCATCTATTCCTTAGAAAAAAAGAGGTACAGAATTAAAAATGAGTATTGCGGTATATCCCGGAACCTTTGATCCGGTCACGTACGGACATATTGATATCGTCAAAAGAGCGTCCAAATTATTTGATACAGTCATCATTGGGGTTTTGCACAATTCTGCAAAAACTCCGTTGTTTTCTGTAGATGAACGTGTTAATATACTTAAGAAAGCTACGGAAGACATTCCGAATGTGCAGGTTCACGCATTTGAAGGGTTATCAGTGGATTTTGCACGGGAATGCGGAGCAAATGTTATTGTAAGGGGACTGCGCCTGATTACCGATTTTGAGTATGAACTCCAGATGGCGCAAACAAATAAAAAGCTTGCTCCGGATGTCGACACGACATTTTTATTCACATCTCTGCAGTATTCGTATCTGAGTTCAACTACTGTGAAGGAAGTAGCTGCATTCGGAGGAGATATCAGTGAGTTCGTTCCGCCTTTTGTCGCTGAACAGATTCACAGTAAGATAAAGGTACGTGAATAGTTTTTCTGTTCGGGGGATGTAGGATAGAAGAGCGATGTCTTGGGCATAATTAAGTGAGAGTAAGGGGAGACGATCAGATGAGTAGCAGTAGAATTGAGCAGATTATTGAAGAAATTGAAGAGTACGTTGAAAATTGTCGTTATCAGCCGCTTTCAACTACGAAGATCATCGTAAATAAGGAAGAAATTGAAGAACTTCTCCGTGAGCTTCGACTGAAGACTCCGGATGAGATTAAGAGATATCAGAAGATTATCGGCAACAAGGACGCGATCCTTGCTGACGCAGAGGCAAAAGCAGGCAATATTATCGAAGAGGCTAAGGCGCAGGCTGAGAAGCTTATGGACAGCACCGATATCATGAAGCAGGCCAACGCCCGCGCATATGATACCGTGAACGAGGCAAACCGCCAGGCACAGGACATCATCGATGCCGCGCAGGAGGATGCAAATAACATCCGTACCAGCGCCATCACATACACCGATCAGCTTCTTGCGAATATTTCCGGCGTTCTCGGAAATGCACTTGCCGACGTGGGCGACAAGTACAAACAGTTGAACAGTACATTGCAGGATTATCATGATCTTGTTAATCAGAACAGAAGCCAGCTCTCTCCGATGGAGGGTGGCGCAAGCGCTTCCGTTGCACCGGCTCAGGCACCTGCCAGAGAGGAATATGCGGTACAGGAAGAAGAACCGTTAAATGATTATGACTACGATGACGAAGATGATTTTGAGGACGATGAGGACTGATTCTTCGGAATTGATCGGCAGCCCATTCCATGAGAGTGAGCTGCCGATTTTGTGTTGCGGCGCGTCGGGAATGCGCCCTTCACAATTCGTTTGTTAAGGAGAAAGAATGGATATATTATTGTGGCACAAGGTTTTGTCCCCCTATGAGATGGCGGTGGACGAACTGATTTTGAAACTGAATCATATCAAACAGGAATTTCTCATGAACGGGAAATACTGTCCCATCGAACATGTGATGGGAAGAGTAAAGAGCATCTCCAGTATTCTGGACAAGATGCAGAAAAAATCCATCCCCATGGAGCGCATGGAGGAGCTGGTGGAGGACATCGCGGGAATCCGTATCATCTGTCAGTTTGTGGAGGACATCGATCGTGTATCTGCGCTGCTTGCTGAGCGCTCGGATTTGAAGATTATGGAGATCAAGGACTATGTCCGCAACCAGAAAGAGAGTGGTTATCGCAGTTATCACGTGGTTGCTCTCTACACGGTAAATACCATCGAAGGACCCAGGGACGTTCAGGTCGAGATTCAGATCCGTACCATGGCCATGGATTTCTGGGCGACCACGGAGCATTCCCTGCAGTACAAGTACAAGGGAGCGATTCCGGAGAAGGTCGGAGCCAGACTGGCGAATGCGGCAAACGCTATTATTGCTCTGGACACGGAGATGTCATCCGTCCGGGATGAAATCATGGATGCTCAGCTGTCTTCCAAGATGAAGTACAAGCTCGTGGAGGATATCGTGAGCATGATCGAGAATCTGTACAGTCTCACCAGCAAGCGTGAAGTTGAGAAGATTCAGAACGAGTTCTACCGGATTTACGAGAGTGATGACATGGAGGAGCTGATCCGCTATCATGAGCAGCTGGATCTCATCGCTCAGGCATACAAGGCACAGAGCAACAGACGTGGTGAAGGGGTAAAGAAGAGTGAAGATTAAGAAGGGCGAATACGGCTACATCAGAAGCCAGAAAAAAATCAGAGTGATCCGCACCATCGTGGCCTTTGCCTTTGATTTCGCGATTTTTTTCCTCGGGCTGTATCTGAATAAAGGCGACCGGAGAAATATCTATTCCATCATCGCTGCTGTCGGCTGCATTCCGGCGGCCATGTCTCTGGTGAGTGCCGTTATGATTTGTATGCGGAAACCCATGCAGGAGAAACTTTTTCAGGAGATCCGCGACCGGGCGGGTGATCTCCGGATGCTCTACGAGCTGTACCTGACCACCCAGGAGAAGAATCTCTTTTTGGACGCGGTGACTGTATGCGGCGAGTACATAACCGGTTACACCAGCGAGAAGGTGAAGCCGGGGCATATCCGTGAGATTGAAGCGCACATCCGCAGATCCGCGCTGAAGGAAGGCTACAAAGAGACGGTAAAAATCTTTGACAATAAGAACAGTTTTCTGGACAGGGTTGATCAGCTCAGAGAGAAAAAAGAGGACTTTGCCATGGACAGAGATCCGGAGCTGGAGAACCTTCTCAAGGTGCTTGCAATATGAGAGAAATTCGGATCGGCAGAGAGATTGCTTCTCAGAGACTGGACAAATTTCTTCAACGGTATCTGCCTGAGGCGGGAACCGGCCTTCTGTACAAGCAGCTTAGGAAGAAAAATATCACTCTGAACGGAGGCAAAGCCGGAGGAAAAGAGCTTCTCTCCGAGGGAGATGTTGTCCGGATCTGGTTTTCCGAGGAGACTTTGGAGAAGTTGTCGGGAGGAAAAGGCGTGTCCTTTTCGGGAACACCTGCAGACGACCACCGTGCATTGGAGTCCGAAAACGGAACAAAGAACGTTGCAGGTGGAAATGTCTCACGCGGAACGGCGGGAAAAGAATCGCCGGATAAGAGAACAGACCGCAAGCAGAAAAGGGCGAAGAGTATTACTCCGGAGATGATCGTGTATGAGGATGAGGACATCATTCTGATCAACAAGCCTGCCGGTATTCTCTCTCAGAAGGCGAAGCCAGAGGATGTCTCACTCAACGAGATGCTGCAGTCCTATCTCTTTGAGAAAGGAGAACTGACAGAGGGGAAGCTGAAGTTCTATTCCCCCTCTGTGGTCAACCGCATCGACCGGAATACCAGTGGACTGGTGCTTGGAGCGAAGAATCTCGCTGCTGCCAGAGAGATGTCGGAGATGCTCCGGAATCGTACCTTGCAGAAATACTACTACGCCCTTGTCAACGGGCAGGTGAAGGAGAAGGAACACGTCCGCGCCTGGCTGGTGAAAGACAAGGCAAAAAATCAGGTGAAAATTTACGACCATCCGGTGGACGGGGCGGATCTCATCGAGACCGTCTATGAGCCGGTGGCGAAGGTGGAGAGGTACACGCTGCTGCGTGTGGAACTGCTCACGGGCAAGACACACCAGATCCGCGCGCACCTATCTTTTATTGGACATTCCCTTGTGGGGGATGTAAAATATGGACAGAAGAGTATGAACAGTGCAACCCGTGAACATACCGGACTTTCCAGGCAGTTCCTGCACGCGGAGAAAGTGATTTTTCCCGATACAGACGGGGCGTTGAAGTCTCTTTCGGGGAGATGCTTCCGGGCACCGCTTCCCGCAGATCTTCAGAAGACATTGGAAATATTCGGTATCCGTCTTTGAAGGAACAGAGATAAGGGGTAAATATGGCGAAAGACGTGGAGAGAGAAGAGCTGGACAATGCTGTGACTGACGCAGATGTAGACAGCGATCTCGAGAATGACCTTGAAGTTAGAGCCAAAGAAACAGAGAACAAGAAAGAATTCAGTTTGATTCGCGAGATTCTCGACTATGTGAAGCTGATCGTGATTGTACTTGTGGTCATGTTTGGACTTCAGATGTTTGTAGTTGTGAATGCCCGCATTCCTTCGGCGTCGATGGAACCCACCATCATGACCGGAGATCAGATTTTCGGTAACAGACTGGCATACCTGACGGAAGATCCCAAGCGATATGACATTGTGATTTTCAAGTATCCGGATGATGAGTCCAGGCTTTTTATCAAGCGTGTCATCGGTCTTCCCGGCGATGTCGTGGATATTCGCGACGGAGAAGTGTACATCAACGGAAGAGAAACTCCCCTGGAGGATTCCTTCTGTGCGCTGGAAGATTCTACCGTCACCGGAAAGCTGCAGTTTCCGCTGACCGTGCCGGACGACAGTTATTTCATGCTCGGCGACAATCGAATCTATTCCAAGGATTCCAGATACTGGGACAATCCTTTCGTCAAGAAAGACAAGATCCTTGGCAAGGCGTTCTTCAGATACTGGCCGGTCAACAAGATGAAAGTAATACATGGAGCTCAGGATGGTTACTTCGATCCTGACACAGACAACTGAGAATGAATGAAAGAGGCCGCCTGCTACGCAGAGCGGCCTCGTTCCTGTTTCCGGGGGAATTTTTCCAAATTCCCTGGAGACAGAACGAGGCAACAGGATGCGCACTCGCGCGATATGTAGATGCGTTGCATCCGCGCTCGGCGCGAGAATGTCGCTAGCGACATTCCTTTTTTATATATGTTCAACAGGAGAATGAAAAATGGCAACATGGAATTCGAGAGGACTTAGGGGATCAACTCTGGAGGAGATGATCAATCGTACAAATGAACAATACAGGGAAAAGGGACTTGCCTTGATCCAGAAAGTGCCCACGCCCATTACGCCGGTGCGGATGGAGAAGGAGAGCAGAAGGATTACGCTGGCGTATTTCGATCAGAAGAGTACTGTGGACTATATCGGAGCGGTGCAGGGGATACCCGTCTGCTTTGACGCAAAAGAGTGTGCCACAGAATCCTTTCCCCTTGCGAATGTCCATGAGCATCAGATTGAGTTTATGAAGGACTTCGAAAAACAGGATGGTCTTGCCTTTCTCATCATTCTCTTTTCCGGGGCGGACCGCATGTACTATCTTCCTTTTTATGATCTGATGAAATTCTGGGACAGGGCTCAGAACGGCGGCCTTAAGCACTTCAAAATGTCGGAGCTCAATGACACCTTTTGCCTGCAGTCAAGGGCGGGCGTTCTCGTTCCGTATCTCGAGGGTATTCAGCGGGATCTTACGGTGAGGAATATCCGTAAGGGAAGAGAGTAAACTGCGGCAGTATCACATCTATCGTTTCGCTGGGACTTGAGGATGGCAGAAATCCGGTGCGACAAGGTTTTCAACCCGTCCGAATCGCAATACAGACAAAGAACCCGGTTGAGCAATTTCGAAATAATTATTGACAGGAAAATTTGATATGGTAATATGGTAGCAGACTAAAGTGCAAAAGCGAAACGGCACAAAAGTACAAATCGCGCGTAAGCGAATGAACGAAGAGGAGTATTATCATGAAAAAACTCATACATACACCGGAAGGTGTCCGCGATATCTTCGGCAGAGAATGCGACAAGAAACGTTATCTCGAGAGACAGATCGAGAAGCTTTACCGCTCCTACGGTTATCAGTCCATTGAGACACCGGCGTTTGAATTTTTTGAAGTCTTTGCCAGCGAAGTGGGAACCACACCTTCGAAAGACCTCTACAAGTTTTTTGACAGGGATGGCAATACTCTGGCTTTAAGACCGGACTTTACGCCGGCTGTGGCACAGGCGGTGGCCATGTACTTCAGCAATGAGGAGATGCCTCTTCGGTTCTGCTACCACGGAAACGTATACAGGAACAATCACGCCTATCAGGGACGTCTCAAGGAGAGCACCCAGATGGGTGTCGAGTTCCTCAACGACGACAGTCCGGAGGCGGATGCAGAGATCATTGCCCTCGTGGTATCTACCATGCGAAGAAGCGGTCTCATTAACTTCCAGGTAAGCATCGGACATGTGGACTATTTCAATGCCCTGACTGCGGAGGCAGGCATGGACGAGGACACGATCGCGGAACTTCGCGCACTGCTGACGATTCAGAACCGTTTCGGTGCACAGGAGCTGATTGACAAGCTGAATATGCGAAGTGATCTGCGCAAGGCCTTTGAGGAACTTCCGGAGCTCTTCGGTGACACCGCTGTCCTGGAAAGAGCAAAGAAGCTGACCACCAATGAGACGGCGAAGGCTGCTGTAGAGAGATTGCAGAGGATTTTTGAGATTCTGAAGATGCACGGCTGCGCCGACTACGTGACCTTCGACCTCGGTATGGTGACAGAGTACAGCTACTACACCGGCATCATTTTCCAGGCCTACACCTACGGCTCCGGCGATGCCCTGATCAAGGGAGGAAGATACAACCGACTCCTTGAGCACTTCGGAAAAAAAGCTGCCGCTGTCGGCTTTGCCACGGAGATCGATCCTTTGCTCAATGCGATCGAGAGACAGAGAATTCAGCTTCCGGTCAAAGACATCAAGACCATGGTTCTCTATCCGGTACAGATGGAGCAGATGGCCATCCGCTTTGCGGTCGACCAGAGAATGCGTGGACTTGACGTGGCCTGCGTTCGCTTCGATCCTGCCAGAGTGCTGGATGAATACAGAGCCTACGGACAGAGAAATCAGTTCGGCGGCATCATTTACTTCCGTTCAGAGTCGGAGGTTTATGCCATTAACCTGATGACAGGACAGACGGAGACCATTGATCCCTTTGCGGGTCAGAGCGGAAACCCCATGAACAGCATCGGAGCAGTTGCGGGGCAGAGTGGAAAGCCCATGAACAGCACCGGAGCAGTTGCGGGGCAGAACGGAAATCCCGTGAACAACGTAGAGAACGGAGGCAACAGATAAAATGAGATACCTGACTTTTGCCCTCACAAAGGGAAGACTTGCCGAGCAGACGATGGGACTTTTGGAGCAGCTCGGAATTTCCTGCGAGGAGATGAAGGATAAACGGACAAGAAAACTGATTTTTACAAATGAAGAATACGGCATGCGTTTTTTCCTGGCCAAGGGACCGGACGTACCCACCTATGTGGAGTACGGCGCAGCGGATATCGGTATCGTGGGAAAGGATACCATCATGGAGGAGAACCGGAAGATCTATGAGGTTCTGGATCTGGGCTTCGGCAAGTGCAGAATGTGCGTCTGCGGTCCGGAGTCTGCCCGTGGCTATCTGCAGAACAACCAGCTGATCCGCGTGGCCACCAAGTATCCGAACATTGCCAAGGATTATTTTTACAATCAGAAAAACCAGAACGTGGAGCTGATCAAGCTGAACGGATCCATCGAGCTGGCACCCATCGTGGGACTTTCCGAGGTGATCGTGGATATCGTGGAGACGGGAAGCACGCTCCGTGAGAACGGACTTGGTGTTCTGGAGGAGGTATGTCCGCTGTCTGCCCGCATGGTTGTCAATCCGGTCAGCATGAAGATGGACAACGCGAGAATCACCGAACTGATCCACCGGATCAAACCTCTCGTATCCCCGGTTGCGCAGAAGTAAACTTTCTGCTATTTGCAAATAATACGTACCGTTATATAATGATAAAAGATTGGGCTTAAGGGGATGATTTTACTGAAATCTCCGGCAGGTGTATTCCGGCTGTCAGATTGTTGGGCAAGGCTGTGAACACATCGGGGCTCATCGGATATACAGGAGAAGATATTCATGAGAATCGTAGAGTTAAGTGAAGAGAATAAAAAGGAAGTACAGGAGAACATCCTCCACAGAAGTCCGCAGCAGTTCGGACCCCAGGAGGCCATCGTACGTGAGATCATCGAGAATGTGAAAGCAAACGGCGACGCTGCTGTTTTCGAATACACTGCGAAATTTGACAAGGCTCAGCTTTCCGCAGAGAACTTTGAGGTGACAGAGGCTGAGATTACACAGGCGTATGAAGAAGTGGATCCCGCTCTGGTGGATGTGATCCGCAAGGCACTGGTGAATATTCGTGATTTTCATGAGAAACAGAAACAGAACAGCTGGATCACAACGACAGAGAAGGGAACGATCCTTGGCCAGAAGGTCACACCGATGCAGCGCGTAGGTGTGTATGTACCGGGAGGAAAGGCGGCTTATCCGTCCTCTGTACTCATGAACGTTGTTCCGGCAAAGACCGCAGGGGTTGAAGAAGTCATCATGACCACTCCCTGCAACTCCGAAGGAAAAGTGAATCCCGCGGTACTGGTGGCCGCAAAAGAGGCAGGCGCCGACCGCATCTTTAAAGTCGGTGGCGCACAGGCCATTGCGGCTCTTGCATACGGAACAGAATCCGTTCCGAAGGTGGATAAGATCGTAGGACCCGGCAACATTTTTGTAGCGCTGGCAAAGAAAGCAGTATACGGCAATGTGAGTATAGATTCCATCGCAGGCCCCAGTGAGATCCTCGTGCTTGCGGATGAGACTGCGAACCCCAGATACGTGGCTGCGGATCTGCTCTCTCAGGCAGAGCACGACGAACTGGCATCTGCGGTTCTCATCACCACCAGCGAGGAGCTGGCGAAGAAGGTCAGCGACGAGGTCGAGGCGTTCACGGAGGTTCTCTCAAGAAAGGAGATCATCCGCAAGTCCATCGATAACTTCGGCTGCATTCTGGTAGCCAGAAGTGAGCAGGAAGCTATTGACGCGGCGAATGAATTTGCCTCTGAGCACCTGGAGATCATGATGAAGGATTCCTTCGAGGTCATGACAAAGATCAGGAACGCGGGAGCTATTTTTGTGGGAGAATACAGCAGCGAGCCCCTTGGAGATTACTTCGCGGGACCGAACCACATTCTTCCCACCAGCGGAACGGCACGCTTCTTCTCACCGCTCTGTGTGGATGACTTTGTGAAGAAGTCCAGTATCATTCACTATTCCAGAGAGGCGCTGAGGGAAATACACAAGGATATCGAGCAGTTCGCTAAATGCGAGCAGCTCACCGCTCACGCGAATTCCATTGCGGTGCGCTTCGAGAACGAAGCGGAGTAAGCGGGCAGGAATACGGTTTATGTATTCGGGCAAGCAGGCAAGTATTTGGTCGAGTTTTTTAAGAACAGCTATACTGGATAAGAACTGCTCAGCAAAGAACAGCGCAGAGGGCGAAAACTTAACATAGGATGAGTCTCCTCCATCAAGGAAGGGACGAACAGGAAAGGGAAGGCATAGAAAAAAATATGAATGAACGTACTGCCTCCGTCACGAGGGTGACAAGAGAGACGGACATCGAACTATCCATCAATCTGGATGGTACAGGAAAGGCTGATATTGACACCGGCATAGGATTCTTTGATCACATGCTCGACGGCTTCGCGAGACACGGACTCTTTGACCTTACGGTAAAGGTCAAGGGAGATCTCAATGTGGATGATCACCACACCATCGAGGATACCGGAATTGTTCTGGGAACCGCCATCCGCGAAGCGGTAGGCGACAAGAAGGGAATCCGCAGATACGGAAGCTGCATGCTTCCCATGGACGAGACGCTGGTTCTGTCGGCCATTGATCTTTCCGGCCGTCCCTACCTGGTGTTCAACGCGGATTTTTCCACGGACAGAATGGGCGATATGGGGACGCAGATGGTGCATGAATTTTTCTATGCGGTAAGCTATTCGGCAGCCATGAATCTTCACCTGAAGGTTCTGGATGGTTTTAATGACCATCACAAGGCGGAGGCTCTCTTCAAGGCTTTTGCCAAGGCACTGGATCAGGCGGTACAATACGATCCGAGAATTACGGATGTGCTTTCAACGAAAGGGAGTCTTTGATGAGTGTGGAGGAGAAGGGTTTGAACGAACTGAAGTTTCGGGTAATCTATCTGAAGGATGGTCTGGCGGCTGGTTCATTTTTTGAGTGTGTAGGAGCTGAGGAGAGCGCGGAGGCCGTTGTGCCGGAGACAAGAGCGCAGGAGTATCAGAGCGAAGTGGACACACAGGGTCTCGTGATCCTGGATTTTTCTGCTGAGGATCAGAAAGAGCAGGCGCTGGAAAAAATATCCGCGGTCTGCCAAAAAGCCATGATCCCCGTGTACGCGGCAGGAAACATCGATGAGATCAGCGATATCGGTCATCTGCTGGAGGCCGGCTGTGATCTCGTGATCCTGAACATGGTCAAGGATTCCAACCAGGAGATGCTGGAGGAAGCTTCGGAGACCTTCGGCAAGGAACACATCGGTGTCTATCTGCCGGATTACAACACTTATCTGATGCAGAATGAGAAATACGAGGAGTTTTCCGGTCTTCTTCTTCTGGATGAGGGGCGCGGAGGTGAGGAGATCGCCGAAGAGACAAAGCTTCCGGTTCTCATTCACAACGAAGGCGAGGGAAGCTGCAAAAAAATCAACTTCGACCGCGCCATGGTGGAGAGCACGATCACCTGGGCGGATTTCAAGACCGATGGCAACGGCCTTGTGCCCTGTATCGTTCAGGATCATGAGAATGGCGAAGTTCTGATGCTGGCCTACATGAACGAGGAATCCTTCAACAAAACTCTGGAGAGCGGCCGAATGACCTATTGGAGCAGAAGTCGACAGGAACTCTGGATGAAGGGTCTGACCAGCGGCCATTTCCAGTATGTGAAGACCCTTTCCATCGATTGTGACAACGACACCCTTCTGGCAAAAGTTGCCCAGGTCGGAGCTGCCTGTCACACCGGACACCGCACCTGCTTCTACAGGGATCTGGTGAACAGAAAATAAAGATACGAATGAAAGAAAGACTGTCTGAACAGACTGCATCACATGAGATGCGGCTCTGACGGACAGTCTTTTTGTCTCTTAGGAAATTGCTTTGCAGTCCCTATGAGACAAAACGCTCCGCTTGCGGACTTTATTCTCTTATATGAAATAGTATGATATACTGAACGGTAGTTTAAGTAGATGTCGGAGGAAGAATTCATGACACAGAAACCAGCATTTCCGGTATTTCTGGATCTTTCAGAGAAAAAAGTAGTAGTCATCGGGGGAGGCGATCTGGCGCAGAAAAGGGTCTCGTCTCTTTTGGACTTTGCAGGAGCCATACAGGTGATCTCACCCTCAGTTACGAAAGAACTGGAGGAACTGGCAGAGAAGGGGCGCATCGGCTGGCTCAGACAAGAGTACGAGAGGGACAGAATTCTTGACGCGGATCTGGTTCTGGCCTGCACAGACGATCCGTCAGTCAACAACGATGCCTATGTAGCATGCAAGTGCCTTGGAATTCTGGTGAACAACTGCTCCGACGTGAAGAAATGTGACTTTTACTTCCCGGAAGTATTACACCGAGACCGGCTTGTCGTGGGTATTTTTGACAGCGAACAGGACCGGACGGAGAATGGGGCGTTGAGCGAAAAAATCAAAGGCGCCCTTGAGGCAGGCGGACATTGATCCGGTACGTGCAAACTCTCAGAAAGCTTACTGTTAATCAGACAGAAATGGAGACAGAGCAGATGGATAAGGCGGCCTATCGCAGGATTGCGAAGATCTATGAAAATGATGCAAAGATCCTTCGCATGAAGAATTACATACAGCATGGAAAAATCACCACCTACGATCACGTGAAGCGCGTGGCGGAGACCAGCTATATGCTGAATCACCGCTTCAAATTCAAGGCGAACGACGAGGAACTGATCAAGGGAGCGTTCCTTCACGATTACTTTTTGTATGACTGGCACCAGTGGAGAGGCCCCCTGCACGGCTTCTACCATCCGAAAGCCGCCCTGGAAAACGCGGAGCGTGATTTCAAACTCAGTGAACGTGAGAAAAATATCATTCGCAGCCATATGTGGCCTCTGACCCTTGGAAATATTCCGAGATGCAGAGAGGCTTGGATCGTCTCTGCGGCAGACAAGATCTGCTCCCTGAAAGAGACGTTCATGATGCGCCGGTAACGTGTGAGCGTGTGAGGATTGTGAAAATGATTGTGTCAAAGTATTTTGTTGAATTTATATTTTATTCGTTTCTCGGTTGGGTCTGGGAATCCATCTACTGCACGGCAAAACAGAAGCAGTGGCAGGATCGTGGCTTTCTCTTTGGACCCATCTGCCCGATTTACGGAAGCAGTGTTGTCGGCCTGATGCTCATCTTTGAGATACTTGGAAGGTTCGGGATTCACGCGGAGACCGTGCCGGTGTGGCTTCTCTTTGCGGGCTGTATGATCGGCAGTGCTTTTATGGAGTTTTTTACCTCCTTGGTTCTTGAGAAGAGGTTTCATGCCAGATGGTGGGATTACAGCGAGCTGCCATTGAATATTCAGGGACGAATCGCACTGCCGGTGAGTATCGGTTTCGGCCTGGCCGGTGTGGCCATCATCCGTTATCTGGTTCCTGCCGTCAGTCGTATGCACGGTCTTGTTCCGGAACTGGCCTATGAGATCCTGGCGATTTTGCTGGCGGGACTTGCCGGCGCAGATCTGGCGCTGACAGAGGCATCCCTGTCCAGTCTTCTGGATACCATCGAGGCCTACAAGAGCGAATTCAACGAGCGGGCGGAAAAAACCTACGAGGCCGTCTCGGATATGCCGGGCACGCTGAAGAATGCAGAGCAGAGACTGAAGAGCTCCGCAGCCGGTTACGTGGAAAAGCTCACTTTTATGCAGCGGCATATTCTG
This sequence comes from Eubacterium sp., assembly GCA_024684035.1. Classification (GTDB taxonomy): domain Bacteria; phylum Bacillota; class Clostridia; order Lachnospirales; family Lachnospiraceae; genus Bilifractor. The sequence goes on along the minus strand of JAIKXQ010000001.1, from coordinate 39,687 downwards.
TTGAATATCGCAAGCTTCTCGAAGAACCCGCAGGAGACCGGCTTCTTCGCCGGCATTGACAGACATCCGGGCAAGCGGCTAAAGGATGCTCTGATGAGCAGGAAGAGAAGATCCGGTGACAGTCATGCGGAGACGGATGCTGAGGCATAAGAGGGAAACTCCTGCCAGCAGAATTATTGAAATCCCGCCCTCCGGAAGAGACCGGCTTTCGAAACAGGTATAACTGATGAAAATACGGTGCGTCGCATGAGAAAGCAGGAATAGTTGTTCCGCTTTCGTGTAATAAAAGGATGGACTCCTGCCGATATTCCATTAAGGAACTTTGAAACCCATCAGCAGCTTCTGTAGCAGGGAAGTGAAAGGTAAGCTGCGGATATTCGGCAAGGAGATTAAACATGGTATTACAACATAACCTTCCTGCCACCACGGCGAACAGACATCTGACCGAGAACAGAAATTCTCTGAACAAATCCCTGGAGAAGCTCTCATCCGGTTTCAGAATCAATCGTGCGGCAGATGATGCGGCCGGCCTTGCAATCTCGGAGGCGATGCGATCCAAGATCAACGGCCTGACCCAGGCAGAGGACAACGCAAAGGATGGCATTGGACTCATTCAGACGACAGAAGGTGCACTGACGGAAGTACATTCCATGCTCCAGAGAGGTTATCAGCTCTCGGTGCAGGCCGCCAATGGCACATATAATGACAATGCCCGCAAGGACATTGATTTGGAGATCCAGGAACTCAAGACCGAGATCAACCGGATTTCCGAGAATACAGATTTTAACGGCGTGAAGCTCCTGCAGGGAACCCGCTATCCCTTCGCCATCGACAAGATCAGCGCAGTAGATCCGGAGACGCTCCAGAAGCTTAAAAACACCATCGGAAATGCCGGTGAGAAGATTTTAAATACTTTCGGCAAGCTGACGGAATTGATTGAATCGAGGGGCGCTTCTCCGACAGTTGTTGACGGAGAAATTGCCAAGCTTGCCGATAGTACATTGGCTCAGGCAGCCGGTTATATTTTGAATGGCAAGGGCTACATCAATGTAGATGTGGATACTTCAAAATTCGGAGATTCTGTCGACAGTGACATCGGCATCCAGGCTACGATCGCTCACGAGATGATGCACGGTGTCATGGGAATCGTCTATAATTCTCTGACATATGCTACCGGGGGAACGAATCCATTACATGCCATGCCAAAATGGTTTATCGAAGGTACTGCCCAGGTGGCAGGTGGTCTCTTCAACGCCAACTGGAACGGGGATCTCCGTACAGCAACTTCGACGGATCAGGTGAAGACCAATATGAGTCGGTATCATCAGGATCCCGAAAATGAGCCTTACGGTTCCGGAGGCTTTGCCTCAGCTTATATCGGTAAACTTGCAAGTACAAGTAAGGGGAATGATGCTGCTAGTGTGGTCGAAGGTTTGAACAAGGTATTTGATCTGATGAAGACAAAAAGCTTTGAGGCTGCTGTTCAGGAGGCCACTAGCAAATCGGTGAGCGCTATCCTCAGCGAGTTTACACCTTCTAACGTATCGGATGACGCGGCATCGTTCATTCTCGCTATCAGTAATGTAGCGGGTAGTGACGGTGGAGGATCTTTCCTAGATGGAATCGGACTGAATAAGAAGGTTTCTGAATACGGACTGGACGGAGCCTACACCGGTAACAAATTTACGGTGAACTTCGACGCGGGTGACGGCGAGGCGACCGGTGATTCCAGGGATGTGATTCTTCAGATCGGAGCCACGAAGAATGAGACATTGAATCTCCACCGCGTGAATATGTCCACCAAGGGTCTTGCCCTTGAGAATACCAACGTGCAGACCCAGGATGCTGCGAAGACAGCACTGGAGAGCTTCCAGAATGCCATTGACAGCACCTCTTCTGTCCGTGGTTACTACGGAGCGGTTCAGAACCGTCTGGAGCACACCATCAACAACCTTCAGGTGACTTCCGAGAATATGACGGCGGCTGAGTCCCGCATCCGCGACACGGATATGGCGAAAGAGATGGCCAAGTACACCAAGGACAATATTCTCATGCAGGCTGCCCAGTCCATGCTGGCACAGGCCAACCAGTCACCGCAGGGAGTGCTCTCTCTGCTGCAGGGATAAATGCAGGCGAGACCTGACGGGAAAATCTCAATAACATAGATTGGTGACAGGATAAATTGCCGGATATTTGAATAAACGGAGGAAGAGGAGGAATCCAAATGAGCGTACAATACGAAATGCGCTGTAAGACATGTAACAAGACCTGGAATGTGACGACCGGGCACAACATGCTGGACGGATACAAGGACAATGTCCTGAACCACTTCGCCGCTCCGTATCATGATAAGGTGGCGGATCTGATCCGTGATCTTCCGGTTCCGCCCTATGGCTTTTCTCATGTACCCGGCACCTGTAAGGCCTGCAAAGAGATTCTGTCTGTACCGGTGATCCGGAGCGGCGATCGTTTCTTCGCGGAACCCTGCCCCATCTGTAAAGGGGAAGTTCAGCTCCACGAGGGAAAGCCGGAGGAGATGGTTTGTCCCATCTGTGGCAAACCGCTGGAAGTAAAAAACGTGACCTTCGCGGACTGAAGGTGGCTTAGCCAGAATAAATGTGAATTCAGAAACAGGGTGTTTTCGTTCCGATTATTTCGGTGCGGGATTACCCTGTTTTTTTTGAGAGTGGAAAAGAGTTCTGCATTATTTCGTATCATCATGAAATCTGGATTCGCAGTTTGCGGATCAGCAGAGTGCAGGTTCTGTTTTGGGGTGTTTCGAGCGTTCGTAAGCGTCTCTGCGGATTTGTCAGCTCAGCCTCCCCGTGATATGATGTACACAGATTGTAAGTAAAACAAATGACGGATAGGAGAAGACCATGAAAGTAGAAATTTATACAGACGGTTCTGCAAGAGGAAACCCGGATGGGCCGGGAGGATACGGAGCTGTTCTTCGCTATATAGATCCCAAGGGACAGCTGCACGAGAGGGAATTGTCTCAGGGATATAAGAAGACCACAAACAACCGCATGGAGATGATGGCGGCCATAGCTTCTCTGGAGCTTCTCCGCAGACCCTGCGAGGTGGATCTTCACTCGGACTCCCAGTACCTGGTGAAAGCCTTTAATGATCACTGGATTGATTCCTGGATCCGAAAAGGGTGGAAGAGAGGGAAGAATGAGCCGGTGAAAAACGTGGATTTGTGGCAGCGGCTTCTGAAGGCCATGGAACCTCACAAGGTGAATTACATCTGGGTCAAAGGCCATGTGGGCAATGAACTGAATGAACGCTGTGATCAGCTGGCCACTTCGGCAGCGGATGGAAATGATTTGTTGGAAGATCCCGGAGTCTGAATTGTATCCATGAGGAGTATGTCTGGTATCAATTTACGTTGAAATTATACAAATAACTTAGAATGTATACTAAGAAAAATAAAATTTGTCACAAAAAGTAAAAAACAGTTGCAAATATTGATACAAAAGACTTCCTTTATTGGCAGATATAGCGTACAATAGACATGTTTTCAATGACAAAGAAAAAGTTCAAAAGGAGAACGATCGAGTATGAATAAAACAGAGTTTGTTCAGAAAATCGCAGAGAAAACAGGTTCAACCAAGAAGGATGCGGCTGCATTTGTAGATGCATATGCAGAGGTGATCACTGAGGCTCTCAAGAGCGGTGATAAAGTCGCATTTCCGGGATTTGGTACATATGAAGTAAGAGAGAGAGCTGCAAGAACAGGACGTAACCCTGCAACAGGTGAGACAATTCAGATCGCAGCTTCCAAGTCACCGGCATTCAAAGCTGGAAAGGCACTTAAGGACGCTATGTAATCATGGCAGCCTGGGTTGCTGTTGACGGAATTGTATAGATTCAGCAACTGCCAAAGGCGCTGTCGTACCGAAGGTGTCGTTCTTGCGATACTTCCGTACGACAGCGCCTTTGTATTTGACTCAAAGGAAATTGCTCTGCATTCCCTATGAGACAAAGCGCTTTCGCATGTTATTCTTTTGAAAGAAATGACGAGTAAGGAAAAGAACTATGGTAATCAGAGAAAAACACAATGCCTGTGAGGAGTGCGGTTTTTGTACTTCCAGTATTCCTCTTCTGGACGGAATTCCACAGGAAGAGAGACGAGAGATGCTCAAATCCTCGCCTCATCTGGATATGAGCGAGGGGGATTTCCTTTTTTACGAGGGGGAAAATGTAAATACGATCTGGATCATCCGGAAAGGAACTGTAAAGCTCACCCGCTCGGATATCGACGGAAGGGAACAGATTGTCGGTATTTTTTCTGATTCGGAGGCCATCTGGGAAGGTATTTTTCTTAAAGAAAGTGTCTACCCCTACTCGGCGGTGTGTATGACGGATGTTTCTGTATGTGCCGTGAGTATGGAGAATTTCAGCCGCGTACTCTCGGATCCGCGGACGGCGAGGAGTATCATTACGCTGCTCAGCCAGAAGCTCCATGACGCCAACACGAGAAATATTCTTCTCGCCACGAAATCCCCTGCGGCTAAGATTGCGGGCCTGTTGGTATATCACAAGGAACGCAGCCGGGAGACGCATATCGCGCTGAAACTGCAGGACATTGCGGCCAGTCTCAACCTCCGGCCGGAGACGGTCAGCAGGAAGCTTCGGGAGTTTGAGAAAAGCGGTCTCATCACCAGGGCAGGAAAGGGTAAGATTGACATTCTTGATTTCGAGGGTCTGCACGGCGTCTATGAGGCCGGCAGGAATGAGCCTTCCGTAGGCGGTGAGCAGAATACGAAAGGCTGACCCGGTGAACGCCTGCCGGTGTGGTGCTAAGCAGCGTGAAATGGCTTGTAGTATTGATTCTGAAAGATAGGAGAGTTGTCGGGCTCATGGATAAAGGTTTGATTAGAGACAGATTGGAAAAACTTCGGGAGGATATGCGTCAGTCGTCGGTGGACGTATGCATGATCACTTCCTCGGATTATCATGCATCGGAATATGTGGGAGAATTCTTTAAGACCTCCGTCTTTTTTTCCGGCTGTACCAGCGATAATGTCACGCTTCTTGTAAGTCAGGAGGAGGCGTGTCTCTGGACCGACGGAAGATACTTCATCTCGGCGGAGGCTGAACTGGAAGGAACCGGCATTGTGCTGATGAAATCCGGGGAAAAAGATGTGCAGACGGTCTCCGCCTATCTGGAAGAGGTGTTGGCAGGCGGAAAAACGCTGGGCTTTGACGGACGGTGCGTGACGGCTTCCGCAGGTAAGAAGTATCAGAAGATTGCCTGTGAGTGTGGAAGCGGCGTCAAGAGTGATTACGCGCCGGAGGAGCGGATCTGGGAGGGGCGGCCGGCCATGGCCTCGCATCCCGTAATGGTTCTTCCGGAGGAGCTCACAGGGGAGAGTTATGCCTCGAAGGCTGCCCGGGTGCGGAAGGGAATGAAAAAATCCGGCGCGGGTTATCTGGTGATCTCCAGACTGGATGACATCATGTGGCTTCTCAACATCCGCGGCGCCGACATTGCCTGCAATCCGGTGGCTCTTTCCTATCTGGCTTTCGGATTGGACGAGGTAGTTCTGTTTATTCAGGAGTCCGAGTGCACTCCGGAGTTTCGGAAATATGCCGGGGAGAACGGCATAGAGCTTCTACCCTACGATGAGATCTTCTCTTACCTTGGCAGGAAACGCTTTACGGAACCTGTACTGGTGGATGAGGAGTCGGTCAGCGATGCGGTTCTTGGAACACTGGAAGCGCAGGAGACAGAGGGCGTGGAACTGATCCGCAAAAAAAGCCCGATTCCTGCCATGAAAGCTGTGAAGAATGCCGTTGAATTGAAACATTTGCGCGAAGTTTATGTGGCGGATTCTGTGGCCGTGTGTCGATTCATATACAAGATCAAAACTGCGATGGATGCAATGCGCAGAGCCGCGGGTGAAGCGCAGAGACTGACGGAGATTACGGCAGCGGAAGAGATCGATGCACTTCGCCGGGAGATTCCCGGTTATCTGGATTTGTCCTTTGAGACCATCTCAGCCTACAACGCAAATGCCGCCATGGCGCACTATCAGGCGACAGAGGAGAATTGCGCGGCTCTTGAGCCGGAAGGATTTTTGCTGGTGGACTCCGGAGGACAATATCTGGGAGGTACCACAGATGTGACCAGAACCATTGTTCTCGGTGAACTCACGCGCGAGATGATCGAGGATTTTACACTGGTGGCGGTGGCTAATCTGCGATTGCTGTATGTGAAGTTCCCCTATGGATGTTCCGGTATAAATCTCGATACCTATGCGAGGGCGCCTTTCTGGGAGAAGGGCAAGAACTTCAACCACGGAACCGGTCACGGCATCGGATATATCCTCAATGTACACGAGGGACCGCAGAATATTCGCTGGAGGGCAGGGGTCAATTCGGATCTTACGGCTTTTGAACCGGGAATGATTACATCGGACGAACCTGGCATCTACATCGAGGGAAAATACGGAATCCGCACAGAGACCATTACGGAGTGTGTGGAGGCAGAAACCAATGAGTATGGAAGATTCCTTCGTTTCGAGCCGCTTACCTTTGCACCAATCGATCTGGATGCGATTGATCCAGCGTGCATGGAGCCGTCTGATATTGAACGACTGAACCGTTACCACCGACAGGTGTGGGAAGTGATCTCGCCGTATCTGGAAGGCGAGGAGAAAGAATGGCTTAAGGAGGCGACTAGGGCGATCTGATCCTTCTTACTGCCTTCATGGCCTTTGTGATGGTCTATGCCATGATCTGCTATAATATTTCACTCAACGTGGGCAGCCTTCAGAATGATTTTGGAAATAATAGGATGCGTAGAATATTGGAAGTAACTGAAACAGATGATTCGATTATAAAAAAGAGTAGCCTCCTTCAATGCGAAGAGGCTGCTCTTTTTATATTTCGCTTATAGTTTTTTATTTGATGGTCTTCCGAACTGCTGGATTCACGTGTTTATGGCTCGTGATTCCTGAGGATGACTCTTAGCCGATTACTGCTGTCACCTGGATTTCGATGAGAGCATTGGCCGGGAGTTTTGCTACTTCATAGCAGGCACGTGCCGGGTAGGGCTCAGCGAAGAACTCGGCATAGACTTTGTTTACCTCGGCAAAGGCGCTGATGTCATCCAGAAGAACGGTAACTGTTACGACATCGCTCATGGAAGCTCCTGCCTCTTTGAGGATATTGCCGATATTTGTAAGAGACTGCTTTGCCTGTGTGACTGCGTCATCGCCTGCGAGCGCTCCCGTTGCCGGATCGATGCCCAGCTGTCCGGAGACATAGATGGTGTTTCCTGCCTGAATAGCCTGTGAGTACGGGCCGAGTGCGGCCGGAGCATTTTCTGTATGAATAGCTTTGTTTGCCATATAGTTTACCTCCCTCGTAAAAAACAAAAAATGATTCAAATTGTCTTTACTATAGCACAGGGATCGGTGAGGGGCAAATTAGTTTCGAAAAGAAAATGTAGACACTATACCCAGGGTCAGTATATATTTATACATATAGGAACTATAATAAGATGAATTATAATATATTATTATACCGCAGGTATTGCGGTGAGGGGGAAAGATGGAAGTAGGGAAGGAATTTGAACTGGAAAGGCTTCCGGAGACAATAAAGAGGATACGCTTGAATACAGGCATGACGCAGATTCAGGTGGCGGAGGATCTTCATTGCACACCGGGATATGTAAGCAATATTGAGAATGGCCGGACGGCCATATCCATCCGCATCGTTTCGTATTACGCGAAAATCTCGGGGCTGACCATTGATGATATTCTCAGAGGAAGGCTGGACAGCATCAATAAACAGAGAGGCAACAGTTTTCATGAAATGCTGTCGCTGATGTCCGTGGACGACAAGGAGAGGCTTCTTGCCACCATTCAGCTGTGGAGGAACTGATCTGAGGATCGTGAGCATCATTTGAACGTTGCACCGGCACGTGTTCCGGGGAGCGGACAGGAACATAGTGGCATGGGGATGCTGAGTGTTGTGGTATAGGGATTGCGGAGCAATTTCCTACACCATAAATGACATAAAAGAGAAGAGGTCAGGGACAATCGTCCCTGACCTCTCTTGATATAAGGGACGTCGGGGGACGCCCTTTTGATGTGAGAGCAAACAGTACATTTTCAGATAATTTCAACAACACGCTACCGCACGTATTGTTAAAAAATGCGTTTACTGATCGATACGTATCGATACGGGTAAGTGCAATTTGAAATGTGTTTGCAATGGCTATGAAATAAATATATTACAAAATTAAGAACAAATCAATACATAAATTTCAAAATTATGAAAAGATGTAAAAATTAAATTATGACGTCGAATAAATGGACTGCCCATAATAGAATGGTCTGATCATTCTTCATTTTGAGAAATCATGGAGCGGATCAGTGCGCCGCCGTTCTTTTTGAGCCAGAGCCTGTGTCTGCGGTACTCGGGCATGATTTGTTCTACTTCTCTCCAGAACGCCGGTGAGTGATTCATCTGTTTTCTGTGACAGAGCTCATGTACGATTACGTAGTTCTGCACCTCCGGAGGTGTCAGCATCAGGAGGCAGTTGAAGTTCAGGTTACCTTTTGATGAACAGCTTCCCCAGCGGCTCTTCTGGGCGCGGATGGTTATTCGCCCGTAGCTGACACCCATGAGATTCGAGTAGTAGGAGACTCTTGGAGGAATTGTCTCCGATGCGAGGGAGCGGAGTCGTTCAAGTGTTTCTTTTGTGATGGCCGGCGGCGGATTCATTTCCTCCTGCCGGTGGCGCTGTTCGATCAACTCTCTGTGCTTTTGGATCCAGGCGGAACTGTTCTCCACAAACTGCCGGATCTGACGGTCGCTGGTGCGGTGCGGCGCGCGGACGACGAGATGCCCGTCGGGTTTCATTTGCAGGGAGAGGGTTTTTCTGGATGACCGGATGATATCATATTCGGTTTTGATCATATGTTTTTCCTGCTTCATGGATTTCCTTTTTGATTTTGACACGTGTTTTCGTCTCATAGGATGTTCTAAGTGTTTATTACAGTAATCATTCTACATGGATTCCGGCGATTGTGAGAATAGATTTTTCAGGAGGAGTTACACAGAGATTTTCTTGACTTTGTGACGGCAACATTCTAAAATTAGAAATAGTGAAATTTCGGAAGCTCCGAATTCATATGGTTTACGGCTATGACGGGATCAAGTAATCTGTTGCAAGTACTCAAAGAGAGCTGCCGGTGGGTGAGAGGCGCGAAGATGGCAGGAGATGAATACCTCCCTGAGCTCCGTTCTGAAAGGATTTCCATCCCGTGTAGGATGCGGCGTGTTGGCGGACGTTATCAACGCTGGGGTATCTATGTACCCTCTGAGGCAGGTGCTGTGAGGTATCTGTGAATTTAGGTGGTAACACGGAAGCGTACAGAGAGCTTTCGTCCTATGGAGGACGAAGGCTTTCTTTTTCTTTGTCCTTTTGAAAAATTATATTTATTGGAGGAAGATACAATGACACTTTACGAAGAACTTCAGGCCCGCGGCCTGCTGGCACAGCTGACAGATGAAAAGGAGATTGCTGAGCTGATCAATGCGGGAAAAGCCACTTTCTACATCGGATTTGATCCCACAGCGGATTCCCTTCACGTAGGACATTTTATGGCGCTTCTTCTTATGAAGAGACTGCAGGCGGCGGGAAACAAGCCCATCGCTCTTGTGGGCGGCGGAACAGCGATGATCGGCGATCCGTCCGGACGTTCGGATATGAGACAGATGATGACGGTGGAGACCATTGATCACAACGTAGAGTGCTTCAAAAAACAGATGTCCAGATTCATTGACTTCGGACCGGACAAGGCTCTGATGGTAAATAACGGAGACTGGCTCAGAGATCTGAATTTCCTGGATTTCATGCGTGACTACGGCTCCCAGTTCAATGTCAACGAGATGCTTCGTGCACGCTGCTACGTGAACCGTATGCAGGAGGGACTTTCTTTCCTTGAGTTCTCCTACATGTTGATGCAGTCCTACGACTTCTACAGACTGTACCATGACTACGGCTGCCAGATGCAGTTCGGCGGCGATGACCAGTGGTCCAACATGCTTGGCGGAATCAATCTGATTCGTAAGAAAGATCAGAAGGACGCCTATGCTATGACGATCAGCCTTCTTCTGAAACATGACGGAACAAAGATGGGAAAAACAGCAGGCGGAGCCGTTTGGCTTGATCCGGACAAGTACTCACCTTACGATTTCTACCAGTACTGGAGAAATGTGGATGATTCCGATGTCCTGAAATTCCTCAGAATGATGACCTTCCTTCCGCTTGAGCAGATCGACGAGATGGACAAGTGGGAGGGCGCGCAGCTCAACACCGCCAAGGAGATTCTTGCTCATGAGCTGACAACGCTTGTTCATGGCGAGGACGAGGCCGTGAAGGCAGAGGCCGGTGCAAAGGCCGTATTCCTGGGATCCGGAAGCCTTGACAATGTTCCTTCTGTTGAGCTTGAGGCAGAGGACTTCAATGAGAATGACGAGATCGATATTCTCAGCGTTCTCGTAAAAACAGCACAGTGCGCATCCCGTTCCGAGGCACGCCGTGCAGTGACAAAGGATCACAGCATCTCCATTGGAGAAAATAAGATCGATGATTTTGCCTATGCGATCAAAAAAGCAGATATTCCTGCTGAAGGACTCCTCATCAAGAAGGGTAAGAAGAACTTCAAGAAGATCGTAGTTAAATAAAGATTGGAGGACGATTATAAATGGCACCAAAGAAAAAATATGGAGTGAATGAGCTCCGCGAGATGTTTCTTTCCTATTTCGAGGAGAAAGAATGTCTGCGACTGGGAAGCTTTTCCCTCGTACCGCACAATGACAATTCTCTTCTGATTATCAACTCCGGTATGGCTCCGATGAAACCCTGGTTCACAGGTCAGGAGATCCCGCCGAGAAAAAGAGTGACCACATGTCAGAAGTGTATCCGTACAGGAGACCTTGAGAATGTAGGAAAAACCGCACGTCACGGTACGTTCTTTGAGATGCTCGGAAACTTCTCCTTCGGTGATTATTTCAAGAAAGAGGCAATTCCGTGGGCATGGGAGTTCCTGACAGAGCGCGTGGGACTGGATGCGGACAGACTTTATCCGTCTGTATACGTGGATGATGAGGAGTCCTACAACATCTGGCTCAACGATATGCACATCCCGGCTGAGCGCATTTACAAGTTCGGCAAAGAAGACAACTTCTGGGAGCACGGATCAGGACCCTGCGGCCCTTGTACAGAGATCTACTACGACCGCGGACCGCAGTTCGGCAACGGCCCGGAAGATGTCATGGGCGGAGAGGGAGACCGTTTCATGGAGGTATGGAACGTCGTATTCTCCCAGTTTGACAACGACGGAAAAGGAAACTACTCCGATCTTGCACAGAAGAACATCGATACCGGAATGGGGCTCGAGCGTCTGGCTGTTGCGGTTCAGGAGGTCGGCTCTCTGTTCGATGTGGATACGGTTAAAGCGCTCCGTGATCTGATCTGCGAACTGGCAGGCGGCGTAAAATACGAGCAGCCGGGCACTGAGGAGAGCGACGTATCCGTCCGTATCGTCACAGACCATGCGCGTGCAATGACTTTTATGATCTCCGACGGTATCATGCCTTCCAACAACGGAAGAGGCTACGTCCTTCGCCGTATCATCCGCCGCGCGGTTCGTCACGGAAGAAAACTGGGTATCACAGGTTCCTTCCTGACAAAACTTGCTGAAAACGTGATTGAGGGCTCCAAGGACGGATATCCGGAGCTTGCCGAGAAGAGAGATTTTATCCTCAACGTCATTCAGGCCGAGGAGGATAAGTTCGAGAAGACCTATGAGCAGGGCATGGATATTTTGCAGAGCATGCAGGATGCGCTGAAGGCAGAGGGCAAAAAAGAACTCTCCGGTCCGGACGCGTTCAAACTCTATGATACCTACGGCTTCCCGCTGGACAACACAAAAGAGATTCTCGCTGAGAACGGTTTCACCGTGGATGAGGCAGGTTTTGAGGCTGCTATGAAGAATCAGAGAGAGACTGCCCGCGAGGATCGCAAGAAATCCGGAAAGTCCGCGACATACATGGGTGCGGCTGCTACGGTTTACGAGGATATGGATCCTGCAGTCAACTCCGCGTTTGTCGGATATCAGGGTCTGGAGGCGAACGGCAAAATTGTTGCCCTGGCTGCTTTCGCCGCTGATGACGACGAGGATGACAGCGTAGCTGAGGCCCTCTCTGACGGTCAGTCCGGCGCCGTTATCACGGATCAGACTCCGTTCTACGGCACCATGGGCGGACAGATCGGCGACAAGGGAATCATTGTTCTCGGCAATGAGGAAGCTGTCTTTGAGGTTTCCGCTACCGAGCATGTGGCAGGAAACAAGATCGCCCACATCGGTAAAGTAGTAAAAGGAATGCTGAAGACAGGCGACGAAGTAAGCCTGAAGGTTGATGCAAAGAACCGTCTTGCCATCGCGAGAAACCACAGCGCGACTCATCTGATGCAGAAGGCACTCCGCGAAGTTCTGGGAACACACGTAGAGCAGGCCGGTTCCTACCAGGATGCTGATCGTACAAGATTTGACTTCAGCCATTTCCAGGCAATGACTTCTGAGGAGATCCGCAAAGTTGAGGATATGGTCAACGAGAAGATTTCCGAGGGACTTGCTGTTACCACACAGGTAATGACTCTTGATGAGGCCAAGAAGACCGGCGCCATGGCTCTGTTCGGTGAGAAGTACGGCGACGAGGTCCGCGTGGTAAAAATGGGCGACTTCTCGACAGAGCTCTGCGGTGGTACACATGTAGAGAATACACAGCAGATCGCACAGTTCAAGATTCTTTCCGAGAACGGCGTTGCTGCCGGTGTCCGCAGAATTGAGGCGCTGACAGGCGACAACGTGCGCAGATATTATGAGAAGCTTGAGGCCCAGACCAATGCGGCGGCTGCACTTCTCAAGGCAACTCCGGCTACCCTTGCAGATCATATCAGGAAACTGCAGGAAGAACTGAAAGCAGTCAAGAGCGAGAATGAGGCGCTGAAGAGCAAAGAAGCGCAGAATGCGCTCGGCGATGTCATGAACAACATCAAGGAGATCAACGGCGTTCCGTTCCTTGCCACAGCGGTATCTGGCGTGGATATGAATGAGCTCCGCAATCTCGGCGATGAGCTGAAGGCAAAGGTTGCAGGCGGCGTGGTCCTTCTTGTGTCCGACAACGACGGCAAGGTAAACATGATGTGCATGGCTACCGATGAAGCGATGAAGAAGGGCGCACATGCCGGCAACATCATCAAGGCCTCTGCGAAGATCGTAGGAGGAGGCGGCGGCGGACGTCCGAACATGGCGCAGGCCGGCGGAAAAGATGCTTCCGGAATTCCGGCTGCAATTGCCGAGGCAGAGAAGGTTCTCGCAGAGCAGATTCACTGATGTCACAGGGACGCTGATGTTGAAAGGCGAATAAGAAAAACGGGTGATCCCCACTTTTGCGGGGCGCATGAGGCGCTCCCTGCAAAAAGTGGGGATTTTTTGCGTTAAGAGAACGCGGTTGGGAAGTTTTTTCAAAAATCAGATAATAGAGACAAAATACAGTAAAAGGACAACAATTTATAAGTATAAAACGGAGAAATGTGATATTGTGAGGGCATGAGGGTAATTAAACGAGAAAAAGGGGGTAATGAGTATGAAGGTATTTTGGAAACGGCTCGGGACGCTGCTGTCGGCAGTGTTCCTGGCGATTGTTTTTGTCCTGGGCGGCAGCGTCGGAAATGCTGCGGCGGGGATACACGGGAGCAGGGCGAGAGGCGGCACTATGGAAAACAGACTTTTGGCGGCGCTCTCCGGAACGGCGCTGACGGCAGAGGCGGCCGACGGAAGTTCTCTGAGAAGGCCCTGTTCGCCGGAAAACCCGATGCTGATCGTTCACATTGACACCTGGAATTACGCGGATCCGGCCAAAATTATCCGGCTGATTCCGGAGGATATCCGGCCGTACTGCGTGTTCAATGTCTCCATGTCGATCAACTATGATATGAACACACATCAGTGGAAAATGGTCAAGGACGGATACCGCCTGGCGAAATCCTGGCTCCGCACCTGCGCGGACGAGGGCGTGTGGACGATGGTTCAGCCGGCCAGCGGAGGCCAGTGTCATTTCCCGGATTATCCGGCGGATTATGATTTTGAGAACACACTGTTCGGTGAATTTTTCCGCGACTATCCGACGTTTATCGGATTCAATTACAGCGAGCAGTTCTGGGGCTTCCAGTCCAGGGACTTCCCGGTGACGCCGATGCAGAGATATCAGCACTTTGCGGGGCTTTTGAAGCTCTGCCACAAATACGGCGGTTATCTCGACATCAACTTCTGTGCGAATTACTGGAGTGCGGGGCTGAATCCGATTGCGATGATGAAGAACTGTCCGGAGTGGAAACAGGCCTGCGAGCGTTATCCGGAGAACTACATTCTCGAGGAAAAATATACGCAGAGAGGATACATCGCGGATACCGAGAGCCAGACGCTCGGCTGTTATCTGGCCGGATACTGCGGCAACTACGGCGTTCGCTATGACAAGACCGGATGGAGCGACGGCGATGCGAACGGCGGCGGACTCGAGTCGCAGGACCAGTACCGTCAGGTGACGGAACTTCCGATCTGTATGGAGCGCTTCGCCTTCAACGGCGCAACCGTCATCGACGGACCGGAGCTCGTGTGGGCGGATGATTTCAAGGAGACCTGGGGCTATAACGACGCCGAGGGTTATCATGCGAGAGACTGGGCGATGTATGACCAGTTCCGGAATGTCACGCTGGATTTCTTCCGCAAGATGATTGACGGAACCGTTCATATTCCGACCAGACAGGAAGTTATCAACCGCACAAAGTACTTTATTATTCAGGATATCGGAAGCGGAAATGACAACGCGAAATACTGTACAAAGAGCGACCTTTTCGAGGGACTCTACCGCATGTCCGGCGACGGAAATCTGGACAAGAACTATAACCCGTTCAAGAGCACGGGCAGATATCCGACAATTCCCACATTCACGGGTCTGGCGGACAAGACGGCGCAGAGTTTTAAATACGTTCTGAAGCAGAGTCAGCTTTCGTCCCGCTGGGGATCGATCCAGACAAAACAGAACGAGATGAACCGTGAATTCGCATCCGAGCATTACGGAACCTGCTATGCGGGGCGGTACCAGAACACCTGGGTGAGCTACAACCCGAGCAAGACGGGGCAGGTGACAGGAGCGGTCCTCAACCTGAAATACAATACCTGCAAGAGTCTGGATACCAAGTGGGAGGCCTACGGATCCGGCGTGATCCGCGAGTATTCGGATCACATCGATCTGTATATCAACAACTTTGACGAGCAGATACAGAAGAGTCTGCGCACAGATATCTTCAAAATTGACGGCTGTAAAGAGGAGCCTGCAGTCAGCTGGAAGGACAGGGGATATAATCAGACAAAGAGCCAGGTTTCCGTTTGCTATGCAGACGGTTCCTGCACGATTACAGTCAGACACAACGGACCGGTGGATCTCTCTGTGAAATGCACCGGAAAGGAAAGCGGCAGAGCGTCGGATGTCCGTTACAATGCGCTGCAGGCGCCGGCACAGCCGCCGGCTTATACGGGAATCCGTCAGTATGAGGGCGAGTTCTTCGATCAGAAAAACATCGAGGGTATTGTCGGCAACGGCTGTACGACAGATGTACGGAATTTCTACGGACAGGGCTATCTGAAATTCGGAACAAAAGGGAATGCGGCAGTAAAGGATACGGTCAGAACACAGGCGGCCGGCAAATTCCTGCTCGCGCTTCGCTACTGTACACCGACGGGCCACAAATGCGTGGATCTCTGGGTGAACGGCCAGAATACGGGAGCACTTGCGCTTCAGGCGTGTGCGAATAACGGAGACTGGAAAGAGGTCACACGGGAAGTGACGCTGAAGAAGGGAGACAATAAGATTGAATTCCGGGCAAATGCCGGACTTCCGGCATGGCTCAACCTCGATTGCTTCACGGTTTCCGGCGATTTTATCGGACAGCCGGTTCCGACTGCAACGCCTGTGCCGGTTCCGACTGCGGCGCCGATGAACGGCAAACTGATCCGAAGCCTCAGGGTATTTGACAGTGCCAACGCCGGTGCATGGGAGATCTATGAGGATTTTGATGATGATGCTGTTCTGTTCGGAGACCGGAATATCCGGGTTTCGAATGTTCCTTCTGAGCTTCGCGGGGCAGAGGCAATCCGCACGGCCTGCGATACAAAAGCACTCACGACAGATGAGGCGGTGTTTACGGCCGGAGATGACTGTAATGTCTATGTGGCCGTGGATTCCAGAGTATGTCTGACGGATCTGAAGCCGGCTTGGCTTGAGTCCTGGAAGAAGACAGATCTGACACTCACGGTATTTGACGGATCGGCAGACCGCACCCTGGTGGCCTATCTCATGCGCGCGGCAAAGGGAACAGAAATCACACTCGGCACAAACAGCGGCTACGGCGGATGCATGAATTACATTGTTCTCGCGGCGAAAGAGGCGAAGCCGACAGTGACGCCGAAGCCGACAGCGACGCCGAAGCCGACAGAAGCGCCGAAGCCGACGGCAACGCCGAAACCTACAGCGACGATCAAAGCTACGCCGACACCCGGAGCAACTGCTACTCCGAGGCCAGGGAAGAAGAGGGTGCGTTACAGCGATCTTGACCTGGATGGAGAAAAAATCTTTTGATGCTTGTATTTGCCTATAAAAATATCAAAAAAACGGTTGACGTTCAGATGAAATTTGATATAATAAGTTGAGTGCAAAAATACCCAAACAGTTGTATTTAGCACAATCTTACAACTGGAGGGAGGTTAGGTTTGGGCATATGGCAAACGTTATCGTAAAAGAGAACGAGACACTGGATAGCGCATTACGTCGCTTCAAGAGAAGCTGCGCAAAGGCTGGCATTCAGCAGGAGATCCGTAAGAGAGAGCACTACGAAAAGCCGAGTGTTCGTCGTAAGAAGAAATCGGAAGCTGCTAGAAAGCGTAAATATAATTAATCAGATGCACGTGAAAAGCTCTGGCAGTATCTGCCGGGGCTTTTCTTCATGTTATTCATACTACAGTAAGAGAGTCGCTTTTTCGGTGTATGCGGAACACAACGATAACGCAAAGAATTACGGTAAGCATAGAAGCTGGCAGGTGGATGATGGACAAATATGTGACGAAATTCTATCGGCTGAATCTAAATAAGAAAGAAATGCCTGCGGCTCATCTGCGGGCTGTTTTTTTGACTGATATGCATAATACGGCGGGGGAAGAAGAGGCGGACGAGATCCTCGGGAAGATCCGGAAGGTCTCGCCGGATCTGGTTCTCTGCGGCGGAGACATGTTGGTGGGTAAGCCCGGAAGAACCGTGCTGCCTGCGGTGAGGTTTTTGAAAAGGTTGTCAAAAGAACACAAGGTCTACCTCGGTACGGGGAACCACGAGTACCGGCTCAAGATTTATCCGGAACAGTACGGGGATATGTATGCGAAATACAGAGAACTGCTCTCTGAAACCGATGTTGTTTTTCTGGAGAATGAAAAGCTTCATCTGACCTGCAAAGGGATACCTGTGGAACTGAATGGCTTTGAGATGAAAGCTCTGTATTATCATAGATTCCGCCACATCCCCCTTCCCGTGTCTGAAATCCGGGAGGCACTGGGGAGTCCGGCGGAGGATGCCCTGACGATTCTGCTTTCGCATAATCCGGCGGCAATGCCCGCTTATTATGCCTGGGGAGCGGATTTGACGCTCTGCGGTCATTATCACGGAGGAATGGTACGGTTTGGCAGGCATCACGGCCTCATCAGTCCGGACTTCAGGCTTTTTCCGGGGAACGCCTATGGTTTGTTCTGCCGGGGGAAGAGCAACGTTCTGGTCAGCTCCGGCTGTGGAGAGCATACCATACCGGTGCGGATCCATAACCCGAGGGAAATAGTGGTGATTGATTTTTATCTGAACGAACAGGAGTGATCCATTGGCTATTGAAGTAAAACTGCAGGCGTTTGAAGGACCCCTTGACCTTCTCCTGCACCTTATAGAAAAGAACAAAATAGACATTTACGACATTCCCATCGTGGAAGTGACAGATCAGTACATGGAATATGTCCAGCAGCTCGATAAAGAGGATATGGACGTCACCAGTGAGTTCATGGTCATGGCGGCGACCCTCATTGATATCAAGTGCCGTATGCTTCTTCCAAAAGAAGTGGATGAAGAAGGGGAGGAGATTGACCCCAGAGCGGATCTGGTTCAGCAGCTTCTTGAACACAAGGCCTATCGCGCCATGGCGGGAAAACTTCGCATTTATATGGAGAGAGCCGGGGATGTGGTCACCAGGGGACAGCATCTTCCCAAAGAGGTGGCACAGTATAAGTCCCCCGCCGATCCGGATGAGCTGCTTCAGGGAATGACACTGGACCAGCTTCACAAGATCTTTGAGTTTGTCCTGAAGCGGCAGGAGGATAAGGTGGATCCTATCCGAAGCAAGTTCGGACAAATCAAAAGGGAAGAAGTATCCCTGCCGGATAAACTTGACTATGTGGAGATCGTGACACGAAGCAAAAGAAAGGTTTCCTTCCGAAAACTTCTGGAGAATCAGACCTCCAAGATGCAGGTGGTCGTCACCTTCCTGGCGGTGCTCGAGCTTATGAAGCTGGGCAAGATCCACTGTGTCCAGGAAGAAAACTTCGGGGAGATCACCATCGAGTCCCTGGAAGATGTGCACGAGACATCCCTTGTGGGAGATCTCTACCGGGAAGGAGCCGGAGAAGCGGGAAACGGAGATTCTTATTCCTGATATGGGATTTTGCTTCACTATTGATCCACAGTAGGATTATAAGCAGTTAAAACTGCTTTACAGAAAGCAGTTTTCGTGGTATAGCTTTACAGGTAGATAAAAAAATGGAAGACATAAAGGAAAGACTCTGAGGGATGCAGGTCACAAAGTAGCGATATTTCCGGCTTTTAAGCTGCGGGAAAGGAAGAGTATGGGAGTACAGAGCGAACTGAAATCGGAAGACTATCACCAGCTCGAGATGATCGAGACAATCGATCACAGCGACAGAGATGAGATGGAGAAATACGATATAGAGGAAACTCTCCCGGAGGAGGATCTGACCAGCACAGAGGAGGGCGCGCTGGAGGCAGTCCTTTTTGCCATGGGAGAATCCGTGGATGTGGCGAAACTGGCACAGGTCATTGACAAGACCCCGTATCAGACCCAGAAGATCCTTGAAAAAATGCGCGAGAAATATGAGCGGCCGGAATCCGGCATAATGCTGCTGGAACTCAATGGTTCCTACCAGCTCTGCACAAAGAAACAGTATTACGATGATCTCATCGTGATTGCGAAGCAGCCGAAGAAACCACAGCTCTCGGATGTAGTTATGGAGACACTCTCCATCGTGGCCTATAAACAGCCGGTGACCAAGGCTCAGGTGGAGCAGATCCGAGGCGTGAGTTCCGATCATGCCATCAATAAGCTGATGGAGTACGATCTGATCCGGGAACTGGGACGCCTGGACGTTCCGGGAAGACCGATTCTCTTCGGAACAACCGAGAATTTTTTGCGGTACTTCGGCGTGGAATCCACGGAACAGCTGCCCCAGCTCTCGCCGGTACAGATCGAGGATTACAAGGCTGAGGCGGAAGCCGAGATGAAGGCAACACTTGATGTATAATTTATATAATAAAGGAGAATAGATATGGTATTACCTGAGCAGACAATTGAGTTCCGATATGATACACAACTTCTTATTGAGGGAGAGGATCTGGACGAGGATGAGATCTCGGATTACATCACTGAGAACTTCGAAGGTGATTCTCTGATCGCTGCAGGTGATGATGAGCTGATCAAGATTCACTTCCATACAAACGAGCCCTGGAAGGTTCTTGAGTACGGAAGATCTCTGGGAGAAATTTTCGACATCGTCGTTGAGGATATGGATCGTCAGACCCGTGGACTCAAAGGCTGAGAGTAGAAAAAACAGAAAATACTTTTGGAAATCGATAAATATGTCGATAACTATCAGCGTAGCGGGTAAGTCCGCTGCGCTGTTTTTGTGTTATAGGAAATTCCTCCGGAATTTCTATAACACAAAACGCTCCGCTTAGATGCGCAGCTCGCAGATAAGAAGATCGCTTACGCGATTCTGCTCGCGCGCCAAAGTCCGACTACGCTCCCCTCAGGATTGAGGGGATGGGGGAGTCGAAGTCCGCTTGCGGACTTTGTTCTTGAACACAGCCGTTGCTATGACCGGAGTGTCGTTAAATTTCGATGCATTTCAAACCCTTTGGAAACAGGGACTGAATGGTCACAGAAATGCCTGAAATGTGTTGAAAAAATAACAAACTTAGTCTATAGTATAACATGTGCGAAAATTGGTTTTCACAAATTGTTGATGGAGGTAAAAATATGAGCAACAATACGCAAAGCCCGGCAAGAACGAGAATCAGTACTCTTCTTGACGCAAACAGCTTTGTTGAAGTTGGCGCAGGCGTTACAGCGAGAAGCACAGACTTCAATATGGCTGAAAAGAAAGCACCATCAGACGGCGTTATTACAGGTTACGGTCTGATCAACGGCAACCCGGTATATGTGTACAGCCAGGATGCGTCCGTTTTAAACGGAACCATCGGCGAGATGCACGCAAGAAAGATCGTGAAGATCTATGAACTTGCAATCAAAACCGGAGCTCCTGTCGTTGGGCTCGTTGACTGTGCAGGCCTCAGACTTGAGGAGGCGACAGACGCTCTGAATGCTTTCGGAGAGATCTACATGGCACAGGCGGATGCTTCCGGTGTGGTTCCGCAGATCACAGGTATCTTCGGAAACTGCGGCGGCGGTATGGCGTTTGTACCGGCTATGTCTGATTTTACATTCATGGAGAATGACGCGAAACTCTTCGTTAATTCCCCGAATGCGATTGCCGGAAATACCGAGGCGAAATGCGATACAGCATCTGCCGAGTTCCAGGGAACAGAGGCAGGTACAATCGACGGTATGGGAACAGAGGCTGAAGTGATCACAAAGATCAGAAATCTTGTGGAGATCCTGCCGGCAAACAATGAGGATGATATGTCCTATGCTGACACGACAGACGATCTGAATCGCACAAGTGCAGATCTGATCAACTGCATTGAAGATCCGGCTCTGCTTCTTCCCAGAATCAGTGATGACAGCGTATATGTAGAGGCTAAGCCATATTACGGTAAAGATACCGTTACTGCCTTCATCAAATTAAACGGATATACAGTAGGAGTTGTTGCAAACCGTTCCGTTCTCTACGGAGCAGGTGGAGCAAAAGAGGAAGAGTTCGGAAAAGTAATGAGCGCCCGCGGAGCAAAGAAAGCTGCCGAGTTCGTAAACTTCTGCGACGCATTCTCCATTCCGCTGGTTACATTTACTAATGTCACAGGTTTCAAAGCATGCAAGTGCTCTGAGATGAATATGGCAAATGCAGTAGGAAAGCTGAACTATGCTTTTGCAAACGCAACAACACCGAAGGTGAATGTTGTTACAGGTGAGGCTTTCGGAAGTGCTTACCTCGCAATGAACAGCAAATCTCTCGGCGCAGATATCGTATACGCATGGAAAGATGCAAAGATCGGAATGATGGATGCACTTGCTGCTGCAAAGATTATCTGTGACGGACAGAGCGGTGACGTGATCAAGGAGCAGGCAGAGAAATACGCCGAGCTTCAGAACAGCGTAGAGTCCGCAGCTGCAAGAGGCTATGTGGATACCGTAATTGATGCGTCCGAAACCAGAAAATATCTGATCGGTGCTCTTGATATGCTCTTCACAAAGAGAGAGTTCCGCCCAGACAAAAAGCACGGAACTGTATAAGAGAGGTAAAACGATGAAAACTAGCAAAAGAAAAATTTCTCTCGCTCTCATCCTTGCTGTCTGCATGATGCTGATCATGGGTTCTGTTCCGGTATTTGCGGAGGAGCCTGCTGCTACATCTGAGGGAGCAGTTCAGACCACCAGTGTGGAAGAAGAGCCGGAAAGCAACTATGTGGCAACCGGTGATGCGAATAAAGATCAATACCTCCAGATGGTAGATAACTTCCTTCAGCAGGTATATACCTTCGATGATTCACAGCTCGATGATATGGCTGCCAACGGCGGTGCCGTTTACGAGATCTTCAATAATTCCTGGAAAGAGAACAAGAAGATTGTCGGTGACTACAAAAATGTCAAGAAAGGTTCCGTTCAGATCGATAAGGCTCAGACAAAGGACTCCAAAATCGTAGTCAAAGCTGTTGTAGAGTTCAGCAAATATGACGCGGACGTAACCATGTATTTCGATGAGGAGAACGAGGTCGTTCTCAACAGAGTGATGGCTTCCGGTTTCAGAAACTACGAGATGACCGTGAAATATCCTACCGGCGAGCTGATGAAACAGGCTGCTCAGAACATGGTAGTAGGTCTTCTTACCGTATTCTCGGTTCTTATCATTCTTATCTTTATCATCTGGCTGTTCAGATTTATTCCGAACCCGGATGCAAAGTCAAAAAAAGCTAAATCTGATGTTGAGGTACCTGCAAAACCGGTTCAGAAATCTCTTGGATCCGCAAAAGCATCGCCGGCAGCCGCTGCCAATGGCATGACATCAGATACTGAGATCGCGGCTGTAATCGCAGCAGCTCTTGCTGCAGCAATGGCAGATGAACCGTCTGAAAGCGGTTATGTAGTACGTTCGGTTCGCAAAGTCGGAACCAGAAGATGGAAACGAGTATAAGGAGGATATTTCGATGAAAAACTATACAGTTACAGTGAATGGTACTGTTTACCAGGTAACCGTTGAAGAGGGAACAACAAACGGTGTTGTTCAGGCAGCCGCTCCCGCAGCAGCTCCGGCAGCAGCACCTGCACCTGCAGCTGCACCGGCGGCAGCACCTGCACCGGCAGCAGCTCCGGCAGGCGCAGCAGGCGGCGTAGAAGTAAAAGCAAGTGTACCGGGTAAGATTGTAAGAATCGATGCTGCAGTTGGTTCTTCCGTAAAATCCGGAGATCCGGTTGTTACACTTGAGGCTATGAAGATGGAGATCCCGGTAGTTGCACCACAGGATGGAACAATCGCTTCCATCAACGTAAGCACAGGTGATGCAGTTGAGAACGGTGATGTTCTTGCTACAATGAACTAATGGATGAGTTCAACCCGGAGGTAAAAAATGATTGCACAAACATTAAATAATCTGCTTGGCCAGAGTGCTCCGCTCAGCAACATGGACTGGAAAAACTGGATCATGATCGCAGTAGCACTGGTATTCCTTTACCTTGCCATTGCACATGACTTTGAGCCTCTTCTTCTTGTACCGATTGCTTTTGGTATGCTTCTGGTAAATATTTATCCGGACATCATTGCCGGACCGACAGTGGACGCAGCAGGCACAGAGCATGCCGGCGGACTTCTGTGGTATTTCTTCCAGATGGATGAGTGGTCAATTCTTCCGTCCCTGATCTTCATGGGTGTCGGAGCTATGACCGATTTCGCTCCGCTGATCGCCAACCCGATCTCTTTCCTGCTTGGCGCTGCAGCTCAGCTCGGTATCTACGTTGCTTACTTCCTTGCAATCTTCCTTGGATTCAACGGAAAAGCAGCTGCTTCTATTTCTATCATCGGTGGTGCTGATGGACCTACATCCATCTTCCTTGCAGGTAAGCTTGGACAGACAGGACTCATGGGACCGATTGCCGTAGCGGCATATTCCTACATGTCCCTGGTTCCGATTATCCAGCCGCCGGTAATGAAACTTCTTACAACAGAGAAAGAGCGTAAGATCAAAATGGGTCAGCTTCGTCCTGTATCCAAGCTTGAGAAAATCCTCTTCCCGATCGTAATTACTATCGTAGTTTGTCTGATCCTTCCTACAACAGCTCCGCTGGTAGGTATGCTTATGCTCGGAAACCTCTTCCGTGAGAGTGGAGTAGTTAAACAGCTCACAGAGACAGCTTCCAATGCTATGATGTACATCGTAGTTATCCTTCTGGGAACATCTGTAGGTGCTACAACATCCGCAGAGGCATTCCTGAATGTTGACACTCTGAAGATCGTATTCCTCGGACTTGCCGCGTTCATCTTCGGTACAGCCGGTGGTGTCCTTCTCGGAAAACTGATGTGCGTACTCACCAAGGGAAGAATCAATCCGTTGATCGGTTCTGCCGGTGTATCTGCCGTTCCGATGGCAGCCCGTGTGTCTCAGAAAGTCGGAGCCGAGGCTGATCCGACAAACTTCCTTCTGATGCACGCCATGGGACCGAATGTAGCCGGAGTTATCGGTACAGCAGTTGCTGCCGGTACCTTCATGGCTGTATACGGAATCAAATAATCACTTTTCCGATGCATCGGATATAGTCAATGAAATGTTTCCGGGGCAGGCTCATCCCTGTCCCCGGGGTTCTGATAATAGGAGGATTAAAAATGGCTGTAGAAAAAAAGCCTGTTAAGATTACGGAGACGATCCTTCGTGATGCGCATCAGTCCCTGATTGCGACTCGTATGCCTACCGAAGTGATGCTTCCGATTATCGACAAGATGGATCAGGTTGGATATCACGCAGTAGAGTGCTGGGGCGGTGCGACTTTCGACTCCTGCCTTCGTTTCCTGAATGAGGATCCGTGGGAGAGACTTCGCAAACTCCGCGACGGCTTCAAGAATACAAAGCTGCAGATGCTTTTCCGTGGACAGAACATTCTCGGATACAATCCGTATCCGGATGATGTTGTAGAGTATTTCGTTCAGAAATCTGTTGCAAACGGTATCGATGTCATTCGTATCTTCGACTGTCTGAATGACCTTCGTAACCTCCAGACAGCAGTTACAGCATGTAACAAAGAGAAGGGCGCAGAGGCACAGGTAGCTCTTTCCTACACACTGGGTGATTCCTACACTCTGGATTACTGGACAAACATTGCGAAAGCAATTGAGGAGATGGGTGCTGACTCCATCTGTATCAAGGATATGGCAGGTCTTCTGCTTCCTTACCAGGCTACAGAGCTGATCACAGCAATGAAAGAAGTTACAAAGCTTCCGATCGAGCTTCATACACATTACACATCCGGTGTAGCTTCCATGACATACATGAAGGCTGTTGAGGCCGGTGTTGATATTATCGATACTGCTATGTCTCCGTTCGCTCTGGGAACATCCCAGCCGGCAACTGAGGTTATGGTAAAGACCTTCCAGGGAACACCTTACGATACAGGTCTGGACATGAAGCTTCTCGAGGAGATTGCAGATTACTTCCGTCCGTACAGAGACGAGTGTCTGGATTCCGGACTGCTCAACCCGAAGAACATGGGTGTCAACATCAAGACTCTGGTATACCAGGTACCTGGTGGAATGCTTTCCAACCTTACCAGTCAGCTTGCACAGCAGCACGCTGAGGACAAGTTCTACGATGTTCTTGAAGAAGTTCCGAAGGTACGTAAAGACCTTGGTAACCCTCCGCTGGTTACACCTTCTTCCCAGATCGTCGGTACACAGGCTGTATTCAACGTTGTTATGGGTGAGCGTTACAAGATGATCACACAGCAGACAAAGGATATCCTTGCCGGCAAGTACGGAAAGACAACAGATCCTGTAAATGCTGAGCTTCAGAAGAAAGCTCTCGGAGATGAGAAGCCGATCACACATCGTCCTGCAGACGATCTGGAGCCGGGACTTCCTCAGTTCGAGAAAGAAGTTGCAGCTTACAAGCAGCAGGATGAGGATACACTGAGCTATGCTCTGTTCCCGCAGGTTGCTACAGACTTCTTCAAGTACAGAGATGCACAGCAGACTGGCGTAGATGCCACAAAGGCTGACAAAGAGAATAAAGCATATCCGGTCTAAGATTGGATTGTAAAAAAGCCCCGCGGCCTGATGGCCGCGGGGCTTTTTTAAACTTCGTCGTAGCTGTCCAGGAGCGCCTTGCGCGTTCCCTTGAGGGCATCTGCCATGCGGTGCATTCCGCGTCCGGCAAGGTGCTGGAGTTTGATGAGGTAGCGGAGGATAGGCTCTGTGGTGATTGAGAAGACCACGAAGAGCATGATGCATCGCATGGACATTCCGGTGATTCCGAAGAAACTGTGCATGAAGGCCAGGCAGAACAACATGCCTGCGAGGCAGATTCCCCAGATTCCCCATTTGATTTTGTTCATGGGTTTCATGATGTGATAGAGGATCATGAAGCCTACGATTGCCATCAGGATCGCGCTGGCTGTTGAGATATCCTTGGAGCTCACAGCAAAGACTTCTCCGAAGATTACCAGGCTGGCGATGACGATGAAATCGGTCAGGGCGGCCGGTATTGCGCGTCGGATGATGTTGTGCAGGAAGTTTCCTGTGATGCGGTCTCTGTTCGGAATCTGTGAGTTCAGGAAGCCGGGAAGTCCGATCGTGAAGGCACTGATCAGTGAGATCTGTGACGGGCGGAGCGGGTAGCTCATGGCCACAAAGATACTGAACAGTGAGAGCAGCAGGGAGAAGATATTCTTCACGAGGAAGAGGCTTCCGGAGCGCTCCAGGTTGTTGACCACCTGTCGTCCTTCACCGACGATCTGCGGCATATGGGCGAAGTCATTGTCCAGAAGAACGATCTGGGCTGCCTGGGCTGCTGCGTCGGATCCTGCGGCCATGGCCACGGAACAGTCCGCGTCCTTAAGCGCCAGAACGTCATTGACACCGTCGCCGGTCATGGCAACGGTATGTTTCTGTTTCTTCAGCGCCTGTACGAAGGCACGCTTCTGGTTGGGCGTAACGCGGCCGAAGACTACGTATTTTTTCATTGCCTCGTCAATGTCTTTTTCTGTCTTCAGGGTGGAGGCATCCACGTACAGGTCTGCGTTGGCGATGCCGGCCTGTTTTGCCACCTCGGATACGGTGACCGGATTATCTCCGGAGATAACCTTTACTTCCACGCCCTGGCGGTGGAAATACTGGAAGGTCTTCTTTGCGTCGTTGCGAATCTTATTGGCCACGATGACCAGGGCGTAGGGAGTGACGGTGCCCAGGAGTTTGCCACCGTCCGGTTTTGCCGGATACTTTCCGAAGACAAGTACACGGTAACCGAGTTTGCCCTGTGCCTCGATCTGTTCCCTGTAGGTGTCATAGTCGCCACGGAGAATGAATTCCGGAGCGCCAAGTACATAGGAGCCGGAGTTGAAGGTGGCACTGCTGTATTTGTACGCGGAGGAAAAACCGGTGACATCTACGACTGGATCCGCGCCCGGTGTCGTGAACCGTTCTTTCATGGCTTCCATGGTGATATTGTCCGCTTCCTGCGCCTCGGCAAAGTTGCTGAGGAGTTCTTCGATGGGCGGAATGCTCTTGTCGTTCTCATAAGGTTCCAGGGT
Source organism: Eubacterium sp. (assembly GCA_024684035.1). Taxonomy (GTDB): domain Bacteria; phylum Bacillota; class Clostridia; order Lachnospirales; family Lachnospiraceae; genus Bilifractor. Next base: position 12,311 of record JAIKXQ010000001.1, on the reverse strand, counting down.
GATAACATCCTGAACCAGCATCTTGTTTTCCGTGATGGTACCTGTCTTGTCTACGCAGAGCACATCTACCCGGGCCAGGGTCTCAATACACTTCATGTCGTGGACGAGAACCTTTTTCATGGCGAGACGGGCGGCACTGACGGCCAGTGTTACGCTGGAGAGCAGGTAGAGACCTTCCGGAATCATACCGATGACGGCGGCTACCATGGACGTTACGCTTTCCTTCATGGAGTTCTGCTGAATCCAGTATCCCTGATAGAAGAGGATCAGACCGATGGGAACGATGCTGATGCCGGCGATCAGGACGATCTTGTCGATGGAACGGATCATCTCGGACTGTTCGCCGACTCTGGCGGCCTTGGCTTCCATGGTCAGCTTGTTGACATAGGAATCCTCACCGATTTTTTCCAACCGCGCATGGCAACTTCCTGAGACGATAAAAGAACCGGACATGAGAGAATCTCCCGGATTCTTTACGATCTCGTCGGACTCACCGGTGAGCAGGGATTCGTTTACTTTTACGCTTCCCTTGATGACTTTCGCGTCGGCAGGAATCTGAGCGCCTGCGGAAAAAATGACGATATCGTCGAGAACAAGTCGTTCTGCCGCAATGGTCTTTGTCTTGCCGTTTCGAACAACGGTTGCCTTCGGAGCGTTGAGCACCGTCAGGTTATCCAGCGTCTTCTTAGCGGAGAGCTCCTGCACGATACCGATCAGAGAGTTGGCGATGATAATCGGCAAAAAACTCATATCCCGGTAGGCGCCTACCAGGAAGAGGATGACCGAGAGCAGAAGAAAGATCAGGTTGAAATAGGTGAAGACATTGGATTTGACAATGTCTGACACGGATTTGGAGGGAGGCGCGACAGAGCGGTTGTCCCATCCGTGAGCCCGGTATTCCTTTACCTGCTCGGCGGTCAGTCCGAAATCGGCGTCCGCCTGATAGCGTTGTTTCATTGGTATTCTTTCAGGTGTCTTCTGAACAGAAGTCACGTTTTTCTTCTTTCGTTTCATTCTGTGAATTCCCCCTTACTGTTTCATTCCCTTTTTTCAGATCTGTTTACGAAATAGATCTTTGTTACATGTTTCTGTTGTCCACAATACGTGTGGAAGCCGCTCGCTTCATGAGGCGCATGAGAGGAGCGGCCTCTCTCAGGTATTGTCAGCCTCCCGGATGTCGTGGATATCCGGACGGGACATCATGGAATAGTTTGTGTGGTAGACCACAAAGCCGGGACGACCGCCGTTGGCTTTGTGGAGGTTTTTGCGAAGGGTGTAGTCGATCTCAACCTTCGGTGCTGTCTTTGCCTTGGAATAGAAGGCGGCGAGACGGCCTGCCTCTTCGTAGGTGGAATCAGGGATTTCCCTTCCGTCGGATTTCACGAGTACGTGGGAACCGGGCAGATCGTTGGCATGGAACCACATATCGTTACTTCCGCCGATTTTGAAGGTTACCTGTTCGTTCTGATAATTGTTCTTGCCCACGTAGATATCGAAGCCGTCACTGGAGATGTAGTGAAGCGGCCGGGCTTTTTCTTTTTTCTTTCTGCCGGCCGGACCTTTGTGTTTCAGATAGCCGTAGTCCGCCAGCTCATCCCGGATCTCCTGCAGATCGGCCTCGTCTCTGGCAATGTCCAGAGAAGCGGAAATGCTCTCGAGATGTTCGATGTCGCTTTTGGTTCCAAGGATTCGCTCAGAGAGAGCCTCCGCTGTTCTCTTCAGTTTGTTATAGCGCTCAAAATAATGCTTTGCGTTCTCGGCTGCGGAAAGGAGCGGATCCAGCGGCACAGTGACCGGTTCGTTGGTGTAGTAATTGATGGTCTCCATTTCTTTTGCGCCGGGCGCAAGTGAATAGCCGTAGGTGTTGAGCAGTTCGCCATAGATCCGGTACTTCTCGCGTTTTTCTGTGTCATGCATCTGTTTTTCCTGAAGGGAAAGGGTTCGACCGTTTCTCTCCAGAGCGGTATTCACGATCTTCCTGAGGTCGGTGGATCTCTGCCGGATTCTTGTGCGCAGTTCTTTTTCCGCGTAGTAGTGTTCGATCAGCGCGGAGACAGAATCATACGTCTCTTTCTCCAGATTCGGGAACTGTGTGAGTTCCAGAGAGGCATATTCAAAGGGCTCTCCGTTTTTGTAGACGATGTTCGGGGCGAAGTTCTCTGTGCGCACATCCTCTATGAGATGTTCGAAGGTGTGATAAAGATGGAGTCGCTCTGGCTCCGAGAGCGCGTCGGCAGCTGCGTCCGCGTCGATGCCGGCCCTGGTACAGAGTTCCTCTGCGATCACAGGTGAAAAACCGGTGAGGGAAGTGTACAGTGCCTTGAACAGTGGCGTCTCTCTGGAAAAAACAGCTTCCCCGAATTCTTTTTCCGAAATGCTCATGGGATCAAGTTTGTCCTGTGTCTGGGGAATGAAATAATCTCTCCCCGGAAGCACTTCCCGGACGGAACTGACGTTAAAGGAGATTCTCTTGATGGAATCGATGATCTTGTTTTCGTCGTTCACAAGGATCAGGTTGCTGTGTTTGCCCATCAGCTCCAGTACCAGACGGTATTCTTTCAGATCACCCAGTTCGTTGCGGTGTTCAATATGAAAGGAAATAACACGCTCCAGACCAGGCTGGGTGACGGCTTTCAAAAAACCTCCGGAGAGGTGCTTTCGGAGCAGCATACAGAAATTCGGGGCGTTCATGGGCGCCTGCTTGTTCTCCGAGGCGATATAGGCCAGCGGCAGAGAAGCACCTGCGGAGAGGAGAACACGATACTGTTTGCTGTTGTTTTTTACAGTGAGAATCAGCTCGTCCGGCTCCGGCTGAATAATCTTTGCCAGATGGCCGCCGGAGAGGGTGTGATCCAGTTCACTGCGAATATTTGCTATGGTAATACCATCAAATGCCATGTTTTTACCTCAAATGAATTCATATAAAAAACTTCATGTTATACTTTTCTATAACCATACCATTATACACTAAGGAGACGAACATGGAAATCAGGAGATTGTCGGATGAACTGAAAAGGCAGTTCGGCCAGAAAGTATACAAACTCTCGCTGTCCGCGGGCTGTACCTGCCCCAACAGAGACGGACGTGTGGGAACCGGAGGCTGTACCTTCTGTTCGGAGGGTGGTTCCGGAGATTTTGCTGCGTCTTTTTGCCCCATTGACGAGCAGATTGAAGAGGCAAGAAAAAAGGTGGACGCAAAGATTCCTGCGTCGATTCCTCCGGATCAGAGAAAATACATCGCATACTTTCAATCCTTCACCGGCACCTACGGTGATGTGGACAGGTTAAGGGAGATCTTTACCACCGCCTTAAACCGGGAGGAAATCGTCGGTCTCTCGGTGGGAACCAGACCGGACTGTCTGGAGAAAGAGAAAGTTGAGATGCTTCGTGAACTGAACATGAAGAAACCGGTCTGGGTAGAACTGGGGCTCCAGACCATTCATCAGGAGACAGCGGATCGCGTCCACCGGGGCTACAGGCTTGAAGTTTTTGAGGACGCCTACCGGAGACTCAAGGCGGCGGGACTGACCGTAATTGTCCATGTGATTCTGGGACTTCCGGGAGAGACGAAAGAGATGATGTTGGAGACGGTGCGGTATCTGGCAGCTCTCCGGCCGGAGCTTGACGGGATCAAACTTCAGCTTCTTCATATATTAAAGGGAACGGCGCTGGCAAAAGAATATGAAGAAAAACCCTTCGGACTTTTTACACCGGAGTCCTATTGTGAAACCGTGGTGGACTGCCTGAAACTTTTGCCCGAGCACACGGTGATTCACAGGATGACTGGAGACGGTCCGAGGAAACTACTGATTGCCCCGCTGTGGAGTACCGACAAGAAGAGAGTGTTGAATATGCTGAATGCCGCCATTCGAAAGGCGGAGAGGTAGATTGCTGATTCTCTTATGATTTCCTTCCCGAAAGCCGATGAAATCTATAGGAACGAAGTACCGAAGACTTGTGTTTTTATAGATGGAGGTATCGGAATGAAGGACAAGATAAAGGGCAAAGCTACTGGATTCCTGCTATTACTGGTATTGATGACTGCGATGCTTGGCTCTTTAATCTGGCCGGCCGCGACGCCGGCGGAGGCAGATACAACGACAGACACAGCGGTAATCATCCACACGAATGATATGCATTGCTCGTTTACCGATTTTGCGAGCATTGCAGCCCTTCGGGCGTCGCTGATTCATCAGTATGGAAACGGAAATGTGCTGACGGTGGATGCGGGAGGTGCTCTGGAGGGGGGAACCCTCGGAGACAGCACACAGGGACTTGGCATGATCAACCTCATGAATACAATTCCCTATGATCTGGCAGTCCCCGGCGATCAGGATTTTGATTATGGTGCCGGTCAGTTTATCAATACACTGGCCAGTGGTTTTCACGGACAGTATATCTGCGCAAACTTCGTAAAACACGCCACAACTTCGACTACCGAGGCTACGGTATTATCACCCTATGTGATTAAGACTTTGGCTGGACACAAGGTAGCTTTCGTCGGAATTGTCACTCCGGAATCAATTGGAAATTCTTCGGCGACGGACTTTAAGGACTACGGGTTCAAAGAAGGAGACGGCGAACTGATTCAATGTCTGCAGCAGGCTGTAGATAAGGCGAAAACAGGTGGCGCGGACTATGTAATCGTTGTAGGACACATCGGAACGGAGGACGTGCCTGAAAAATGGCAGGCAGAGACGTTGATTAAGGGGACGAAGGGAATCACAGCGATGATTGACGGTCATGATCACGCTGTTCATAACTCGAAATTAAAGGATAAAGAAGGTGAGGATGTTGTTTATGTGTCAGCCGGAAGATATCTTGAGACCATCGGAAAGATGACGCTGAAATTTGAAAATAACCAGTTGAGCATCACTGAAGAGCAAATTGATCCGAAGAACGTGGAAACAAAGAATGAAAAGGTTCCGACTGTCGAGACTGCTTGGAGAACAACACAGGATCTTGTAGATAAATATACGAAAGAGCTAGCTGAGCTTTCTGCGGCCATTGGCGAATCGGCGGTATATCTTTCGGTACTCGATGATAAGACTGAGAGAATCACAGGTTATAAGGAGAGTACTCTTGGAAATTTCTGCGCTGACGCTTACAGAGCAGTGACCGGTGCGGATATCGCTTTTGCTTCCGGGGGAAGCGTTGAAGGTGCCGGTATTCCTGCGGGCGAGATTTCCAAGGAGACTCTTCAAAAAGTGAATCCTGGGAATAAGACGATGGTTGTCGTAGAGATAACCGGTCAGCGAATCCTGGATTTCCTTGAGTACTGCTCGAACAAAAACTGGAGCAATACAACGGGACATTTAATCTGGAATAGTTCGTTTGCCCAGACTTCGGGACTGACCTATGAAATTAACCTGCACGCAGGCGCTGGTGCTATTGTGACAAAGAACGATGGAAGGTTTGACAAGATCGACGATACCAAACCTCGTCGCGTTCAGAATGTGAAGGTTAACGGAGAACCAATTGAGGCGACGAAGAAATACAAAGTGGCCGGAACAAAGGAGTTTTTGAAAGACAGTACAGAGGCCAAAGCTGTATTAAAGGCAAGTTCAACCGAGACACAGACCGTTACGAAGTATACGGATACCACCGCGCTTCTCACTTATCTTACAGACGAAGAGTATTTAAATGGAAAAATTACCTCCTCGATGTACGGTTCCACACAGGGAAGGATTACAGTTCTGGAGGCCAGTGATCCCAAAGCTCATCGATGGGTGAATCCGAAGGCGGAGGACGGAGAGGTAAAGGTGGACGGAAACCACATCTATTCCTGTGAACTCTGCACGGAGACAAAGAAGGAAAAGCATGATTTTGTTGTCACGAAGAGAACGCCGGCCACCCTTACCCAAAAGGGAGAGCTGATCGAGACCTGCAGTGTCTGCTCCGCGACGATCACCGTTGAGACAGAAGGAAAGATGGAGAATACCACGGACGGACAGCTGACGGATGACGAGATCAAGAAGAACATCCTGTCTTCCAATGATGAGAAGCTCATTGAGAACGGAGCTACGGTCAAAGTCAGCCTCACGGTGAAGGCTGAAACTGAGACAGACGCCGAGATTCTGAAGGAGATGTCTGAGGAAGAGAAGAAGAACAGCAAGCCCTTCGTTGTCACACTGAAGAAGACTATCAATGACGGGAAGGAAAGCAAGGAGACGGAGATCACCGAACTGGATGAGGGAAAGAGCATTGATGTGGATGTGGATCTCTCAAGTCTCAAGATCACTGCTCCGGCCAACGGTGTGAACCGCACCTACGCTGTTTATAATAATCATGAGGGAAAGGTTATCACGCCGGAGTTCAGCGTCAACGGACTGAAGATGACCATGAAGCTTAGTAAGATGTCGCCTTTTGCCGTGACATACAAAGATGCTTCAGACGCTACACCGACGCCTCAGGTCACAACTACACCGGGTGCCACAACGACACCCGGAGCAACCACAACACCGGGAGCGTCCACAACACCGGGCGCATCCACGACGCCGAATGCTTCCGGAACGCCGGGGGCGACGTCACCTACAGGATCGACGACACCGACACCCACAGGATTGACCAGGGCTGCTTCCGTCACCACAGGAGATACGCCGGTGGTGCGCTTCTGGGGCTGGGTATTCATTGCAGCCGGATTTATGGTGCTGATCCTTGGTAAGCTGAGGAGACACTGGAGCTAGTTCATTCCTGTTTTTATGGCAAATTCAAAGATGCGAAAATGGATACATTCTATTTGGAGGCCGGTCGAGAGACCGGCCTCTTCAAATGCGTCTTTACGTTCTGCAACGAGACCCCCGACGGATTCCGTCCCCCTCTTGACAAAGATTTCTGATAAACATAAAATAAATGGAATAGGTATATTTGGCTGTTATGTTACATTACTTACGGCACAGATTGTATGTATCAGATTATGTTGAGGGGATCGACATGAGAAAATCAAATGTAAATGATAAGATAGATATTGTTGTGCCCTGGGTTGACGGAAATGACCGCGCCTGGAAATTAGAAAAGAAAAAATATGACGGCTTGAGTACAGATTCCAGTTGTAATTCAGAACAGCGTTTTCGGGACTGGGATCTCATGAGGTACTGGTTTCGTGGAATAGAAAAGAATTTGCCATGGGTGAATAAAATCTATTTTGTGACATGGGGACATCTTCCGGAATGGCTGAACACAGACAACGAGAAACTGGTTGTCGTAAATCATAAGGACTACATCCCGGAGGAATACCTTCCAACCTATAATTCAAATACCATAGAATTGAATATTCATCGGATCAAAGATCTCTCCGAGAACTTTATTCTGTTCAACGACGACTTGTTTGTGATTGACCGGTTGCGTGAGGATGCTTTCTTTAAGAACAATATTCCATGTGACATGTTACTTGCAAAAACGATGGTCAATTATGACCGGAGAGCCTTAGTCTGGCACATAGCCTTCAATGATATGGGAGTTGTAAACAAGTACTGTCATGGGGGAAGCAATGCGCTAAAGCATTTCGGTAAATGGGTAAATATAAAATATGGCTTCAGGAATAGCGTGGAAAACATGCTCAGAATGACCGGCTATCGCTTATCCGCCTTTTATGACAGTCATCTCCCGATTGCATATAAGAAGAGTTCCTTTGAAAAGATCTGGGAAAGAGAGCATGACTATCTGGATGAAGTCTGCCGCAACAGATTTCGAACACCACTGGATTTGAATCAGTGGCTTGTCCGATATACGAGATTTGCAGAAGGAAGCTTTGTTCCTTCCGATGTATTTCGGTGGGGAAAGTATTATGAGTTCAGCGATGAGGGATCTTTAGAGACGATCTGCGGTGCTATACAGTCGAAAGAAAGAGCCTGCCTTGTTCTTAATGATACGTTGTCCGGCGAAAACGCAGGTAATTTTGAACGATATAAACGGATGCTGGAGCGTGCATTTGAAAAAATACTGCCCGAACAGTCTTCGTTTGAGAGTTGCGCGATCTGACATACTTACGTGTAACCGGAGATATGAAAGAAAGCCAGAGGTGATGAACCGGTCAGGGACATCGACTCTGGCTTTTTTTCTCAATGTAAAAATATTTGACTGTTTCCATCCCTTGCACTATAATTACCCTGTATTTGTATGACCATAGGCCATATGGATATCTGATACAGATAAACGAATCAATAAGAGGATACTTTACATGTCCAATAAGATCTACAGCATGACCGGTTTCGGAAGGGCTGAGGTTCAGGATGAGAGACAGAAGATCGTTGTGGAGATCAAGTCTGTAAATCATCGTTATCTCGAACCGAGTATCAAGGCTCCGAAGAAATTCAGTCTGTTTGAGTCGAAGATCCGCAGTCTGCTCAAGGATTACGCGCAGCGTGGAAAGATCGACGTCTATATTACCTACGAAGACTATTCTCAGACCAATGTAACCCTGAAGTATAATGAAGAACTTGCCAGACAGTATCTGGAATATGCAAAGAAGGCAGAGGAAGCTTTCGGCCTTCGCAATGACATGACAGTCAGTCAGCTTCTCCGCTGTCCGGATGTTCTCACGCAGGAGGATAATTCACCGGATGAGGATGCGCTCTGGGCTGAACTGGAGCCGGTGATCCGTCAGGCGGGCGAAGCCTTCCGCAAAGCACGAAATACGGAGGGAGAGAACCTCAGGGATGATCTCTACGGAAAACTGGAGAACCTTGAACAGAATGTTGCCAAGGTGATGGAGAGAGAGCCTCAGATTATGGAGGAGTATCGCAAGCGCCTGGAGGACAAGACGAAAGAACTGCTTGCAGCGGCCGATATTGATGACAGCCGGATTGCGGCGGAGGTCGTTCTTTTTTCTGACAAGATCTGCAAAGATGAGGAGACTGTCCGTCTGAAGAGTCATATTCAGAATATGCGGGATACCCTCGCCATCGGAGATAATATCGGGCGCAAGCTGGATTTCCTTGCCCAGGAGATGAACAGGGAAGCGAATACGATTCTTTCGAAGGCAAATGACCTTGAGACTTCCAACATCGGTGTGGAACTCAAGACGGAGATTGAAAAAATCCGTGAGCAGGTACAGAACGTAGAGTAAGGAGACACAGATGGCCAGGATGATTAATATCGGGTTCGGCAATGCGGTCAATTCGGACAAGCTGGTTGCAGCGGTCAGCCCGGAGGCGGCTCCGGTGAAGAGACTTGTGACGCATGCCAGGCAGGAGGGCAGGATCATCGACGCGACGCAGGGACGCAAGACAAAGGCAGTGCTCGTGCTGGATGATGATTCTATTATGCTCTCGGCTCTTCAGCCGGACACGGTGATGCGCAGATTTAATCAGGCGTTCGACCGGCAGGCTGTTTCGTCCTGGGAAGATGAGGAGATTCATGAAGATGAATGAAGGATTGCTTGTAATCCTTTCCGGTTTTTCCGGATCGGGCAAGGGGACTCTGATGAAGAGACTTCTTGAAAAATATGACAACTACGCACTTTCTGTTTCGGCGACGACAAGAAGTCCGAGACCGGGAGAGAAGGATGGCGTTGATTATTTTTATAAAACTGATGAGGAATTCCAGAACATGATAAAAAATGACGAATTCCTCGAGTACGCGTGCTATGTGAACCACTCTTACGGAACACCTTCGGCCTATGTGGACGAGCAGCTGGCCGGCGGCAAGGATGTGATTCTTGAGATTGAGATTCAGGGAGCATTGAAGGTGAAGGCCAAGAGACCGGACACAGTGCTCATTTTTGTCACTCCGCCGAATGCCCTGGAGCTGGAGAAAAGGCTCACCGGAAGAGGCACGGAGACTGCGGAAGTTATTGCCCAGAGAATGGCAAGAGCAGTCGAAGAGTCCGGAAGCATGGCTCTGTACGACTACATTCTGGTAAACGATGATCTGGAAGGGTGCACAGATGAACTTCATGCGCTGATCCAGTCTCAGCACAGTCAGTCGAGTCATCAGAAAGAATTTATCACTACAATCTGCAGACAATTAAAAGAACGAGAGGAGAACAAAAAATGATTCATCCGTCATATGTAGAAATGATCGAGAAGATTAACAAGGACCAGGACAGAGAAGAGGCACCGCTTGTAACAAGCCGTTACTCCATCGTACTTGCTTCTGCAAAGAGAGCGCGTCAGATTATTGACGGCGACAAGCCCAGAGTAAACAGCAAAGATAAGAACGGAACAGAGAGAAAACCGCTGAGCATCGCCGTTGATGAGCTTTACGACGGCGAGGTAAACATTCTTCCGAGAGAAGATAATGGTGAAGAATAATATATGAAAGTATTATTTATATCGCTGGGCTGCGACAAGAATCTGGTGGATGCGGAGCATATGCTCGGCAGCCTCGCAGGTCGCGGCTATGAGATGACAGATGATGAGACAGAGGCGGAGATTATTATTGTCAACACCTGCTGTTTCATTGACTCGGCGAAGGAAGAGAGCGTCAACACGATCCTCGACATGGCCAGATACAAAACAGAGGGCAAATGTCATACGCTCATTGTAACCGGCTGTGTGGCAGAGCGCTACAAAGAAGAAGTTCTCGAAGAGATTCCGGAAGTGGACGCCATCGTCGGAACCAACAGCTACAACAAGATCGAAGAGGCGATTCTCAAGGTTGGCGAGGGAGCGCGGCCGGCGATTCTTGAACCTCTCAATTACATCCCGAAGGGTGAAAAGAGGCGTGTTATGGCCACCGGAGGTTTCTTTGAGTATCTGAAGATTGCGGAAGGCTGTGACAGGCACTGTACATACTGCGCGATTCCCGATATGCGTGGACCCTACCGTAGCGTGCCCATGGAGGATCTGCTCGAAGAGGCGAGAGGTCTTGCCGCTGACGGCGTGAAGGAACTGATTCTCGTTGCGCAGGAGACGACCCTCTACGGAACAGATCTCTACGGCGAGAAGAGACTTCATATTCTTCTGAAGGAACTCTGCAAGATCGAAGACCTTCACTGGATTCGCGTGCTCTACTGCTATCCGGAGGAGATCTATCCGGAGCTCATTCAGACCATGAAGGAAGAACCGAAGATCTGTCACTACATGGATATTCCGATCCAGCATGCCAACGACGAAATCCTTAAGAAGATGGGAAGAAAAACGTCCCGGGCTGATCTTGTGAGAGTGGTAAATACCCTTCGTCAGGAGATTCCGGATATAGCCATCCGAACGACACTGATCACCGGCTTCCCCGGGGAGACAGAGGCGCAGTTCGAGGATGTCTGCGATTTCATCCGCGAGATGAAATTTGACAGACTCGGGGTCTTCACCTATTCCTGTGAAGAGGGAACTGCGGCTGCCAGGATGGACGGGCAGATCGACGAAGAAGTTATGAAGGATCGTCAGGATGCACTTATGACGATTCAGCAGGAGATCTCTTCGGAGCGAGGACAGAATCTCATCGGCACCACCCTTGAAGTATTTATCGAGGGCTACATGAGCCAGGAGAATGCCTACGTGGGAAGAACCTACGCAGATATACCGAACGTCGACGGAATGATTTTTATACAGACAAGCGAGACCCTGAATTCCGGAGACTTTGTAAAAGTACTCGTCACTGCAGCGATGGAATATGATCTCATCGGACAGCTGGTGGACGACGAGACCGATGAACTGCTTGGTAAATCTGCCGAGTGATGTTTTACCCGATTTATATGGTGACTGCTTTGCAAGAATGAGGGATAATAACAGACAGGAGATAGTGATATGAATTTACCTAACAAACTGACTTGCCTGCGAATGGCAATGATTCCGTTTTTTGTTGTTTTCATGTATCTTCCACAGAGTTGGGCAAGATACGTTGCACTTGCAATTTTTGTGGTGGCGAGTCTCACTGACACTGCCGACGGATATATCGCGAGAAAGTATAAGCTGGTGACGGATTTTGGTAAGTTCATGGATCCTCTCGCGGATAAGCTTCTGGTTTGCTCCGCACTGATCTGTCTCATTGACACGAGAGAGATTCCGGCATATGTGGTTCTTATCATCATTGCCAGAGAGTTCATCATCAGCGGCTTCCGTCTGGTGGCTGCAGATAACGGAATTGTCATCGCCGCAAGCTGGTGGGGCAAGACAAAAACGGTTTCACAGATGGTTATGATTGTGGTCATCCTTCTCAACATCGACGGATGGCGTATCTTCGAACTGGTGCTGATTGGAGTGGCAACAGCTCTCACAGTTATTTCACTTTGTGATTACATCATCAAGAACAAAGAGGTTCTCGGAAAGCAGAAGTAAGCCGGAGCCTTGCATAGAGAGAATTCCGGGTTCCCATAAGGGGTTCGGAATCCGAAGGTCAGGGGATGCCGAAGCATGGCATCCCCTGCCTAT
>JAIKXQ010000129.1 GCA_024684035.1 Eubacterium sp. | reverse complement strand
TTGAATTTTAAGGTGCCTGCGGAACTGATTGTACAGGAGTTGTGCAGGCGATATGAACTGGATTCAGGTACTGCCTTGAAGCGTATTGAGGATTATCAAAAAACAAAAACGGCATAACGTGTGGAGAGAAACCTTGAAACAAAGCAAGCGCACTCGGCTGGGCAGAGTCCGTGCTCTCGCACAGCAAAGTACAGACGCAGGAAAGCATTGATATGGCGAAGATGCTCTACCGTTACGCGCAGAAGGCAGATGCTTATTTCTCCAAGGCATAAAAACAGCAGGTATTTCCTTCGTAGAGAAGCGCAATAGAATACGTGGATATCGCAGACAGAGGCAGATAATGTCTCTGTCTGTTTTTTGTGGTGCGCCTTGCGGCGCACGTCGCTAACGGGTGAAAGTCCCCAATCCGCCCTAGTAGTGGGAAGGATACAGCCAATTTCCTATCACAGAACGCTCCGCCGGGATGCGCACTCGCGCGATGAGTAGATGCTTCGCATCCGCACTCGGCGCGAGAATGTCGCCCGCGACATTCTTTTTTGCTCATAGCTCCGCTCAGGATTTGAGGGATGGGAGTGAAGTATGCCGGCGGATGTTGTTCGTAATATAACGGAATAGATGGTAAAAGCGATAAAAAGAATGAAAAAAGTGTGAGGAAATTTACAAGTTTTCACCAATTTGCGCCGGTTTTGGTATACAATAAAAAGGATTGACGGTTCAATTTGCGGCATCATGAAGAGCCGAAAACATTGAGAACCGGAAAAAGAAAAAAGCGTCAGAGCAGACAGCATCTGTCGGTAAATGAAGGAGATAGCGAAATGAAAAACTATGCATTTGGAATTGATATCGGCGGTACAACAGTTAAAATCGGCTTCTTTGAGACCAGTGGAAAGCTTCTGAAAAGCTGGGAGATCCCGACACGTAAAGATAACGGAGGCAGCCTGATTCTGGGCGATATTGCTTCTTCTGTAGATAAAGAACTTGCTGAGCAGGGAATCGCGAAGGATGACATCGAGGGTATCGGTATCGACGTACCGGGGCCGGTTCTCAAAGACAGCATTGTAAATAAATGTGCGAACCTTGGCTGGGGCGTATTTGACGTGGCCGAAGAGGTGAGAAAACTCACAGGAATTCAGAATGTCATGGTCTGCAACGACGCGAATGCAGCAGCTCTCGGCGAGATGTGGCAGGGCGGCGGTCAGGGACATCAGGACGTGGTTATGATCACCCTCGGAACAGGAGTCGGCGGAGGAATCGTTCACGATGGAAAAATCATCGCGGGTAATTTCGGTGCTGCCGGCGAGCTTGGACATATGAAGATTTCTCAGACAGAGACCATGGCCTGCGGCTGCGGAAAGACCGGACATGTGGAGCAGTATGCATCCGCGACAGGAATTGTTCGCAAGGCGACAGAGATGCTCGATGCTTCCGACCGTCCGTCCATGCTCAGAGAAGTGCCTTATCTTTCCGCGAAGGCAGTTTTCGACTGCGCGAAGAAGGGGGACGAGCTCTCCATGGAAATCGTTGACTTCGTGGGAGAAAAACTCGGCTACACCTGCTCCCTTGTTTCCTGCGTCTTTGATCCGGAAGTATTCGTGATTGGCGGAGGTGTTTCCAAAGCCGGCGATATCCTTCTGAACACAATCAAAGAGCACTTCGTGAAGGACGCCTTCCATGCATGCACAGGAGCAGAATTTGCTCTTGCCACACTTGGAAATGATGCAGGTATGTACGGCGCAGTAAAGATGGTGCTTGACTGATTGCGTAGAGAATCGGTAACAGACAGCTATTGGGTGGGGAATATATGAAGATCGTGGCATACATTGAAGACGGATATCTGCATCGCAGTCTGACAGACGAAATTGTCACGCGGATTCGTGAGGTGACAAAGGCGGACGCGATGCTCGTTATATCGGAAGGAAATTTTCTTCCGGAGGGGACACCTGTGTCCGTTCCGCATGATGTGCGGGCGGAAGAACAGGTAAAAAACGGAGCGGATCTGGTACTGGAACTTCCGGTCACCTCATCGCTGAGCGGCTCCGGCGGCAGAAATGAGGGCGTCGTGGCTCTGATCCGAAAACTGGATTGCGTGGATGAGATTGCCATTATTTACAATCCGGTGGACGAGAAAAACGAAGAAGAGACGCAGCGGCTCATGTGGAAATGTGCCGAAGCCATAGCGGACGACGAGAAGGAATACCGGGCACAAATCATCGAGGCACTCAAAGAAGAGTCCTATTTTCTTGATGCCCAGGTGAACGCGCTGGTGGCCTGCGTGCCGGAGGCGAGAAAAATCCTGAACCGCTCCGAGAACGTCATGTCTATCCGGATTATGAGCGCCATGGTTCATCAGGAAGACCTTCCGAAGATCACATTCCTGAATGTGAAATCCATCATCGATCGGGTTGTGCACGAGACACTGCTGACGATTCTGGATGAAAATTTTCTTGCGGAGCACATGCATCAGGGTTATCTGCGCAAGTATGACAGGAACGCGGCGGACATTCTCCAGACCATGATGAAGCGGAAGAGTGAGAGCGAGATGCGGGATTACATGCTTACGATCGCCGGAAAAACGGAATTCGCGGCGGAGGTCATTCTCGCCCATAAGTCGGACATCGAGGCGATCCACTCCTTCGAGGAGATCGTGAAAAAAATGGAGCGCTGGCTCTACGGTTATCTCGACAAGGTTGCCCACAAGAAAGCCCGCGAGGACAACACGAAGGTTCAGGAGGAGATGGAGAAACTGGAAGCACAGGGCATGAGCCGGATGGCCATGCGGCTGTATCTTCTTCATGTCATCCTCAATGTGAAGACGGAAGACATGATCCATTTCAGCCGGAATGCTTTCTGTCCTTACGTGAATGTCATCGATCAGAGCGAGACCGGAGAGACGATCCGGCTGCAGCTTGAGAAGAACTCACAGATCCATTTCGTGAACCACGAGCAGCTTCACACGAGAGGTCTGGAAAACGACGAGACAGAGTATTATCTGGACATCGACCGCAGGGCAGAGATCCTTGCGTTCTGAGAAAATTATTCGTTACTCTGCCCATAAAAGGCAGGATAAACAACTTTTATCATGTAAAAAAATATTGAAAAGCTTATGGCTTTCTCAGAAAAACACAAAAAATAACGAAAGAATTTGCAATATACAGGGCGATATTTATTTAAATTGAATAAATATCGCCCTATTTTGACGAAATGTGTGTTATAATAAACGTACTTAAACGTTTTCGGCACTTTTGATATAAAAACAAGAGATCTGCCATGGACACGAGAATAGTATTGGGGAATAGGATTGCGCTGTTCACAGGCACGAAGGCGTTTGGAGACAGGTAAACAACACTAATAACGTGGGGGAATGAAATGAAAAAGAAAGGTTTGAAAAGACTTGCAGTATCCCTGATCGGTGCTGCGTCGATTGCGGCCGGAAGTCTTGCAGTACCTGCAGTGCCTGCACAGGCTGCGACAAACAGTCAGTACGCGGAGGCGTTGAAGTTCGCTTTCTATTTCTGGGACGCAAACCAGTGTGGAGCAGATGCGGCTGACAACGGCTTTACATGGAGAAGCGGCTGCCATACATACGATGAGCAGTGCTCATTCAGTAACTGTGTAAATTTGAACGGAGAGGCAAAGAGCCTGATCAAGGCACAGAACGGCGGACACGACTATGTAGATCTGTCCGGTGGATATCACGACTGTGGTGACCATATCAAGTATCAGACAACCATGGGATTCGGAGGAAGCTCCATCGGTCTTTCCTATTATATGCATCCGGAAGTATTCAAGAATGCCGGCGTGGAAAATCACGCAAAGTACATCATGAAAGAGATGAGTGAGTACTTCATCCGCTGTACAGTTCTGAACAACAGCGGAGAGGTTGCGGCCTTCTGTTACCTTGTGGGCGACGAGAGCGATCACAACTACTGGGGATCTCCGGAGAAGCAGCCGGGACCGAGAAAGTCCTACTGGGCAGACGCTTCCCATCCGTCATCCAACGCGGCCGGTGAGATGTCTGCGACACTTGCCAGCGCGTCCTTGATGCTGAAAAACGATGATCCGACATTCGCGAAAAAATGTCTGAAATACGCTAAGGCACTTCAGGCCTTCGCACAGGCTCATCCCGGAAATACAGGAACAGGTTGCGGCGGAATGTATTCTTCTTCCAGTGAGTGGGACGACATCTGTTGGGCAAAGGCATGGTGTGATCTTGCGGAGAAAGGTGATTTTACTCCGGTCGAGTACAGAAACGGTGGCTATCAGACACCGGCAGGCATCCAGTACGACGGCTGGTGGAATTCCTGGGATAAAGTATGGGGCGGTTATGCAATGCTGGCAGTAGCTGCAGGACATGACGAGTACCTGAAAGTTGTAGAAGAGAATGCAAATAAGTGTTCACAGACCGCAGGTTCCGGACAGTATATCATGGTCGGCGGATCCTGGGGATCTTCCAGATACAACTGCAGCTGGCAGGCATACAACTACCTCCTTCATCAGAAGAAGGGAGACACATCCCGTCTCAACGCTGCAAAGAACCAGATGGATTACCTGCTCGGAAATAATCCGGCAAACAAGAGCTATGTCATCGGTGTGGGCAACCAGTGGGCAAAACAGGTGCATCACAGAGCTGCCAACCCGGATGTACACAACGGAAACCCGAACTCCAAGTATGTACTCTACGGCTGTATGACAGGTGGCCCGATGGATGAGGGCGGCACCTATCAGGATCAGTGGGACAGCTATCAGTGTACAGAGCCCGGAACAGACTACGAGGGCTGCTTCGTGACTGCGATCGTAAATCTCTGCGCATCCCTGAAGTACTACGATACATCTCTTGCGGATGACATCATCAAGAGCTCTTCGGAGATCACAGATCCCTACGGCGGTGGAAGCGGCGCGAAGCCTACACCGACCAAGAAGGTGACACCTACTCCTACAAAGAAAGTTACACCGGTACCCACCAAGCGTCCTACACCGACGCCGAAGGTTGGTAAGAAGGTTCGCTATTCCAGACTCGACCTGGACGGAAGAGTCAGCTGGTCCGATCTGATTGCGACGAAGTAAACGACCGGACAAGACGGTGAGAAGAAAGAAAACAGTTCGGCAATAATCGGATTGACAACAGAATAAGAAACAAACAACGGGAAACCGGCGTCTTCGGAAATGCAGGCGCCGGTTTCTTGCTGCAAGAATATTCTGAAATAAAAATAAAATGCAATATATATATATATTGGTATACAAAAGTCTGACAAATGGAATATGCTGTTCATATATATGCCCTTCATCATACGCACGGGTGAAAGGGCAGGAAAAGGGGGATTTTTATTAATGAGAAGACGTGTGCAACAGATCTTATGTGGTGTGCTGATCGCGGGAACAGTCCTTGCATCACAGCCACTGCCGGTTTTTGCGGAAACCGACACGGAAACTGTAGTCGACACCTCGGAGGAAGAGGTAAAAGAGGATGCTGACTACGAAATCAAAGTAAACGAAGACAACCCGGATACGGCAACGCTTGTTAGCTGCCATAGTGATGCAACGGAGCTGAAAATACCGGAGTACATCGACGGAAAGAAGATCACAGAGATCGGGGATTGTGCGTTCAGTGGATGTAAGAATGTTACTAGTCTCGAGTTGCCGGACAGTGTCGAGATATTGGGGGGGTATCTGTTTGAAGTCAGTGGAAACTCTCTGGTTAGTCTTAAACTTCCGGCCAATGAGATTAAAGAAGTCAAAAGAGCGAGTTGGAAGCCTCCGTTTAGTTTCTGGTATGAAGAAGATTTTGGACCGTTCGGTGGTTGTTCAAATTTGAGAAATGTAGAAATTCCGAAGGGGTGGACAAAAGTACCTGCTTATTTGTTTGAGGATTGTAGCGGGCTTGAAAATGTAGAAATCCCTGAAACAGTGACGGAACTTGGGGAGAGGGCTTTTTTAGGTAGTAAGATATCTTATGTGGTAATCCCTGACAGTGTAAAAACTATTGATTATGAGTGCTTCGCAGGTTGTCCTTTCAAGGGGGCCTTTGGCGGTCGCAACCTTCAGTTGATCAATGAGTATGATTATAAGTATTGGGATGATTATTGCGGTGGAGAAAATCCAAGAGCTACATTTGGCGACGGAACGGGCACCTTCTATGGCTATAAAGGAAGCTACCTGGAGGGGTGGACGATAGATCATGCGGATTATGAAGATCATGAGTGGGTGACAGAGTCCAAGTATTCCTTTGTGGATCTTGAGGAATATGAGAAAGATCATAAGGACTATGAAATAGAAACAAATGAAGAAGCACCATGCACTGCTTCTATTGTGAAATACAATGGAAACAAAACTGAATTGAAGGTTCCAGAATTTATCGACGGAAAAGTGATCACGGAAATTGGGGACTGGGCATTCAGGGATTGCGAGAACATTACAAGTCTTGAGTTGCCGGACAGTGTTGAAGTGTTGGGATTTGACTTGTTTGATGGTTATATTAACGGTAGCAACAGTAATTCGCTGACTAGTGTCAAACTTCCGGGAAAGGATATCCGTGTCAGATCTCTCCCGAAGTACCCGATCACTAGAGATGATTTGACTCCTAATTATTATTTTCAAAATTCCGATTGGGGATTTGAAAAATCCGGCCCATTCTGCCACTGTGCGAAACTGAAAAAAGTCGAGATCCCGGAAGGGTGGACGAAAATACCTGCGTATTTGTTTGCTGATTGTAGCGGATTTGAAAATGTCGTGATCCCGGATAATGTTAGGGAACTCGGGGGTAGTGCGTTTTCGAATTGCAATATTTCTGCTGTAGTAATCCCTGACTATGTCAAATCCATTGACGCTGATTGTTTCGCTGGGTGTCCATTGAAAAACGTCACTGGGGGAAAGAATCTTGAGTCGATAACAGAATATGGTTCTACATTTGGTGATGGAACAAGTGTGTTTTACGGTTACAAAGGCAGCTATCTGGAGAAGTGGGCAACTGAAAACGGTTATAAATTCGTAGTCCTTGAAAAGGGTTCTGCAAAGATCTCCGGTCGCAATCTCTATTTGGATGGTAAACTCGGTGCATATGTTTATGTACAGGTTTCCGAAGATATTCTGAAAGATGAGAATGCATATGCAACAATCACTGTTGGAGATGAAAAAAAGAAAGAAACGCTTAAGTGGTTGAGAAGCACAGAACTCAACGGTGAAAAAACACTGATCCTTCCGGTCAACGTAAAGGCGCGTGAGACAAACGAACCTATTGGTATTCAGCTGTTTTCCGGCGATGGACGTTTTGTTCCTATCACAAATAAAAATGGGAAAAAGCTTGAGGACGGTTATACCTTTACTGTTGCAGAAACAGCCCGTTTTTATGTGAACGCAAAGTCATCCTCGAAGAAGCTCAAAAAGCTTGCAGATGCCATTCTGAATTACGGTATTTATGTCCAGAAATTTAAGAACTATAAGGCGGATAATCTTGTTGCAACGGATGACCTCTCTGACATCAAGAAATCAGCTCTGAAGAATTACACAATAAAGAAGAGCGGAGAATTAAACGGTGTGTCCTTGTCTAGCATACAACTGAGTTTGTTAGATAAAACTATTCTGTACGTGGACTTTAAGATAAGCGATCCTAAGAAGAAGCTTCGCTACAGGTTTGCAGACGATGACTATTGGTACGATGTTACAAAACTTGGAGGTGGAACCGGTTATCTGAGTATCTATACTAAAGCACAGGAACTGTCCAAAGAGAGAGAGCTCGTAATCTCTGACGGAGAGAACGAGATGCGCTTGAAACTCAGTGCTCTGAGCTGGTCTCGAGCCGTATTGTATGGAAAGAACTACAGCAAAGAGACCGTAGATCTGGCGAAGATGCTTTACCGCTACAGCTCTGCTGCAGATGCGTATTTCGAAAAATAATCATCCTGTAACAAGACAGGGCGCATTCCGATGGAGTGTGATCTACAAAAAATCCGGCCGCCTGCGATGCAGGTGGCCGGATTACTTTTACTCGAAAGGGATCAGAAAAGGAAAAAGTCCTTGTAACGTGTATCGCTCATATCCAGCTGATTATAGCTCTTAGCGAGAAGAGCCAGAGATTTCGCATAATTTTTGGTGGTCTGATCCGTGACTTTGCTCTTCAGCATATAATAGATGTAGCTGTAAACACTGGCTTTTACAATGATCTGCCTACCTGATGTATTCTCCACAGTAATGGTATGCGTTTTTGAAAAATCGCTAATCGGGATATAAGAAAGGTTGACCGTCAGTTCATGGTGATCATCGATCGTCTCAAATTGATATTCCTTAGGATTGGAATTTGTTATATCCTCTCCGTCAACCTGGATGGATTTGATGGTGGATGGATCCTCGGCATCATAATAGATGACAGATAAAGCGTTGGTTTTCTTCCAATTAAAGCTTAATCCGATTCGCGGCAAAGTACCGTCAGTGTTACCTGTTGTTCCGCGTTTCAATCTGTACGACGCAAAGTCTGCTACGTTGATAGAATCAAGGGGCGAGAGGTCTACAACATTCTCGTCAGTAGCCTTTGTCTTATACATGTTCTGCGCACATGTCATGTGGATTAACATTGCGATCGCAAAATCTTCCGTAACATTGTCTTTATTTGCAACGGCCGTTTCCTTCAGCTTGTTCAGATACTCTTTCATGGATGTTGAGTATGAGGTGCTTCGAGTGTTCGCTTCGGTGGAAGACAGATGTAAATTCACTGCTTGATTCTTATTGTCGAGAATCTCAATCTTTACAGTGTATTCATAGTTGTCTGGGTCAATTGGTAAGAAAACGGAACGTGAACTTGTGCCATTTTTTATTTTGGGATCAGGCAGATAGTTCAGAGATTTCTTTTTATTACCCTTACTATCCGTTATGGTTTTGCGGATGCATTTTATCTGATCTGCCAAGGGTGAATTCTCGTCGGTTTCGACGGTATACTCAAATCCGGTGAGAGATCCTGTGACCTTAGCTTTTACCGTTAATTCTGCACAGTCCGCAATCGGAGCCGGAGTAGGAGAAGTAGGGGTAAGAGTGGCGCGGATCGTCGAACTGTCAATATCTGTATTCACGGTCATTGCCTTGATTCGTACATTCTCCGGCCATTTATCTGTCAATTGAGGTTCAACATCGACGACGTCTTTCCATTTGTTGGAGGAATAAATAAAGGATTCACCGCAGTGGTTTTCTCTGGCATCGTTCAAAGCATCGTTTGTGTATGTCCTATTATCTTCTACTGCAATCTTTGCGCCATTTTTCAGGGTGACAACAACAGAGTATCGTTCACCGTTTGCAAGGCATACGGGTTTCTTCAGTTCTACGGTATAGATACCTTTGT
Source organism: Eubacterium sp. (assembly GCA_024684035.1). GTDB lineage: Bacteria > Bacillota > Clostridia > Lachnospirales > Lachnospiraceae > Bilifractor. The sequence continues at coordinate 9,720 of JAIKXQ010000129.1, read as the reverse complement.
CCGGACATGTGCCGGTTGTGGTGCTGGTATTGATAAGGGTTCCGTCTGTTGGTGAGCCGCCTTCCGGGATGTTTCTATAGATTTCTATCGTGTATTTTGCGGGAGAACTGATATTGTTGCATATCTCGAAACCGACACATTTCAATTCCTGTGCTTTATCATCGGTTGGTTCTGTATCCGGATCCTTGACGGTAAATATGTTTGCGGCTTTCGAAGACTTTGCATAATCTGAATTTTCCTGGTAACCGTCATATTGGTAGATGTTGTCAAAGTAATTGTTGTTTTCGAAAGCAAGACCATAATACGCTAAGATGGCCGGACTGTCATAGGATAACCAAAAGTATCTGTAAAAACTGAAGGGAGTGGATTCGGCATAGTCTTTGTTTGAGGTCATTTCTGTTCCATATAAATCCTGTTGATTAAATGGATTCCACGAGTTTTTGACCAGCCAGGCTCCATTATTAATCTTTATTCCATTATTGTCAGGCTCAAATGCATCGGCGGGGAAGTTATCGTCCCATCCGACGATAGTCATGGCGTGACAACCTGTGGGCATGTCGGAAAATCTCAACAAGCAGTTTTTTTCAAAATCATAATGACTTTGAGGGTGATCATTTTCATCAGTAGTACCGTATTCTGCAGTTAATCCAACGCCGCCATAGGAGTAAATCCACGCCTTGATCTTGTTTCTATCGGTTTTCTTTGGATCTTTTGAGAAAAAACGTGTCTGTGTTAAATGTGCAAAATGTTTGTTACTGCCATTTTTCGTGTAGTAGACATCTTCTGTGCATAAATTATCTGATTTTGTATGTACAAATCGTTCTGTACCATCTTCTGCAGGTGGGAGTTTAACATCTGCTTCGTTATTGCAAAGATTAATCGCTCTTGCATCATTGACATCTGTTTCCTTAACAGGACCCATACCTGAATACAGGCTACGCATAATCCATGTTTCCTTACCTGCTCTGCGCAAATCGTAATTATCTGACAGAGACTTTGATGATAAGTGTCTACGAATATCAAGTTTTACTTCTCTGGTGCTGTATCCTTCATTGGAATAATCGCCATGGAAACCATCTAAAGGATCCTTGGTTACAAACAGTCCGTTGTACTCGATCTGAGCGCGACTCATGCGGATCTTGTGGACATCTTCTTTGTGGATGAGATCTTCTGCGATGAGAGCTTTGTCTGCAACTTCTGTGAAGGCGTTGTAGGTGCAATCTCCTGACTCTTGAGGATAGGTGGGTTGCTGGCTGTTGATATATTCCTTCGCAGCTTCGGATATTTCAAAATCGAAATGAAAGCCGTTGTACTTGTACTTGAATGTTGGAAGCCATTTGTCGAAATAATCTTTAGATTTATCTTTTAAGGTTTTGTATTCTTCATTTTCGGAAATATCAACTTCCGGAATATAGATATCCTCATAGCTGATCGGATAGGCGTCCTTTACGGTTTTTGCCTTAATTTTATCCAGATCCACCTCGGATTTGATATCTTTTCTCTTTTTATTTCCGTATTCGATTTCTCCATACGGGATCTTGCCCAGCTCCTCATAATCCGTTGCATCCACTTCCTGGAACAGGCGTTTGGAACCGGAAGTGGTTGAAGGCTGATCGTCGGAGGAGGTTTCCACGATGGATACATCTGCATCTCCTGTGGTGTCTGCGAATACACTCTGCGCAGGCATCAGTGTTGAGCTTATGGTCGACGCGACCAAAAGCAGGGTCAATAGTTTTTTTCTCATTTGTAATCCTCCCATACATTATTTGTCCGGTTGTGCAACCGGGGTATGCCTGATTTGACGGGCATACATATGGCAGTATAACGGGAGAAAATGAAAATATATATCAAAAGATTTAGATAGATATATATATATATATATATAATATAGTGTTGTATTGGGAGTTAATGGTAATAATAATAATTAAAGAAATCCGGCCGCCTGCGATGCAGGTGGCCGGATCATCATTTCTTGAGAAGTGATTAAGAAGCTTTTAGAAAAGGAAAAAGTCCTTGTAACGTGTATCGCTCATATCCAGCTGATTATAGCTCTTAGCGAGAAGCGCCAGAGATTTCGCATAGTTTTTAGCGATAGGTTGATCTGTGGAGTTTGTCTTTAGTGCGGAATAGATGTAGCTAAAGACACTGGCTTTTACAACAGTCTGATTTCCGGATGTATCTTCCACAGTGATGGTATGCGCTTTTGAAAAATCGCTAATCGGGATATCGGAAATATTAATAGTCAGTTCCTGCCGCCCACCGATTTCTTCAAACTGATACATCTCTGGATTATCAGTTGTTATATCATCACCGTCTACCAGGATGGATTTGATGGAGGATGGATCCGTTACATCATAATAAACAATGGATAAAGCGTTGATTTTCTTCCAATTGAAATTTAAACCGATTTGCGGCGATGTGCCATCAGTGTTACCTGTTGTTCCGCGTTTTAATCTGTACGACGCATAGTCAGCTGCGTTGATAGAATCAAGAACTGACAAATCATAGTTATTCTCGTCGCTTGATTTTGTGTTATAGATATTCTGCGCACATGTCATGTGGACTAACAGTGCATTCGCAAAATCTGCCATCTTGCTGTCATTATTTGCGATAGCGGCTTCTTTCAGTTTATCCAGGTGCTCTGCTAAGGACGTTGTGTATTTGGTTTTGTAAGTGCTCTCACCGTTGCATGAAAGAAGGTATTTTATCGGCCGATTATTCTTATCGCAGACTTCAAACATAATAGTATTTTCGTAGTCGTTCGGGGCAACCGCAAGGAAAAGTGAACGTGTGATTTTTCCGTTCTCCGTGGTTGCCTTTTTTGCATGACTAAGCGGAAGATTAGAAGTCCTTGTATTGCCCTGTCCATCTGTTTTGGTTATTCGGATATATTGAATCTGATCAGTCAAAGCTGATTCTTCTAATGTTTCAACGGAGCACTCGAATCCGGTGTAACTTCCTGCGACTTTAGCTTTTACATCAAGTTTCGCGCAGTCTGAAACCGGAGCCGGAGCAGGAGAAGTGGGTGCAGGTGTGGTGCGAATCTCGGAACTGTCAGTATTTGTGTTCACAGTCATTGCTTTGATCCGTACATTCTCCGGCCACTCGTGTGCGCTTTTTGCGTCGGTATTGACGACGTCGATCCATTCATTGGTAGAAGGATTAATAATATAGGATTCGCCGGTATGATTTTTTCTGGTTTTATCCAGGAAAGTATGGTTTTCTTCTACCGCGAATCTGGCATTGCTGTCCTCTGTGTTTTCCAGTGAGACAACTACAGAGTAGCGTTCGCCCTGTGCAAGTAATACAGGACTGTTCAACTCAACTGTGTAAATACCTTCGTTGGGACAGGTTCCGGTGGTTGTGCTGGATTCAACGAGGGTTCCATCCGTCGGCAAGCCACCCTCCGGGATATTTCTGTAGACTTCCACTTTATAGCTTACAGGTTCTTTCCAATCCTGATACTTGGGATAGTCCATTCTTTTTGGAGATTCTTTAGTATTACCCCAATTGTGGTAAATTTCGAAGCCGACACATTTGAGTTCCTGTGCTTTATCAGAGGCAGGCTCGGAGTCCGGATTTTTGACGGTAAAAACATTTGCTGCAGTCGTGGCATCCGTAGCATCCGCAACTACAACTTTCTCCGTACAAGGTCTAATGCTTTTTTGATAGCCGTCATACTGATAAATGTTGTCGTAATAATCTTTGTTTTCGAAAGCTACTCCGTAGTAATCGTGTATGCTTGGTGTGTCATAAGAAAGCCAATAGTATCGACGATAATTAAACGGAGTCCACATATACCATATACTATCAGAATAGTCTTCAGACTCAACACATTGTTCAGAACCATACAGATCGCTAAAAGGATTCCATGAATTTTTGACCAGCCAGGCACCTTTGGTTTCTGTCTGCGCTTTTCCGTTTTTGGTGTCGAAACTTTCGATGGGGAAAGTGTCGTCCCATCCGACAATGACCATTCCATGCCTGGATGCCCCTGATGAATACACGCAATTATCTTTATAATTATAAAGGCCTGTCTTGGAATACTCCGGAGCATCTGCGGATATACCAACTCCACCGTATTTATATATCCAGGCTTTTATAGTGTTTCGAATTGCCTGTTTATCCTCCTCGGTATTATTGCCGTTCTGTGGATTCGGGAAGACACGGCACTGTGTCAGTCGAGCAAGAAGGTTTTCTTTGTCGTAGACTTCTTTTGTAGATAAATCGTTATTTGTATTTTCGTCGGATCCAATATTACATATGGTATAAGCGCGATCATCCGAAATGTTTTTTTCGGAGACTGGTCCCATGCCGGAGTACAAGCTGTGGATCGGGGAACCCGATTCGTTATTCCACCTGAGATCGGATTCCAGATGAGGATTACCGGGCTTCATGTCGTATACAATCTTGGTTTTATCTTTAGTTGTGTAGCGGCAATTCGCTCTGCAATCGCCGTGAAATCCATTGAGGGGATCTTTGGTCACGTACAGGGCATTGTATTCTAACTGGGCACGGCTGGTTCGCTGGGTTTGAATATCTGTTATATAACCCTGAGCAATCAGAGCCTTGTTTACCAGTTCTGCGGTGGAGTTTAGGCTGCAGTCACCGGTTTCCTGTTGATAAGCAGGCTGCTGCCCCTGGATAAACGTTAAGGCCGCCTTACTGATTTCACAGGAGTGGCGATATCCGGAAAAGCTATAGATGCTGTTGGCATACGGATGGTTTTTTTTAAGTTTTTCCTTTAATTCAGGATAGTTTGTATAGTAATAGTCCCAGGTGTTGTCGATTCTCCGTTTATCACTTGCCCTGAGTTCAATTGTTTGAGGAGTGTCAGGAATAAAAATATCCTCATGGCTGATCGGATAGGCGTCTTTTACGGTTTGAGCCTCGATATCATCTAAACTCACTTCGGAATTGATATCTCTTCTTTTTACATTTCCGTATTTGATGTCTCCATACTTGATATTTGCCAACTTATTGTAATCCTCTTCAGTCACTTCCTCGAACAGTTTTTTGGAATCGGAAGACGTTGAAGGTTGATCTTCGGCTGATGTTTCTTCGATGGATACATCAGCGTCTTTGGTGGTGTCTGCGAATACACTCTGCGCAGGTACCAGTGTTGAGCTTATGGTCGAGGCGGCCAAAAGCAGGGTCAATAGTTTTTTTCTCATTTGTAATCCTCCCATACATTATTTGTCCGGTTGGCAACCGGGGTATGCCTTGTGTGTCGGGCATACCTACGTAAGTATAAAGTGAAAAGTAAAGTAAATATACTAAAAGATTCGGATAAATACATATATATATATATATAGTATCTTCGTAAAAAACGATTGACTTCGAGATGAAAAATTCTACATTCGCAAGGCAGAATGACGGAAAAATCCAATAGGATTCTTATACCCAGAACATGAAATTGATAAATACAACATATATTTGACGAAAACAATGGTTCGTTTCGGACAAGTATATTTTGAATTGTTTGGTGAAGTGAAAATAATGTGTGATATTTACAAATCATACAAAAAACAAATGCCAAATTGTGCGATATAAAGAAAAGTAGTTTCGGAGTTGTGTAAACATTGACGTTAATTCTGAAAACGATATAATTATAGTAGACTAAAACGATTTCGACTTGCGTGCAATCTGATTGCATTGCACTTTGGGGCGTTTTAAAAAGTAAATGGGAGGGTAAAAATGAAAAAGAAACAGTTTTTGGCAGTGCTTCTGTCTGCAACGATGGTGTTCTCTGTCGGTGCACCGGTCTATGCGGCAGACAAGGATATTACAGTTTCCGAGGCATCTGAAGAGCTGGTTGGTGCTCGTGAGGCAAGCGGAGACATTGCAATGGAATTCTATACCGCGGGAGACTTTGTGCTGACAGGAGATTCCTACATCGCATGGAGCCCGGGTGTAAACTGGGGAACTACGGTTACCATGGATCTTGCGGGACATACCCTGGACTGCAGAAACAATTCCATCGGAACACAGGATCGTGCGACTCTGAAGATCTATGATTCTGTCGGCGGCGGTAAGGTTATCAACCTTGGCGGTTTCCAGACTCAGGGCAGCGGTTCGGTTACAATCTACGGCGGAACCTATGATGCGGATATCACAGAATATGTAGATGAGAACGCGAAGATCAAGAAGAACTCTGATGGCACCATCACAGTCGGAAACGCAGGAACAAATCCGAAACCGACGAATGCACCTACAAGTGGTCCGGAGCCGACAGGTACACCTACAAAGACTCCGACAAAGACACCTACGAAGGCTCCTACTACAGCACCGGTACCGGTGGGCAACGGCGTGGCTTCGATCGGAACGAAAGAATATGCTTCTCTTCAGGATGCAGTGAACGCTGCAAAAGCCGGTGAGGAGGTTCTGGTTACAAGAAATGTGGATCTCTCCAAAGAGGGACTGATTGTAGATGAAGGAAAAGCGGTTGTACTGAATACCAATGGATTTACTGTAGAGGCTGCCAATACAGCGATCGGTCAGATCACTGTAAACGGAACTCTTACGATTCGTGACAGCAAAGGAAGCGGTTCCATTGCCTACACAGGAAGTAATGGCAAATCTTCCTTTGGAATGGTTGAAGTGACAGATGGAGGAAAACTTATCCTTGAGTCCGGTGCAAAGATTGATGCTGCAGAAGGCGGCTTCAATGTAGTTCCGGTACTTCTCGACGCTAACGCTACCTTTGTATCTGAGGACGGCGCAGAGGTAACAGCAGTTGCCAGTGCGGTTAAGGCTTTTGACAGTGTAGCTGAAGACAGCAAGGCAGGTCCTGTTGAGATTACCATCAACGGCGGAAAATTTGTCAGCACAGGAGCGGACGCTCTTGAGGTTGGAAGAAACCTGATCGGCGGCTCCACCGTGGAGATCAATGGAGGAGAATTCATCGGTTCCAGCCACGCAGTTGAGATGGCAGATGGAACGATGACCATCAATGACGGAACCTTCGCATACACCGGCGAGTACAACTCCTTCATTCAGCTTAAAGGTGAGGACTCCCATCTGTTCGTAAACGGCGGTACCTTTGTAGACGGACCGGAGTCCATTGAGGATAACATCTACGTACTTTACGATGAGGACAGCACAGTAGCTGTATCCGCAGGTACTTTCGCCCTTGAAGTTCCGGAAGAGCAGCTGGCAGAAGGCGCAGCATGCGAGGAGAACGAAGACGGCACCTGGACAGTAACCGGCGGAACAGTTGTGAAACCTACAGTGAAACCCACGGTTAAGCCTACGGTGAAACCTACCGAGACACCGGCCACTCCGACTCCTAAGCCGACCACACCTACACCGGAACCGACCATCGTGGTAGAGCCCACGAAGGCACCTTCCGATCTGACCGCATCCTTCTATGGATTGAACCTCTCTCTGGAAGGAAAAATCGGCGCCTATGTATACTTCAGGGTTCCCGCGGAACTGGCAGAGGATGAGGGCGCTTACGCAATCATCGAGATGGAAGATGATAAAGCAGAGAAAGTCCTGCTGGATGAGAATACAAAGGTATCAGAAGACAGCAAGGGCGTGGTATATGGTTTTGCGAAAAATGTCACTGCGGCACAGACCAACAACGAGATTAACGTGAAACTGTATACAAGTGATGATGAGGCCGTTACACTGCTTCAGAATAAGAAAAAACTTAACGACGGATATACCTTCTCTGTAGCCGGCGTAGCTGCTACTTACCAGAATTCTTCCGTATATACGGCTAAGACAAGGGATCTCGCTAAGGCGATCAAGAACTACGGAATCTATGCGCAGAAGCTCATGGACTACAAGACAGATGGATACACACCGGATGACAAACTTTCGGATGTGACACTTTCTTCTCTGAAGTCTTATGCGCCGAAGACATCCGGATCTGTCAAGGGTGTGAAGTATGTGGGCAACAACCTGTCACTGAAGAGCGAGACAGAGCTGTTCGTTTACTTCCAGCTTTCCAAGGATGTAGACAACTATACCTTCACCATTGACGGAGAAGAAGTGGAGGCGATAGATACCGGTGATGGCATTTACGCTGTAAGACTGGGCAATATCGCGGCACAGAAACTCAGTGAAATCAAAGAATTCGCTGTTACTGACGGAAATAGCACATTCACCGCAAAACTCGGAGCGCTTTCCTGGAGTTACTCAACAATCTCCAATAAAGCGTCCAAGACAGAGAGCGTGAATATGGCGAAGATGGTATACAGATACAGCCAGAAAGCCGACGCATATTTCAAATCCTGATTACAGGGCGAAAAGTGTACGAAGAAATATAGAAACAAACGCGCAACTGAGCAGTAAAATCTTATGATTTAATGAGAGATACGGAACCAGTACGAGTTGATCTGCTGGTTCCGTATTTTTGCACTAAGAAAAGTAAATAATCTGTAATAATTCGAAAATGATCAAAAAGGCCAACTGGCCAAGGACTGAATTTTGAGTGTGCAGATTAGGCGGTTGATGCCAGTCGGCAGCTTGCTGTCCGGCACCACCGGTATGTAAGGAGGAGGAAATGGGAAAGAAAAAAATATTGTCGATGCTTTTGGCATCAGCAATGACATTGTCTACAGCACCGGCGATGACAGTGCAGACATCGGCAGATATGGATGTAAATGTATCCTCAGACAGGGAAGTCGAGGCAACGGAAATTGACGCGACATCGGTTCAGGGGGCGCCTGCTCCTCAGAGTGGGGACATTTATGCGTCGCCGAACGGAAAGGGAAGCGGAACTTCTGCGTCAGATCCAACAAGCGTGGCCAACGCGCTGAAGAATATCAAGGCCGGCCATACGGTATGGCTTGCTGCCGGAACCTACAAGTTCAGTTCATCATTGAAAATTGAGAATGGAAGTAGCGGAACAGCCGCTGCCAACAAGAATGTATATCCGCTGAATGGCGGAACGGTTATCTTCGACTTCTCCGGACAGAGTGCGGGAGATTCCAATCGGGGCGTAATCCTGGATTCGGATTATTGGCATTTCTACGGCTTTGAAATTCGGAATGCTGGGGACAACGGAATGCTTCTTGCCGGAAATCACAATGTCATCGAGCGGATGATCTTTAATGACAATGAGGATACAGGACTTCAGGTGTCCAAGTACAAAAGCAACTGGCCGTCTTACAACCTCATCAAGAACTGTACATCGAAGAATAACTGCGATAAGAAGACCATGGAGAATGCCGACGGTTTTGCGGCAAAGCTGACCTGCGGAGATGGAAATGTCTTTGACGGCTGTATCTCACACAACAATTCGGACGACGGCTGGGATCTGTTTGCGAAACCGGCGACCGGACCGATCGGCGTTGTGACGATCAAAAACTGTGTGGCCTTCCGGAATGGACGCACGGAGTACGGTGAGGGAACCCAGAGTTGTGACGGTAACGGCTTCAAGCTTGGAGGATCGGGAGTCGGTTCCGCTCACGTGGTGGACAACTGCCTTGCCTTCGAAAACCTTCACTGCGGATTCACCGATAACAACAATCCCAAACTGGAGAGAATGAGTAACTGTACCGCATATAACAACGGTCTCGACGCGAAACCAAATTTCAGCGTCTATCGATGTACCGATGACGGCTGTGATTTCAGCAATACCATTTCTTTCTATGATGACGGACTTTCAGAGAGGAAGATGGCAACGGCGTCCGCTGGACTTACCGGCTCCAAGATTGAAAATGACAAGTATGTCGGCACCTTCCGGAACGGCATCTATTACAACTCCGG
>JAIKXQ010000111.1 GCA_024684035.1 Eubacterium sp. | reverse complement strand
TGTCTGAATATCAGAAAAAAGACTTGCGGGCTTCAAATACGCGGCAGCGGACAGTGCATACAACGCGAACGATAGGAGCGTAGAACGAAGCGCGAGCATAGCGCAGATGCTGGAGGCATGAGAGCACAACGTGCTCGATTTTGCCGGAAGCAGATGCAAATAGGCGGCGGAGCGCTGAGGACGAGAGCGACGTGTGAGCGTGTATACACTGTCCGCTGACCGCGTCTTTTGCTTTTTTGACAAAATAATTCTTTCTGTGGCAAATATGTTTGCCTAAACCATTCCGATATGTGATAATAAGATTGTGTAGATATACAATAATTGTTGTAAAAAGGAGGATCAAAAATGCTTTTTTACCGTTGTGAAGGATGTGGGAATTTTGTAACATTTCTTGCTGACAAAACCGGATGTACACCGAAATGCTGTGGCGATACGATGAAAGAAATTGTCCCCAATACGACAGACGGGGCAGTGGAGAAACACGTGCCGGTTGTGGCTGTGGATGGAAACACCGTCACTGTCACCGTAGGAGAAGCAGAGCATCCCATGCTGGAGGCACACTACATTCAGTTCATTATTCTGGAGACAAGCCAGGGCTTCCAGAAGAAGGATCTGAAGCCCGGAGAGAAACCGGAGGCAGTCTTTGCCCTTGCGCCGGATGAGAAGCCGGTGGCAGCATACGAGTACTGCAATCTTCACGGCCTTTGGAAGAAGGAGATTTGAACTTTGTTTTAGAAATGCAAACAGGCACAAAAAAACATCCGGTTTTCCGGATGTTTTTTTGTGCCTGTCGCAAGGCCTGTAAGCGTGAGATAGAGGATTCGAACCCCCGACCTTTTGGTCCGTAGCCAAACGCTCTATCCAGCTGAGCTAATCTCACACGTTTTGTCTGCCGATCAATGCGCCGCATCAATCAACACAAAAGATAATACAACATGTGAATGGTAATGTCAACACCAAATTACAAATTTTTTTTCAAATGGTTTTTCGAATTGAATTCTGATATGATATTGTTCGGAGAAACGATGTCGCGTAAGGACATCTGAAACAATGCGGAAGGAGGTACATCAATGGCTGAAGAAATACTGGAAGAATCCGAAGAACAGCTCAGCGAACAACTGATAGAGATGCTGAAGAACAAGGAGTATTCGAAACTCCGACATACCGTTGCAGATATGAATGAAGCGGATATTGCGGCGATCATGGATTCGATGAAGGATGAGGATTCTCTGAAAATGTTCCGGATCCTGCCGAAGAACCTGGCAGCGGATGTTTTTCCGATGCTGGATGTGGATGATCAGAAGTATATCATCCTCTCACTTTCCAACACAGAGGCTTCGAGCATTATCGACAACCTGATGGCCGACGATGCCACGGACCTTCTGGAGGAGATGCCGGCGAATGTCGTAAAGAAGATCCTGTCGAACGCGAGTCCGGAGACCCGGGCCGACATCAACCATCTGCTCCAGTATCCGGACGATTCCGCCGGCTCGATCATGACGGTGGAGTTCGTGGATCTCAGAGAAGACATGACCGTGCAGGATGCCATCAACAGGATCCGCGAGATCGGTCTTGATTCGGAGACGGTCAACGTCTGTTACGTACTGGACGGCAAGCGGGTGTTGAAAGGAACGGTGGCTCTCCGTTATCTTCTGATCATGCCCATGGACGCGCTGATCGGAAAAATCATGAATGAGAATGTCATCAGTGTGAAGACCACGACGGACCAGGAGGACGCCGCTCAGGTCTTCCAGAAATACGATTTCACCGTCATTCCTGTTGTGGACAATGAAAACCGTATGGTGGGTATCATCACCATCGATGACGTTGTGGACATTCTCGAGGAAGAGGCGACGGAGGATATCGAGAAGATGGCCGCCATCCTCCCTACCGATAAGCCTTATCTGAAGATGGGAATTCTGGAGACCTACCGCAAGAGGATACCCTGGTTGCTTCTGCTGATGGTCTCGGCCACCTTTACGGGAGCCATTATCAAGAGCTATGAGAATGCACTGGCTTCTTATGTAGTGCTGACTGCGTATATTCCGATGCTGATGGATACCGGCGGAAACGCGGGTTCCCAGGCATCTGTTTCCATTATCCGTGGATTGTCTCTGCAGGAAATCCGGTTCCGGGATATCTTCCATGTTATATGGAAAGAAATCCGCGTAGCCTGTCTGTGTGGTGTCACGCTGGCGGGAATCAACTTCGTCAAACTTCTGTTGATCGACGGCATAGATCCGGTCATTGCCATGATTATCTGCGGTACCCTGGTCTGTGTTGTGGCCTTTGCGAAAACCATCGGCGCGATTCTTCCTATGGTTACGGACCGCATTGGCTTTGACCCTGCAGTTATGGCCAGCCCGCTGATCACTACCATTGTCGACGCGATTTCCCTGTCGGTGTACTTCGCCCTTGCCACAAATATTCTTCATATTGCGGTTTAATCTGTGATATAATAATTGTGTTAATTGTATTGGATTTCTTGGATCATTCAGGGGAAAGCGTGTATCCTCTGACAGCAAATGCAGGAGGTTATTTATGAGTGGGACACTGAAGAAACTGGCCGGTCTTCTGATCGGAACCGGTGCGGCGTGGGCAGTTGCCGTGAAACCAAGGCTGCTGAACAAGCCGGATCTTTCTGAAATAAAGAGATATGATTTTGCAAGGAGAGGCTTCCGCGGAACGGATGATGAGGTTCCGGAGAACAGTCTGGAGGCCTTCCGTCAGGCGATTGATCACGGATATGGCATCGTGATGGATGTCCGTATTACCCGGGACGGTGTTCCGGTCGTTTTTGCGGATGCGCGGGTTGATGGAATGACCGGAGGACGCGGAACGGTGGAGAACAGCACCCTTGAGGAACTCAAGGAGCTGACGCTGGGCGTATCGGAGGAGACGATCCCTACTCTGCAGGAGGCTATGGATTTTGTGGACGGTCAGGTGCCGGTTCTTCTTGACCTGAAGGTTGACCACAACAATGCGGATGCTCTTGCTGATCAGGTATGCGGGGTTGTTGATACCTACGACGGTATTTTTGCCATTGAGTCTCTGGATCCGAGAGTGCTGGTATGGTTCCGCAAGCAGAGAAACGAGTACATCCGTGGTCAGAAGGTGGATTACACACACACCACAGGATCGAAGGTGAAGAATCTTGTCTGGGACTTTGTCTGCAGCAGTCTGCTTCTCAATTTTCTGACAAGTCCGGATTACATCTCCACCAATATTGATAACAGAAAGAGTCCCAGTCTCTGGATCTGCCGGATGATTTATCATGTGGCCCGGATGGACTGGACAGTGAGAAATCTGGAGGATTATGAGCTTGTCAAGACAGACGGCTCCACGGTTGTTTTCGAGGAGCTCGAGCCGTGAGATTTTCTCCACTACAGAGGATAAAAGAGGCGGTTCCGCGTATGCGGAGCCGCCTTTTTTGATAAAAAACCGGTTCTGTCTCCCACTTTGAAGGGAGCCGGAAGAAAATAAATTTGCTTTTCAACCCGAAATATATTATCTTTAATAATGCATTTGTATTTAAAAAAAAACATAACTATATCAGTGACTGATTCTTTTCGATCATTTTTGTAATGATTTCTGCGGTGGTTTCCCCGATATGTTTTTTCTCCTCCCTGGAAAGGGCGGAGGTATCGATGGGGGTGCCGAACTCAATCACGATGTGCGTGGATCTGATCCACGGCGAGTGAGCCTCCATAATATTCACGGTGTTGTTGAGTGCCACCGGGATGATGGGGCAACCGGTCTTTGTGGCGATGCGGAAGCTTCCTTCGTGGAACGGAAGAAGCGGAGTGTCAGTCTCGCCTCTGTTGCGTGTCCCTTCTGCAAATACAAAGACATTTCGACCGCCTTTGATCTGGGCGATGGCGTCCAGGATCATCTGCATGCCGTCTTTGATGTTGCTGCGATCCAGGAAGAAACAGTAGATTGCCCGCATCCAGAGATTCAGAAGAGGAATCTTCTCCATGGATTTTTTTGCGATGTAGCCGCCGGGACGTTTCATAAACGGATAGGTGGCGATAATATCGAAGTTGCTCCGGTGATTGCCGACGTACAGGGCAGCCTTGTCTTCCGGGATGTTCTCTTTGCCGAGAACCGTAACGCGGATGCCCGAGATTGCCAGAATGACGCGGAAGGCCCAGGACACAGCTGCCTGGCAGGCGCGGTCTTTGGCGTTGATATTCACCAGCCCGATGAGATGGAGAACGCCCAGCACCGGAAGTCCGAGAATCAGAAAGAGTACTGCAAATAATACAGAAAAAATTAGTCGGAACATAATGAACTCCTTTTATTAAGTTTTCTTGCTTCATTATAGTTATTCTATGAAAAAACCGCAAGGTACAGGGGAAAAACAAATGTTGGAACTCAAAGCGAGAGCAAAAGTAAACCTCAGTCTGGATGTCACCGGAAAGAGAGCGGATGGCTATCATTTCCTCCGCATGGTTATGCAGAGTGTTGACATATATGATACACTGACATTCATGCGGTCGAAGAAGCCGGGAATCCATCTGAAAACCAATGTATCGTCCCTGGTGGATGAAAAGAAAAATCTGGTGTGGCGGGCCGCTGATTTGTTGATGAAACGTTTTCAAATCCGCGAAGGTGTGGATATCACTCTCACAAAGAGAATTCCGGCCGCGGCGGGACTGGCCGGTGGAAGCGCTGATGCTGCCGCGTCGCTGCAGGGAGTATCGAGGCTCTTCGGACTGAATCTTTCCGTGCAGGAACTCTGTGAATACGGTGTGGGACTCGGGGCGGACGTTCCCTTCTGCATCGTCGGGGGCACGGCTCTCTGCGAGGGAGTGGGCGAGAAGATAACGACCCTTCCGCCATTGCCATCCTGTTGGATTGTTCTTGCCAAGCCGACAGTTGGGGTTTCCACACCCTATGCGTATCGCAGGCTGGATGAAATCGGCGATTATCCGCACCCGGATGTTGAGTCCCAGGTGGCGGCCATCAGAGCCGGGGATCTGGCAGGTGTGATCGCTGCCATGGGCAATGTGCTCGAAGAGGTGGCTGCGCCGGAAGTGCCGGCCATCGGGCAGATCGAGGATTATTTGAGACAAAACGGGGCAATGGCCGCCATGATGAGTGGCAGCGGCTCCACGGTATTCGGTATTTTTAGTGAGAAAGAAGATGCACAAAAGGCATGTGACGGACTGGAATTAAACGGACTTGCCAAAGATGTATTTTTGACAGTACCGTTTCAAGGACAGGAGGAACATGCATGACGGAAGATAAGCTGGCAGAGACGATGAGCGAATACGAGGGAATGCCCCTTCGGGATGTAGTATTCCGTACACTCCGGAAGAGCATACTGCGGGGAGATCTTCATCCGGGAGAACGGCTGATGGAGATTCAGCTGGCGAACCGGCTGGGAGTCAGCCGTACACCGATCCGCGAGGCCATTCGCATGCTGGAACTGGAGGGGCTTGTCACAAACATTCCAAGGAGAGGCGCCCAGGTGGCGAAGATCACGGAAAAGGATCTCCGGGATGTACTGGAGGTGAGAGAAGCTCTTGAAGAATTAACCGTCCGACTCGCCTGCGAGCGTATCACGGAGCGGCAGTTGTCGGCTCTCTACCGCGCCTCAAGAAAGTTTGAATCCCTGGTGGACACGATGGATCTCGTGCAGCTCGCGAAGGCTGATGAGGAATTTCATATCATTATTTATGAGGCTTCGGGCAACCGGAGACTGGTACAGATGATCAACAATCTGCGGGAACAGATGTACCGCTATCGCGTGGAATATCTGAAGGACGCCGAGAACAGGCAGAGTCTGATCACAGAGCACGACGAACTGTGGGAGAGCCTGAAGCGAAAAGACTTCGCCTCTGCCGACAAATATATGAAGCGTCATATCGAGCGTCAGATGATCAACATCAGAAGTTCGCTTCACTAAGGGGAAAAAGGAGTTTGGTTATGAAAAGAAAACAGGCAATGATTCTTGCGATGACGGTGCTCACATCACTGACGGCACCCGCCCTCGTTTCATCCGTTGCTGCAACTGTGCAGGCGGATACCGGCAGCGTCTCCGCGGAAGAGACGGACGGAAGCGCGTCGGGGGAAAACGCTCCGGTGAATGGAGAGTCAGACACCTGCGGAGCCGCAAAGGATTTTTCGGAAGTAGACAGACTTGTGGAAGAGGCTGAGCGGGAAGGAAACGCGGCAGTTCAGGGAACGGAGATCGCGGAGGAACTCTACGGGGCGTCGGGAAGCGGCACGAATACCGACGACATGGTTCCCATGTACAGGCTCTATCATCCCCATTCTTATGAACATTTCTATACAGCAGCGAAAAACGAGAGGGAGACGCTGATTTCCAGAGGCTGGATTGACGAGGGAATCGGCTGGTATGCGCCCAAAGAGGGAAAACCGGTGTATCGTCTGGTGAATCTTTTCACTGCTGATCATCACTACACCACCAGTGAGCACGAGAGGGATACCCTTGAGACGATGGGCTGGAGATATGAGGGGGAGTGCTGGAAGACTGCGGATGAGACAACAGGCATTCCGGTCTATCGTCAGTGTCATCCGGGACTTAGGACAGGAGCCCACAACTACACGACCAGTGATCATGAGAGAAAAGTGCTCTGCGGCGTCGGCTGGGTCGATGAGCAGGTGGGCTTCTACGCGTCGGCAGAGGGAAAGAGCGCTGCTGAACTCGAAAAGGAGACCTGGCAGAAAGAGCTGAATGTGGACACGAGTAAATTCGTGTATGAGAACATCACCATTGACGAGGCAGAACTTCTGGGCGGAATTATCCTTCATGAGGCCGGAACCCATGCCCAGGGAATGTACTGCGTGGGACAGGTTGTGCTGAACAGACTCAGGGATTATCGCACAGCGAATAAACAGCTGGGAAGGAAGGCCTACCCGTCCACCATTGCCGAGGTTTTGGGCGAGCCCTACCAGTTCCTGGACGTGGATGATCTTCGGGATTGTATCCGTGACTACAAGAAGAACCAGGCCAGTGCGTACAAGACAGCTTTTAACGCCGGCATCAAACTCCTGCAGGGGGACAAGACCGGAGAAAAACTGATCGGAACCAAGCGGAAAAACTTCTGGGCGGACTGGTACGCCCAGAAGTGCAACTACAACCACTGTGAGGATCCGGTATTTTATGGTGGAAATACTTTCTTTATCTGGAAGTAAGGAAAAGATCAGAGGAAAGACCTATGACAAAATTTGTAAATAAATACGCGTACACTCCGACGATCGCCCGTGAGGCGATGACTGTCTGGTGGCGGACAAAGAACAGGATCCGCTACATCATTCTTATTCTGATGGTTGTGGGTTTTCCGGCAGCGGCGCTGATTGTGGGACAGCCGATCATCGCGCTGATCGGCCTTCTCGGAATCTTCGGAATCATTTCCCTGGAGATGCAGAGAGTCGCGGCGGCGAGAAAAGAGCTGGACAACATCCGGAAGGCCTATCACATTGACAGTCCCATGATGCGGGTGGAAATTGATGAGACAGCCATCCGCACGAGAGTCAGCAACACGAGAAACGAAGTTTCCGTGGACAGCATCGAGAAATACGTAGTGAGAAAGGACATGATTGTCCTGTTTTTAAAGGGAAAACTCACCCTGGCTCTTCGAAACGAAGGGTATGAAAATGGAAACGCTGAAGAAATGATTCGTTTCCTGAACGATCTTGGCGTGAATAAAAGACAGTAAAAGTTTTGCTTGCACTCTTCATATATAGCGGCTATTATAGTTTGGATGCAGTTTTTTAAGCCAGATTTTGAGGAGGAATTACTCACATGAAACTCGTTTATGATGTCGACGAGAGGCCGCCGTTCGGAAAGAATCTGATCTACGCCTTTCAGCAGCTGCTTGCGATTATCGCGGCAACCCTTCTGGTGCCGACACTTGTCAATCTCGGCACACAGGGAAACACAGAAGTAACCATGAGCCAGCCGGCTGCCCTTTTCGGAGCCGGAATCGGAACACTTCTCTATGTTCTTCTCACAAAGAAGAAGAGTCCGATTTTCCTGGGAAGTTCATTCGCGTTTATCACACCGCTGATCGGCGCTGCTTCTTTCGGATATTTCGGTATTTTTCTCGGAGCCCTTTTCGCTGGTGGTGTGTACGTCATCATTGCGCTGATCATTATGCTGGTCGGTACCAGGTGGGTAGACCGCATAATGCCTCCTGTTATCATAGGACCGACGGTTGCGCTGATCGGACTTTCCCTCTGCGGATCCGCAGTGAGCAACCTCAACAACACTTCCGCCGGAGATTACAATCTCCTCGCCATTGTCTGCGGTCTCACAGCATTCTTTGTGACGATTCTGGCATCGGTGAAAGGCGGTAAAAACATCCGCATGATTCCCTTCATTATCGGAATTATTGCAGGATACGCTCTGGGCTGTGTGTTCACAGTCATTGGCACACTGACCGACATTGATTACATGAAAATCGTAGATTTCCAGCCGCTCGTAGAGAACTTCAGCACCATCACTCTGAAGAGCTTTGTCAGCGTTCCGGACTTCACGTTTATGGGAATGATCAAAAACGGCCCGTCCGCCCTTCAGGGCGCAGTGGGAGTTGTGAACGTTCTCCTTCTGTTTGCGCCGGTGGCACTGGTTGTTTTCGCGGAGCACATCGCAGACCATGAGAACCTCGGTTCTGTCATTCGCCGCGACCTGATCCGCGATCCGGGTCTTCACCGCACACTCCTGGGAGACGGACTTGGTTCCATCCTCGGAGCATTCTTCGGCGGCTGCCCGAATACATCCTATGGTGAGGCAATCGGCTGCGTGGCAATCTCCGGAGATGCATCCATCTTCACGATTATCACAACATCGGTTCTGTGCATCCTCTGTTCGTTCTTCACACCCTTCGTCGCATTCGTAAATACGATCCCGGTGTGCGTAATCGGAGGAATCTGTATTGCCCTCTACGGATTCATTTCCGTATCCGGACTTCGCATGATTCAGACCGTAGACCTGAACGATAACAGAAACCTCTTTGTAGTAAGCTCGATCCTCGTTCTTGGAATCGGCGGACTCGTGCTTGACTTCAAAGTAGTGCAGATCACAAGCATCGCAACAGCCCTGCTGGTTGGCATCATTGTCAACATCATCCTCCGCAAGGGAAAAAGCCCGGCAGAGGAAGCGGCAGAAGAAGATGCAAAATATAAAGTAGACGAGAACGAGAAATTGTTCTGATGTGGAAGGGAGCAGGGATGCTCCCTTCTTTCGTCATTGGAGGGATACATGAAAATTCTTCTTGCAGCACTCAACGCAAAATACATACACAGCAACCTTGCGGTGCGGACGCTGGAGTCCTACGCCCGTACCCATTTGCCGAAGCAGGAGATGCCCGAACTGGAGATCTGCGAGTACACCATCAATGAGCAGAAAGATCATATTCTGGCGGATATCTATAGCAGAAATCCGGATGTCATCACCTTCTCCTGCTACATCTGGAATATGGAGATGATTTTTTCTCTCGCGAAGACGCTGAAACTGATTCTCCCGGAGGTTCCCGTCTGGCTTGGGGGACCGGAGGTCAGCTTTGATGCGCCGGCGATCCTGAAGGAGCATCCGGAGATTGCTGGAATTATGACCGGTGAGGGAGAGGCGACTTTTGCCGGTCTGATGAAGTTCTTTAAAGAAGCGGGGAGCGGGGACGCCGGATTTCCGGAAACGCTCACGGGAATTGTCTTCCGGAGAGGGGCGGGCGAGATCGTGACAGCACCGCCTACGCCGCCCCTGGATCTGGATGAGATTCCCTTTTTCTACCGGGATATGGCGGGGGAAGAGGGGATGGAGGTCTTTCGTCACCGGATTATCTACTACGAGAGCAGCAGGGGGTGTCCTTTTTCCTGCAGTTACTGTCTGTCCTCTCTGAGAGAGAAGGTTCGCTTCCGGAGTCTTCCGAAGGTCTGCGAAGAATTGCAGTTCTTCCTGGATGCCGGCGTTCCGCAGGTGAAGTTTGTGGATCGTACGTTCAACTGCAACCACCGGCATGCCATGGGAATCTGGCAGTACATTCGCAAACACGACAACAAGTTCACGAATTTCCATTTTGAGATTGCGGCGGATCTTCTGACGGATGAGGAGATCGACTTTCTGTCGACCCTCCGTCCGGGGCTGGTGCAGCTGGAAATCGGTGTGCAGTCCACGAATCCGGATACGTTGGCGGCTATCGACCGTGTCCAGAATATGGATCACCTGCGGAGTGTCACGAAGAGGATCCGCGGCGGAAAAAATATCCATCAGCATCTGGATTTGATTGCGGGTCTTCCACATGAGGACGTGGCTTGTTTTCGCAGGTCTTTTGATGAGGTGTACGCCATGAAGCCCCAGCAGTTCCAGCTTGGTTTTCTGAAGGTACTCAAGGGATCTGCTATGCATCGAAGAGCGGAGGAGTTCGGAATTATCTATCACCCGGAGGCACCCTACGAGGTGATTCGCACAAACTGGCTTTCCTACAGAGATATCCTGTATCTGAAGGGCGTGGAGGAGATGACGGAGGTTTATTACAACAGCTGCCAGTTCGTTCACACCATGGAGGCTCTGACAGAGGAGATTGGTTCTGCTTTTGATACTTATGCGGCTATCGCCGACTGGTATCGCCGGCAGTTTCCGCGGGATGTGCAGCACTCCAGACTGGCGAGGTTTACCATCCTCAGGGATTTTATCCGGAACAGATTTCCCGCAAGGCAGAAATTCTATGAGGGACTGCTTCTTCTGGATCTCTACTTAAGAGAAAATGCGAAGAGCAGACCTTCCTGGGCACCGGATCCGGCCCTGTGGAAAAGTGTTTTTCAGGATTATTACCGGGAACATGCGGAGGGGAGATTTGACCGCCGCATGATGCACGGAGAAGTCTTTGATGTGGATGTCCTCGGCATCGGCGGTAGTGGACCCTGGCCGGTGGTCTTTGATTACAGAAGCCGTGATCCGCTGACCGGGAACGCGCAGGTGATTCACGTGAAGACAACAAAGTAGGATTCGGCGGGACGGTTTGTGAGCCTTCGATATGCTTGCGAACACGTCGTTTCGTCGAAAGCGCTGCGCCGCCGATTTGTCGCCGGTTCCGGAAACTCGCGTTGACTGTTCTGCTTCAACCGATAAATGGTGTCCGCTCGGATAGTTCTCCACCGGCGACGCTATGCTCGTGTTTTTCTCCTCAACTTCCTATCGTTTGCGCGCATGTCGCAGTCTCACAAACCTGCGTGCGTCGTATGCCGGAAATAAATGATTGGTGTATCAGACAGTCATACCGGAAATGCACGCGGGGGTGATGCAGGTTGCTGGTCCCACGTGCTCCATTTGTACAAACTGGAAATATTTCTCGAATAATGATAGTATGTTAGAAGCGTGGAACTTTCAGAACTGACATCTGACACCCACAAAGAAACAATAACCCGCGGGCTTTTTGAAGCCTGTTGAAAACTCATAAACCTGTAATACGAGGAGAGGTTGGATATGGACAAAAAGAATATCTGGGAAAAAAGAGAGGCCGGCACTCTGCAGGAATTCTGCGAAGACTACCGCGTTTTTCTCTCGGGACATAAAACGGAGCGCGAGAACGTCTCCGGCATGATCAAAGAATTGGAAAAAGCAGGAGCCGTGAAACTGGAAGATGCCATCAGCGGCGCATCGAAGCCTCAGGCCGGCGATCTGATCTATGCGGACATGATGAAGAAATCACTTCTCGTCTTCCGCGTCGGAAAGAAACCACTGACAGAAGGTGCGAGATTCCTCGGCGCGCACATCGACTCGCCGCGTCTGGATCTGAAGCAGCATCCTCTCTACGAGGACTCGGATCTCGCGATGCTCGACACACATTATTACGGAGGAATCAAGAAGTATCAGTGGGTGACCCTTCCGCTGGCTCTTCACGGAGTAGTGGTTCGAAAGGACGGAACATCGGTCGACATCTGCATCGGCGAGAAGCCCACGGATCCGGTGTTTGGTGTCAGTGATCTGTTGATTCATCTGGCTGCAAAGCAGATGGACAAGAAGGTGGCCCAGGCTGTGACCGGCGAGAACCTCAACATTCTGGTGGGAAGTAAACCTCTGGCAGGAGAGGAGTCTGAGTCCGTCAAGAAGAACATTCTTGCCATTCTGAAAGAAGAATACAACATCGAAGAGGATGATTTCATGTCCGCGGAGATTGAGGTTGTGCCCGCCGGCGAGGCGAGAGACTACGGCTTTGACCGGAGCATGATCATGGGCTACGGACAGGACGACAAGGTCTGCGCCTATACTTCCTTCCGCGCGATTCTGGATGAGAAGGAGCCAGAGTACACCTCCATCTGCCTTCTGACCGACAAGGAGGAGATCGGAAGCGTAGGTGCCACCGGAATGCACTCCAGATTTTTTGAGAATACACTGGCAGAGCTGATGAACCTGCTGGGCTGCTACAGTGAACTGGAACTCCGTCGGGTTCTCACCAGGACAAAGGTGCTCTCCTCGGATGTGAGTGCCGGCATGGATCCCAATTACCCGGAAGTTATGGAGAGAAAGAACTGTGCCTATCTCGGCCGGGGACCTGTGTTCAATAAGTACACGGGAGCCAGGGGAAAAAGCGGCTCCAACGACGCGAATGCAGAGTACATGGGCTTTTTGAGAGGACTTCTGGAGAAGGAGGACATCTCCTACCAGACTGCAGAATTAGGTAAAGTTGATGAGGGCGGCGGCGGAACCATTGCCTATATCCTGGCAAACCTGGGCATGGAAGTGATTGACTTCGGCGTTGCGGTGCTGAATATGCACGCGCCCTGGGAGATTACAAACAAGGCGGATATCTACGAGGCATACCTGGCATACCGGGCATTCCTGCGCTGACAGGAACCGGGGGGAGATTCAAAACAATCAGGACAGGGTTCGGAGAAGGAAAGGATGATACAGCATGCACGACAGGCTTACGAGAAGTGATATACAGAAAATGCAGGAAGAAATCGATCACCGGACGCTGGTGGAGCGCCCGAGGATTCTCAAGGCTGTGCAGGAGGCAAGGGCACAGGGAGATCTCAGTGAGAACTTTGAGTACTACGCCGCAAGGAAGGCCAACCGCGAAAACAACAGCCGCATCAATTATCTGACGAAGATGATCGAGACGGCCATCATCGTGGAGGACCGCTCCGCGGAGGATCAGGTGGGACTGAACAAGAAAGTGACGGTGAAGTTCCCGGATGAAGAGGAGACAGAGACCTACAAGATTGTAACATCGGTGCGGGCGGATTCCATGGAGGGACGGATTACTCCGAACTCTCCTTTGGGAAGGGCTCTGATGGGAAAACG
>JAIKXQ010000032.1 GCA_024684035.1 Eubacterium sp. | reverse complement strand
TTAAACAGTCTTCCTGTAAAATGACCGATCAGTCCTCCGACGATAATAGCCACAGTGTTGATTATGGTTCCTAAGCCTATCATAAAAACGCCTTCTTTATATTCTCCTTCTGATAAAGTTCTCAATTATCTTATTATCCATCACTGACAAATCGCTCCAAGATTACTTCAGCTTCATCCCATCCTTGAAGGCCTCGCCGACTCTACCGGAAACCTTGTAGTATCCGTCGACCGAATCTTACCCCAGCCGTTCCCTCAGATAATCCGCAAGCTTCTGATCTGTACAATACACGTAACAGCCCTTCATACCTCTCTTCATGGTGTCAGATGTTCTTCTTTCGGATTGACTTTTTACTATACCATAGTATTATCCAAGTAAAGGAAATGGGTTTTTGTCTGGTAAGCGATCATTCGCCGAGAGAGTTGCTCGTTTCTTTTTTTATGTCTATAACTATAGTGGGGCGGCATTGACCCCGAGATACTTCCTCGCGATCCCATCCAGCTGTTCCTTGATCATGGCAAAGTCCCCATCCAGGTTCAGTGTCCGGACTTCGATCCTGTTGCCGCTCATGCTATACTCATTCTCCGGATAAATCTCTTCATCGGTTCTGGCATACAGCAGCATCCCGGATACTTCATGTGGTCTGTCTGCCAGCTCTACTTCCTTGTTTTTTACGTAGGTAAAGATCTGATACAAGTTCACGGAGTGAAGCGTGTGATAATCGTAATGCACCTGCGTTGAGTGCGTGTAGTATTTGGCATCAATGATCAACGTCTTTTCTTCATACGTAAGCATGATGTCCGTCTGCATTACAGGAAGCATGGCGCTCATATCATTGTCCAACTGCCATGGGATCCGGGAGGCATTGGCGGTGATCTGCGGATACTCTCTCCCGCTCGTGTCAACCCTGTGATACAAGTTTCTTGAAATTTTTTCTCAATCCTCCCTAAACTCAGCTATTTCATCCAATGACTTTCTTGGTCTTGCTTCCGGTAACTCTGCTGGAATACCAACTGCAATGGCACAAACCAGTTGACCATCCACATTCAATTCCTCTAACAGTTCCTGATAAGCAAAGCATGTATTTCCAATCCACAGTGTTCCGTAACCAAGTTCTGTAGCCTTCAATATCAAATTCTCTACTGCCGCACCTATTGATAGTGTAGAGTTGATTTCTGTAAATCTCTGATCAGGATTCAATTCTTCAAACGGTGAATAACCATCTGGATCAACGACACAAATTGTAACTGGAGCTTCCCGCATAATCCTTAAAGTGTTTTTGGCATCTTCAATTCCTGATGCAGATCCTGGAAGCATTGGAATCTCAACCTCGCGATCTATTCCCTTTTCCATTATTGCCAACAACGCTTCCTTTTCAGCACCTGAGAATACAATAAACTTCCACGGCTGCCGATTCTTTGCCGATGGCGCAGCTTTTGCGGCTTCAATCAATTCCAGAATGTCGTTTCGTGGTATTTTATCCTGCCTGTATTTTCGTATACTTCGCCTTCTATATATCATTTCCTAACAATCTTTCTATCTTACTTCCTTATTCATCCTGCTTTTCCTGAAGCTTCATCTTGTATTCCTCTTCCGCAATTTCAATCTGCTGCTGGATCTGTTCAACGGTAGGCAGGTACTCCCGTATCTCTTTAATCTTTATATTGTCATAGGTGGCGACACCCATCGGAGTGGTCATGCCCTGAAAAGCCAGCTGAACCTCAGTGCAATCCATGTCCTTACAGATCAGCAAACCTATCGTAGGATTATCGCTTTCCTTTCGGATAAACTCGTTCACAGCATTCACATAAAAATTCAGCTTTCCGGCAAATTCCGGATCAAACGGCTTCACCTTTAGTTCCAGCACGACATAGCAACGCAGATAGATATGATAAAACAACAGATCAATCTTCCTGGTCTTCCCGGAAATGATGATTTCCTTCTGCCGTCCAACGAATGCCCATCCCTCGCCTAATTCCAACAATGCCCCCACGGGATAAAGCTGAAGCCTGCTGGAAACGGAATTTCTGCAACAACTTGTTGCAGTTTTTTCTCAAACGGCTCTTCATGAATTTCTGAACCAACTTGGTTCAGTTTTATACCGGATGCCCTGACACCGCTTTCAATATCCTCAATAAGCAAGGCTGTCTCTTCCTTCAATGCGTAAATGAATACCACTGCTTCATAAACCACAGATTTCGAACAAAAAACCCCTTTGCGTTCGGAAATTTCGCCTGCAGATCCAGACTCACCTGCTCAACAATTCCGCTGCCCCATTTTTCCTCAGCCTTCCGTACCACAAGGTCTCTTCCAAGCTGCCAGTTGAACAGCAACTGTTCAGAGTTGACCTTCACAGCCGCCTTTATCTATGAATTACGGAATCTCTGCTTTATGTCCTGTATCCATTGTATGTATTCCTTGTCGAGTGCGACATCATGCGATCTGACCGCCCTCGGTTTATCAGTTGTTTGTTCAGCCATATATATGCCTCCACTGGATTTTTGTCACATTTCAATCTTTTTCATAAAAAACAATATCCATACGATCATTTACTTTATCAATCCTGCCCGTTTGATGATGTCCCAGTTTTTCGTAAAGATGGAGATTACCTTTTTCCTCGCAATATGATTTCTTTCACAGCTTCAAAACAGCTATCAATTCTTCTCTTCATGGTACCTGTTAACCAGATTCCAATATACACAACATCTCCGATACTCATGCTGTTTGTCATGCGGATTCGAGTATACGTGGATGAATACTTACTGTAAATCCGTATATTTGGCACTACTTCCTTTTGCCTTATCTACCGGATACTTTGCTTCATTCTGAGCCATCTTCATATTGATGATCTCATCCGCATCAAAGCCGAGCTTGTCCACAAGGTTTTGGCAATATACCATAACATCTGCAAGTTCTTCTTTGACATGCTGTTCATCAAAATTCTCATCATCCCACTGGAAGCACTCCAATAATTCTGCCGCCTCGATGACGATTGATTTCGCCAGATTTACCGGCGTATGAAACTGACCCCAGTCACGGTCTTCTGTAAATTTTCTGATTCTATTTAGTGTTTCCTGTTTCATATTCATTCCTCCCTATTTTGAAGCCTTCATAAGCTCTGCCTGAAGCTCCGAATCACATGCATAGATATACATACCATTTACTCCACGAGTCATAAGCACCCGGACCTCATGCTGAATCAATATTTCGCCAAACTTCTGTTTTGTTCCATCGGATAACGTTCTGTTTCTGACAGCCTTACTGTTGTGACTTAGAGATGGATCAAATATAATCTTTCCATTTCTATATTTCACAGATGGGCCAAGAATTACACCTGCATAATTCAGATCAAATCCTTGTATCGTAAACGTTGATCCAACTTCACCGATTGTCTGGGGTTGTTCTGCCCACGCCAATCCCTTAATCGCTCGCTTTTCCTTTTTTGACAACTCCGATTCCAACTCTCTGTTCCAGGGTTTATGCCACTTTCCAATAAGCACTTCCCAATACTTCAACAGGCGATCTTCCGGTTTATTATTTGCGCTGTATTCCCAATCATATGTAGCAATCACACGAGAAAGTGCCGAATCACTTTCGCTTGCTCTCTTCTTAATCTCATTATCTAATAACTCCGGTTTTTCAAAAACTTTGATTGTATATCCTGACGTTGAAACCGGTATTTTCTTTAATACACCGTCTTTTGTAAATGAATCGATCCAATCCATCGTTTCAGAATCTGCATGCATACGTAGCTGGTTTTCTAATACTACGTAATTGTCAAAAGTCTTTGCCTGTTCACGATAATGCTCCAATATCTGAGCCTCCCAGAACTGTTCAGTCGTTAGAATCTGGTTTTCATCAAACATCACTACGGTGACACGTGATCTTTCAATAATGTCCTGTAACTGATTCTGTCCTCGATAAGACTGTTTTCCTTGTGTAAGAAGCAAATGTGCCTCATCAACAAAAGCAACATCTACCGGTTCATCTTCCGTATGATTATTAATAAAAGAAGTTGGTTTACTAACTACTTTTCCATATTTTTCAGTGAGTCCTAACTTTTCAGCAATTTGCTCATAAACCGTAATCTGCTCATCATGATTTACAAGCAGGTGACAATCCAACTCTGTTTTTTCTTCTTCTGCTCGACAATACAATTCATAAAATGTGCTACTATTAAGAACTGTCTTGCCGGTTCCAGCCTCGCCCTCGATAAAAATCAATTGTCTTGTCTCATTCATCTCAAGAGCCCGTTTTACCTTTTGGATAATTAAATCTCTGGCGTTTTCCTGATCCTTTGTTAATTTATGCAACGGAGACGCTTTGTAAATCGCTGAGTCTTTAATAGAACTCTCGGTCGGAAATAGTTCTTTGTTTTCACGGCGAAGTCCTCTCCAGATACCACGGAATATCGCATCCAGTTCTTCCACCGGATAATAACTGGACTGAGGATTTCCTCTTCCGTTATGCACATGCTTCACACGCTCAATACTCATCATGTAATGCATTAACCGGTTTTCTATATCAAGTGTAAGTGATTTATTAAAGTGTTCATGCCCTATAATGAAAAGACTCGCATTTTTTTCGCCAAGCTTACTTTGCCAAGCCTTCTTATCAGATGCGGCGCCATAATGTTCTCGCGTTCTTCGAAAAATGTCATTTGTTTCACCTACATATACTTCATAATCACCTGACTCTTGCCAGTTGTGAATGTATACTGTCGGAAAGTGCATAATGATATCCTGTGTTTTTTCATCCTCCTCAGGCAAAGTAACACTTTCAAAAAAATCTAACGCATCCTGATTGTCTTCAATTTTCTTAATGATAGGTTTTGCAATTCTAGTGATCATTCTTTTTTGCCTTATTCCCCATTCCCCTGCCTTAATAGCTGACGGTACAAAAATTCATATAGCCACCATAAAACAGGCTTCATTCCACTACATTTTGTAGTATATTCCTTAAGGTGAACAGTTTCAACGAACAATCCTCTCGTTTTGCACGTTAGAGGGGCGTTTCTGATAAGATATACTCTCGATCGTGATCGTCCTTTCATACCAGAAGAAAAACAGAGCGGCATCACACAAATGTGATGCCGCTCTGCATGTTCTTTCTATGTATTTTTCCAGATCCCGATCTTCGGGTGTGAAGTTCTTCGGAGCCAGCTTCTTCACTCCGTTATTTCTCGCTTTTACTTTTGAGAGTCCCGAACTTGTATCAAATGGCTCTGCACTTATGTCCGGATGCCGCTTCGAAATTATATCGTACGATACCAAGATCCAGTTTCGTAAGCGGACCAAACCCTGCTTTGATCGTGGCTTCATCTCCGTCGAGGCTGATCAGAAATCTCTGCTGATTCACCGCTGTAGGCGCCTGTAACGCAGCTTCTACGCCGACTCTGAACCATGACGGCATTTCTTTTTCCGGAACATCACACAACTTTGAAAGCTCTTTTGATTTATGAGCTGTTCCGGATGAACGTCCGTAGCCGATGGCAATCACGCAGAGGATTTTTTCTCCATCTTCAAGGACAGCTTTACATTTTCCTTTGCCGTAGGTTCCGGCAACCCAGCAGGTATTGAGTCCCAGCATCTGAGCTTCCAATACGATCTTTTCTCCGTAATAGCCGCCGCTCTCACTCAGATCAGGGATTCTTTTGGAGCCGACAATGGCTATATAATTGTTTACTCCGGAAAACTTCCCGTAGTGTCCGAGCAGCGTGTCAAAGCATTCCGGATCATTTGTGATCAACTGAATGTGAAGGCCACTCTCCCTGTTGCATTCTTCAATAATTTTCTCCAGAGTTTCTTTTACTTCTCCGTCAATATGATCCTCAGAATACTGTCTCACACTGTGTCGTTGTCTTATTGCTTCTTTTATATCCATTCTCATCATTCCCCGTTTCTTTC
Organism: Eubacterium sp.; assembly: GCA_024684035.1. Taxonomy (GTDB): domain Bacteria; phylum Bacillota; class Clostridia; order Lachnospirales; family Lachnospiraceae; genus Bilifractor. The sequence goes on along the minus strand of JAIKXQ010000032.1, from coordinate 11,386 downwards.
CTGATTTCGTTTTGCTTCAGCGAGTGAAACATCCCGATGTGCCTGATCATAGATCCTTTAGGAAAAAGTGACACTTGCAACAAAGTGATGTTTCTCTGTCGTAGCATATATTTTGCCCGATATGTTTGTTTCGCATTTAATTGCGTGCAATCTTATTATAGCACAAGTTTTCTTAATTTCAAGCATTTACACGAGGGGGCAGCGGAATATTACCTATCCAAGAATATCTCCATCGCTATCACACCGTTATTTCTATCTGATTTCCCTCAATCGCTACTACGCAGGATTCATAGTATCCGTCTCCTGTTGTGCGGGGGCCACTGACTACCTCATATACGTACATTGCGATATGTTCTATTCTCATTTTTCCTCAATACCGCCAACGCCGCATAGTGCCGTACCTTAAACTGTTCCGGAGCTATCTCGTCTAACAGATTGCGGTGTTCCTGATCCCACCGTTTCAGTTCTTCCCCGGATAAGGATGCACCTACGCCCCGGCAGGCTTTCATCCTGCCATGCCAGGATTCCTTCGTGAAAGGCACCATCACATCATATTCTTCATGGTCTTCCATTTCAAAGTACTCATAGGCCTCATCAGGGATCCAGATCGGATGTCTGGTTTCTCCCGCACCCGACCAGTTGGGACTGTATTTCAGTACAAGCTCCTCGCTTTTTCCCGCGATCTCATCCTCGAATGGAAGCCATGCCATATACAAAACCAACAGCCTTCCATCCTGTTTGAGAATTTCGGCCAGTTTAGGCATCACCCGCTCGTGATCAAAATACCAGAAACACTGACAGGCGGTGACCACATCAAAGCTCTCTTTGGGGAAATCAATTTCCTCCGTAGCTACCGCCCGGAAATCGATATTCATTCCGGTCTTTTCGGAGATACGCTTAGCCTGCTCGATCTGTTCCGGCGAAATATCCGTTCCCGTCCAGCGTGCTCCATATTGGTACATGTTCCTCGGAATCACCCCTGTTCCTGTTCCGAGATCAAGCACCTTCTGCCCTTCTTTGCAAAGTCCTCTGTCCAGGATCTTCCGGTAGAATTCTTCCGGGTATATATCCCTATACTTTGCATATGCCTCGGAGGTTCTTCCCCAATCGAAGGCTTTACCGGCGTCTATTCTGCTATCTTTTATTTCCATATGACAAAATACCATCCTTTTTTCGGATCATTTACATACATTGCGATATGCTCTATTCTCATTTTTCCTCCGTATCTTCTTTAGGCCGTAAATGCCGGTCATCCTGTATCGTTGATTGCGGTATTTACAATTCTCAATATGTGTCCGCATCGGATATCTGCTGACCTGCAGAAGACCAGGCATTACATCGATAAATGTTATTCCGCTTTTCCCATTTGTTATTATATGTATATTAAGTCTTCATATCCACTTTTATCCGTTTGTTATTATTTGTATGTTTTTATGGTAGCAATATTTACAATAATATATCGCATGCTATAATAATATTGTCCAGATATGTTTTTGCGCTTTTGTCTTTCAATGATAAAATATTAAAAATTTTCTTGATATATCCTATCCACAGGCGTTTTGATGTCGCAACCATATAAAATTTCGAGGATAACAACAATGGCAAAAGAAAAAGATGAAATCGCACCAGTATCCGAAACCATGATACAGAGCTTAATCTATACTGTCCGCGGACAACAAGTTATGTTGGACAGTGACTTGGCTATGCTATATCAAGTTGAAACCAGAAGGCTTAATGAAAGTGTGAAACGTAATATTGGTCGTTTCCCAGAATCTTTCTGCTTTCAAATGACCAAAGAAGAATATAGTTCTTTGAAGTCGCAAATTGCGACATCAAACAATGAAGGTCGCGGCGGACGCAGGAAACTCCCCTACTGTTTTACAGAGCCAGGCATTGCCATGCTATCCGCTGTTCTGCACAGTGATACTGCTGTAAATGTCAGTGTCCGTATTATGAATACTTTCGTTGAAATGCGAAGATTCATATCAAATAATGCTTTACTATTTGAAAAGATCAGCAATGTCGAATTGAAGCAGTTGGAGTTTCAAAAAGAAACCGATGCAAGATTTGATAAAGTATTCGATTACATTTCGGATCATGCTGAAACAGAACAAAAAATATTCTACGATGGTCAGATTTACGATGCTTTCAGCCTGATAGCTTCTCTTATTCAAAAAGCTAAGAAAAACCTGTCTCTGATTGATGGATACGTTGACATTAAGACACTGAATCTTCTAGCCAAGAAAAAGAAGGGCGTAGACGTAACTGTATTCACTCATCCCAAAACCACTCTTAGTCCGACTGATATCAGTAATTTCAACCGCCAGTATCCCAACCTTACAGTCAAAGGAACAACCCTATTTCATGACCGATTTTTGGTAATCGATGATACTGATGTCTATCATATTGGCGCCTCTATCAAGGACGCTGGCACAAAATGCTTCGGAATAACGCTGATTCAAGATAAGCAGATATCCAGTGACCTAATCCAAAGACTAAAAACCATAAAATGATTTTTGATGTCGCATTTTGCGATATCAAACAAATACCGCATTCAGAAGAGCCGGTACACAATCGGATCATTTTTATTAGGCACAGTACGCCATCAGTACCCTTTTCAACTTCTGTACAAAGTTTGCCCTTTCACACTGTTATTTCTATCTGATTCTCCTCAACCGCCACGATACAGGATTCATAGTATCCGTCTCCCGTTGTGCGGGGGCCGCTGACCACCTCATACCCGTCTGCTTTCAATCTTGAGGTCAGCTTGTCCCCTTCCCCGTGCTGCCGACGAAAAAAACAATGTGGGCGTAACCTGTTCTGTTCAACGTTTTTACCGGATCCTCTAACTCCAGCTCCATATTTGTCAAAACCTATATCCCCTTGAACAAACTCACATGTCTTGAAAGGTCTTTGAATCCGTTTTTCTGATAAAACCGGTACGCCGGTTTATCACTATCCGTCTGCAGAAAAATTCCTTTTACGTCCCGGGTCTTCAAATCCGCCTCGATCAATTCCATGAACCGGGTTCCTATACCGGTCCCCTGACAATCCGGTGAAACACACAGCTCATCCAACACGTAATTCGTCCCTTCCCACCAGTGAGTGATCTGTCCGAGTGATATGGCCACAAGTTTCCTGTCTATGATCAGCCCATAGTTAAGTGCGTGAAGTCCTCCGGATTTTTCCCTCACATATTCCATCAGCTGCTCCCTGTCGCTCCAGTCATCATTCCAGGGTTTTCCATAAAATGCGGACTTGTACAAGTCTGCCATTTCCGCTAAATATGTATGATCCAGTACAAGGAATTTTTCCGGCAAACACTCTTCCTTCGTTTTCTTTATGAAGATCTCCAGATCTGAACAGCTCCAGATACCGATCGGCAGCTCGCATTTTCTTCTGGCATATTCCGTAAATCCAACGGCCTCATAACAATGCCTTGCACTCTCATTGTTGTCGAATACACCCAGATCAATTCTTGTGGCACCGAGGTTTTTCTTCACATATTCGATCCCGAGCCGGAGCATTTCTTTTCCGTATCCTTTGCCCCTTATATCGGGATTGACGATTATAAAGCCAAATCGAACAGAACTGTCATCGTCCTCTCGCGGATATCGTATGATGAAATGGCCTGAAACCTCCCCGGTATCATCTACTGCTGTCATTGGGTAGAAACGTCCGGTTTCCAGCTGCGGTGCATAGTTTTCATTTATGTCATCTCCCGAAAGGGGATACTTGTTAAACCGGTCCGCGGACCACTTGTATAACTCTTCTTCTGAGCGAATCCAGGCAGCTATGATCTGTGCATCGTCCTCTTTAAAAGCTCTCAGTATCATTTTTCCTCCATCTCTACCACATACATTCAGAACAATTATCGCTTTAATTACTATACACAAAACCATTGTGCGAAATCAAGACACCCGTACTCTCCTCCCCTATTCTACAATAATATAACGTAATATACCGTTTTCAAAACGCGGTCATATGACCGCATTTTATTGACAGACATTAATAATTAGCGTAATATAAAGTAAACGGAGGTAACCGATTGAGTGCAAAAGCTAGTCCTTCAGACATTGCAGCATATCTTGTTCAGGTTAAGACTCTGCTGTCCAATGGGAAATATGATTTTGCTCGGTAACGGAGGTGGCCTCAATGAAAAAATACTGTGAAGAATGCGGAAGAGAAGTAGAGACTAAAATAATCACACAGAACGAAGTATACGATGTTTGCGGAGAAAAAATTGAAGTCGAAGCACAAGTCCTGGTATGTGCAGAATGTGGAGAAGATTTTTATTCAGAAGAACTTGACAATGCTACTCTTATCCGGGCATACAATGAGTACCGCAGACGGCACAAGTTACTTCTGCCAGAAGAAATCAAAAAAATCAGAGAACAATATGGTTTAAACCAGAGAGGTTTTGCCAAGCTTCTTAACTGGGGAGATAAAACTATTTGCCGTTATGAAAATGGTTCAATTCAGGACAAAGCCCATAATAGCCTTCTCTTATTTTTAAGAGAGCCGGAAAACATGAGGACATATCTGACAGAAAATGAAATTTCACTTGATGAGAAACAGAAAAGCAGACTTCTTGAAATAGTCGAGAAACTTGAACAAGACAACGAATACCGAGTGGGTAGACAATTCTTTGATTTAATCTTTTCGAAGGATCCCTGCGAAGGAGGCGAAGTTCCAGAGGGAATACTTTCAGAAGATGAAATCGTGATATTAGAACGTATCTATCAGAAATTTAAGGCTTTTCATTCCTTAGATATGTCCAATTATTTTCCTAAGGAGAATGGATACAAGTCGACAAACCAGGGAGAAATTATTTCCTATTCTCATGCAAAAGATATTCAGCTTAATTAAGAGCAAAAAAACAGAGCGTCCATCACATTCATGCGATGACGCTCTGTTTTTGGCTATGTATTTATTCAATCCCCGATCTTGCGGATGTAGAGCTCGTAGGTTCCATCTCCGTTGTCGGAAAGCTTGAGGACTTCATGTCCTTCATCTTTGATGCTTCTCGGAACATTCTGTACGGGTTCGCCGTCGTTGAGGTGAACCTGCAGGATCTGTCCGTCATCGAGCTCTTCCAGAGCTACTTTTGTTTTTACGAAGGTGACCGGGCAGTTTACGTCCGTAATATCTACCGTGTCATCTACTGTAAATCCAAGATCTGCCATCGCTTTTTCTCCTTTACTCTTCGATGATGAGTTCTTCTTTTCTCACCGTTTTTTCACCGTCTACGCTCTCCACGTGGAAGGCGTTCAGCACAGGGTTTCCCTCTTCCATCAGGGAGAGGATCAGGTAGCTGGCCTTGCTGTCGTTGGCAAGTCGTTTGTCCTCCTCGGAGGGACGGGAAGGTGATTCCGGATGAGAATGCCAGTTGCCCAGAGGTTTCAGATTGCTTGCACGCATATCTTTGATGGCGCGAAGCTGCTCCTTTGGATCAATGGTGAAGTGCTCATTCGTGTGATCAATGTTTGTGAGAAGATATACTTTCTCTATGTGTCTTGTGCCGTCTTCATCATCAGATCCGGCCACAAGACCGCAGGCCTCGTTCGGTCTCTCGGACAAGGCATACTCGTACATCTTGTCAAAATCAGATTTCTGAAGTGTTATTTTCATTGAGTTTTATTCAACCTTTCCCTTTTGCCTGTTTCAGCTCGCATGCCGGCTCTTCATAATCGATGAGCTCTGTGATGGTAGGCTCGTCGGAGCAGACTGCGCAGCCCTTGCCTCTCGGCGGAAGTTTGATCTTGTGGAATTCCATCTTGATGGCATCATAGGTCAACAGGTAACCGGAGAGCAGTTCGCCCACACCGGTGATGTATTTTACAGCTTCCATTGCCTGCAGAGAGCCGATGACTCCGCCCATGGCGCCGATGACGCCGGCCTGCTTACAGGTAGGTACCGCATCCTTTGGCGGCGGATCCTTGAAGATACATCTGTAGCAGGGTCCTTCTCCCGGAAGGATGGTGGTGAGCTGTCCTTTGAAACGGATAATTCCTGCGTGAGACAGCGGTTTCTTTGCCATGACACAGGCATCGTTGATCAGGAACTTCGCGGAGAAGTTGTCGGTTCCGTCAATGACGAAATCGTACTCCTTGATCAGATCAAGAATGTTTTTGCTGTTCACGAATTTATAGTAGGTATTTACCGTTACATCCGGGTTGATGGCCTTCATGGTCTCAGCCGCGGACTCTACTTTTTTCTTGCCGATGTCGTTGGTGGTATGAATAACCTGTCGCTGAAGGTTGGAAAGATCTACCACGTCCGCATCGACAATACCGATGGTTCCGACGCCTGCGGCAGCGAGGTAAAGGGCTGCCGGTGCGCCAAGTCCGCCGGCACCGATGATCAGAACCTTCGCGTTCAGAAGCTTCTTCTGACCCTTGACGCCGATCTCTTTGAGAATAATGTGTCTGGAGTATCTCTCCAGCTGTTCGTTTGTAAATGCCATTATCTTCCGCCTCCCATGAAGTAGAGGAATTCAACCTCGTCTCCTTCGTTGAGTGTGTGTGTGTCAAAGTTCTCTGCGTCAACAAATTCCTCGTTTACAGATACCGTTACGTACTGCGGTGTCTCTACGTTCTCAAGCTCGATGAGCCCGGATACGCTGAGTCCCTCTGCTACTTCTTTCTTTTCTCCGGCTACTGTGATTTTCATATCTGCTCTCCTGTTTTTACCTGTATTTTTGTTTCGCTTACGCGAAGGTTCTCAGCACTTTTACAAGTGCGTCAATGTCATCCGGCGAATTGTAAAGCGCCAGTGTCGGGCGCACGGATCCTTCAAATCCGAAGTGTCTCAATACCGGCTGTGCACAGTGATGTCCTGTGCGGACCGCGATTCCGTAGGAATCCAGTCTCTGTCCGACTTCCTCATCGGAGTAGCCGTCCAGTTTAAAGGACAGCACGGACGCCTTGTTCAAAGCGGTTCCGATGAGATGCAGTCCTTTGACCTTCTTCATCTCGGCCATTGCGTACTGCAGGAGCTCATGCTCCCAGCGGTATACGCAGGGCATTCCGATCTCGGTAAGATAGTTCAGCGCTGCGCCCAGACCTACAGCATCCGCGATACTTCCGGTTCCTGCCTCGAACTTGTTGGGCACCGGATTGTAGATGGTTCGCTCGAAGGTTACGTCGGCGATCATATTTCCGCCTCCGTGGTAAGGTCTTGCGGCCTCAAGCAGTTCCTTCTTTCCATAGACAACGCCGATTCCCGTAGGTGCAAAGACTTTGTGTCCGGAGAACACGAAGAAGTCTGCGTCCAGAGCAGTCACACTCACCGGGATATGGGCAACGGACTGTGCTCCGTCGATCAGAATCCTCACGCCGTGTCTGTGAGCGATGGCAATGAGTTCAGCCACCGGTGTCACGGTTCCAAGTACGTTGGATACATGAGTGACAGACACGAACTTTGTCTTCTTCGTAAAGAGTTTCTCATACTCGTGAAGCTGAAGCTGTCCTGTCTCATCGCAGGGAATTACTTTGATGACCGCGCCTGTCTCCTGGGCAATCAGCTGCCAGGGTACAATATTCGCGTGATGCTCAAGGATGGAGACGATGATCTCGTCGCCCGGCTCCAGCGTTGGCTTCACATAGGCGTTTGCCACAAGGTTGATCGCCTCTGTGGTTCCTCTTACAAAAATGATCTCATCCGAAGAGGATGCTCCGATAAAGTCGCGGACGGTATCTCTGGCTCCCTCATAGGCGTCGGTGGATCTGGCCGCAAGAGAATGAGCCGCTCTGTGTACGTTTGAGTTCTCATGCTCGTAATAATAGGACAGACGGTCGATGACGGCCTGCGGTCTCTGGGTGGTGGCTCCGTTGTCGAGCCAAACCAGCGGATTTCCGTTGATCTTTTCCGTAAGAATCGGGAAATCACTCCGGATCTGTGCCAGTGTTTTCGACCCGATGCGGATGGATTCGTCTCTGGATGTATAAGGAACTTCTTTTCCATCAGCGCGGGATACACGGTCACCGCCAAGAGAGGTGGGCGCGTCAATGGTTTTTCCCGCCTCCTGCGCGTCCTTCTGAGAGAGTACAACCGGCGCATAGGATGTGGCCGGTGTTCCCGGATAGCCCGCGAACTCTGCGCCCTTTGTCAGTTCCGCTTCCGGTGCTACAGGCGCTTCCACTGTGTTCAGCCACTCATCGGTGGATGTTCCACCGTAGGCGAAGGGATGCTCCCAGTCGAAGTCCTGTGCCCCAGCGTAAGTTCCTGCCTCCTGTACCTCCGTACCGGATACAGATGTGGCCGGAGAGGCCGGGATCTGTGTGCCGGTCTCCGGAACGGCTGCTCCGAAATTCCACGGATCCTGCACGCCGGCGTCAGGCACTGCCGCGGCTGAAGCCGAGGGCAGCTGGGCGCCAGCTTCCGGAACGGCCGGAATGGATGTCTCCGGTTCCGGCGCCCCGTACGCGCTCTCCGTGAAATCCGGAAAGAGTTCATTGGCCAGCGCTGTCAGCTGCGCGGCGCCGGGAACTCCTGCCAGATTTTCAATCGTAGTCATAATACTCACCTACCTCTACATCTTCGAGTACTGCGATAGCGTCGTCCGCAAGAATAGCAGCGGAGCAGTACAGAGATAAAAGATAAGATGCAACTCCCTTGTCATCAATTCCTCTGAAGCGAACAGAAAGTCCTCTGGAATGCTCATTCTTAAGACCAGCCTGGAAGAGACCGATAACACCTCTCTTTGCCTCACCGGTACGAACCAGAAGGATGTTTGTCTTTCCGCTCTGGGACTTCGGATTCTTGAGACCGTCAACAAGAAGCTTGTCTGTCGGGATGATCGGGATTCCTCTCCATGTAAGGAAGTTGCCGCCACCGATATTTACAACTGTCGGCGGAACTCCTCTCTTGGTGCACTCTCTCTCGAATGCAGCAATGGCACGGGGATGAGCGAGGAAGAAGGACGGATCTTTCCATACCTTTGTGATCAGCTCGTCCAGATCATCCGGTGTCGGTGCGCCGTTTCTTGTCTGGATTCTCTGGGAATCAGCCACGTTCTTGAGAAGACCGTAGTCATCGTTGTTGATGAGCTGGCTCTCCTGTCTCTCTCTTAAAGACTCAATCGCAAGTCCGAGCTGCTCCTGTACCTGATCGTAGGGTGCGCTGTATACATCCTCGATGGCTGTGTTGATATTGATGATAGTAGAGATGGAATTGAGCACATACTCACGGGGCTCTGTCTCATACTCTACGTAACCGTCCGGAATGATATCGGATTTCTTTGTCTGGCTGCAAAGTACATCAAGGGGAGTCTCACCCTCAACAACCTTGTTTACACGGAAGATACCGGTCTCCAGTCCTTTGAACTCCAGGAACTTTGTGATCCACTTCGGAGTCAGAGCGCCGTACTGCGGTTTTGTCTTCGTCACATTCGCCAGATTGTAAGCGGCTTTAGCACCTAACGCGTTGATGCCTTCCTTTACCTGTTTCTCGTTACTCATTTACAATTACCTCCTCATTGCACCGGGAACTTATACCTGTCTGACAGAAAGCTTCCCGATCTGAAAAAAATAAATAGTTATATGCCAAAGCCTGTAAAACCGCGTCAGATGTTCTTACCCAACTACACTTACAGCCCTTTTGCCTTAAGTAACCCCGAATCTGTTTACAGCCATGCTCCCTCGTGTGTGAAGACGATGTCTTTCATGGCGTCGATGCCGCCTTTCAGATTGTAGAGAGGGCCGTCATACCCGGCCTCCCGCAAGGTATTGATAGCCAGAACGCTTCGCATTCCCTGCTTACAGATAAAAATGGTGTCTTTCGAAGAATCGAGTTCGTTTTTCCTTCTGGCCAGCTGACCGATCGGTATGACAACTGCGTGAGGGAAGCGGAGGATTGCCCGCTCATGAGGCTCCCGGACGTCGACAATGGTCATGTCATCTCCGTCATCGATGCGCTTCGCCAGTTCTTCCGGCGTGAAGCCTTCGATCTTGTTCTCCTCCTCCGTCTGTTTGAGACCGCAGAAATCGTCGTAATCAAAATTGGTGACCTCGTTGATCACTGCGTAATCGCCGCAGAGAGGACACTCTGTGTTCCGCTCCACTTCCAGAATCCTGCTCTTCAGATTCAAAGAGTCAATGACCAGCATTCTGCCGATCAGATGCTCACCGATGCCGATGATCAGTTTCAGTGCCTCGTTGGCCTGAATACTTCCCACGATTCCGGCCAGTGGACTGATGGCGCCACCCTCTGCACAGGTTGGTACCAGACCCGCCGGCGGCGGTGCGGGGAATGCGCAGCGGAAGCAGGGGCCTCCCTTCACATTGAAGATGCTGACCTGTCCCTCGAACTGATAGATAGCTCCGAACACCACCGGAATTCCTTCCAGCGCGCAGGCATCATTCAGAATGTATCGGGATCTGTAGTTGTCCGAGCAATCCACCACCAGGTCATATCCCTCGATCTGTTCCCGGATGGTTTCCGCGTCGACGGCGGAATTCTCCGCCTCACAGGTAATTCCTCTGTTTATATTTCTGACCGTATCCTTTGCGGAGGCAGCCTTGGGTCTGTGGACGTCCCTTGTGGTATGGATGACCTGACTCTGCAGGTTCTCCAGCGTCACCTCACCGGGATCGATCACCTTGATGTTGCCCACACCTGCGGCCGCCAGATACTGGATCACCGCAGAGCCGAGCGCCCCGGCGCCGGCCACTGCAACCTTTGCCGCCTTGATACGCTTCTGACCCTTTACACCGATCTCACGGAGCATCAGATGCTTGCCGAACCGCTCGATCTCTTTATCATCAAAGGAAACCGCCTTTCTTCTCTCATCGGAGATGAGGCTTTCCTCCGGCGCTCCGCCCGCAATGGCAGGTAAGAGGAGAATCTCCTCTCTCTGAAGGAGCACTTCATCCCAGCGATCATTTTTTGTCCGGTCATCGTCATCCACGTAGATCCGGATAAAATCCCTGAGTTCACCCTTCTCGTCAAAAACAACCTTTGACGCCTCCGGATATTCGTCTGCAAGAAACTGCAGCGCTCCGCGGATGGTATTGGAAGCCACTTCGATGCTGGCGTTTCTTCCGAAAAAACTACGAAGTGTAGCTGAAATATAAACTTTCATAACTCTCGCTCCTCCTTTATTCCTACGTCCGATACGCCACCGTCGGGTTTGTCTTTGACGTATCCCCTGATGTCTGTCATTCCGTCTTTGGTTCCGGCCGCGATCAGATACAGCATCCCGGGGATCATGTATTTCACATCTTCCGATGAAGGTCTCGCCGGCTTGTCCGGGTGGGAATGAAAAATCCCAAGGATCTCCATTCCTTCCTTCCCTGCCAGTTGCTCAATCCTGTAGAGTTCCAACGGATCGATCTCGAAGTAGACGTTCGCTCTGCCCCCGGCAGTACTGTTCCGGAGATCCTGT
>JAIKXQ010000089.1 GCA_024684035.1 Eubacterium sp. | reverse complement strand
TCCTTTTGCCTCATCTGGTTCACGCATATCCATTTTCCTCCATAACCCTACAGAATAAGATTTGTTATTCGTCAAAAAGTCCAATGAATCATCATATTATTTTAACATATTAGCGAAAACTTATACAGACCCAAAATCCACGCTTTCCATGTAATCGGCGCACTCCCGGATGCAGTCACCGATCTCTCCGTTGTTCGAAAATCTGCGCCGGATGCCGGCACGGGCAATCTTCTCCTCCGAAAAATCCTCACAGTCCGCAAGAAATCTCCGGCACATCTCTTTATACTTCGGCACTTCCTGCTTCTTCTCTCTCTTGAGAGCTCTTTCGAGACGGATTCCGTCGTCCACTTCTATGTAAAGCGGAATCACAACCTCCTCACCGAAATACTTCGCAAGCTTCCTGTAAGACTCCAGTGTCCCGATCCCAAGGTAGCTGTGGCGGTTCAGATCAATCTGCCCCTCGTCGGCTGTGAAATAATACCAGGCACCATCGACAGTCTGATAGACTCTCTCTTCGATGATCCTTCCATCCTTCCAGAGCCGACCCAGTTTTTCCTCATCCACAAAGAAATATTCTCTGCCATCCTGCTCACCTTTCCGCATCGGACGGGTTGTGTAGATAACCAGCGGTTCCACTTTGCCGCAAAGTTTTTCGTTTTTCAGCAGTGCGGCATAAATGTGATCCTTACCGCCGGCACTTTTCCCCATGATGTAAAAAATATGACTCATATCCAACTCCTTCTGTATTTGGATCGCCAATATGCCCAAAACCCGTGATACAAAGCTTAAAAAACTGAGAATATTGAATAATTATTATAGCATAAATCCCCGCGGCAGAATATAATGTATTATAGAGAACGGATGGGGCCGTTCTCAGAATGCAATTTGGAGGAGTTTTTACATGGATATAAAAACACAGATTTCAAACAGCCATGCTGCCTACGCCGGCATGATTGTGGAGATCGAGGCTCTCACAGACGCCGTCAAAGGGCAATTGGATACCCAGCCGGCTATGTTGAAGGTAGAACTCGACGTCATGATTCAGGGACTTCTGATTCGAACGATTCTTTCCGATAATGACACCGCGGCGAACAAGCTGCAGTTCATCCGCAAATTCTCCCGCTCCGGCGGTGACTTCCTTGTTCTTCTCGGCAACGAGATGGCCTTCCCTGTTGCCTGGGATAACTTCGAATACGTAAACGGAACCTTTGACAGCAAACATCGCCGTCAGTTCCGCTCACTGATCACGGATGTCACCCTGAGGATCGCCCGGGATTTCACCCATAAGCTCTGTATCCTCGCGCAGCTGACAGACAGCGTGGATAAGGTTTACACTCTGTACTCCGCGTCTCTTCGAACGATTATGAGCACCGTAACCATGCTCAACAACGATAAGACCCAGGCTGAGATCAAAGCCGCCGGCCCGATCTTCGAAGAACTCTTCGCCAAAGTCTGGGACGAGAATATGAAGGAACTGGAAGAGAAACTGGCAGCTGTTGCCAAATAATCGAACGTCGGCTTTGTGTTGATCCATAAAGATCCATAAAAAAGAGGCTTTCCGAAAGAACAGCATCCTGCAGGATGTGTTTTATCGGAAGGCCTCTTTTTATTATGGTTTCCTGAAAAAAAACTGATTGTTCAGCATGAATTTAAATCTTAAACCGGTACCCGACTCCCCAGATCGTCTCGATGTACTGGGGCTTGGCTGTGTTGTATTCTATCTTTTCGCGGATTTTCTTGATGTGAACGGTCACCGTGGCGATATCACCGACGGAATCCATGTTCCAGATCTTCTGGAACAGCTCTTCTTTGGTAAAGACATGATTCGGATTCTCGGCGAGGAACGTCAGGAGATCGAATTCCTTGTTCGTAAAATTCTTCTCCTCCTTGTTCACCCATACTCTTCGCGCCGTCTTGTCGATCCGGATTCCACGAATCTCGATGACATCATTCTTCGGCTGTCCGCTGCTGACAAGGCGCTCATATCTGGCGAGATGAGCTTTTACTCTGGCCACCAGCTCACTGGGCGAAAAAGGCTTTGTCATATAATCATCCGCTCCCAGACCCAGACCGTGTATCTTGTCTATATCGTCCTTTTTCGCAGATACGATAATGATCGGCGTGTTCTTCTTCTCCCGAATCTGTTTGCAGATGGCGAAACCGTCAATCCCCGGAAGCATAAGGTCGAGAATAAACATATCAAAGTCCTCTTCCAGAGCCCGGTCTCTTCCGCTCTCCCCATCCGTCTCAATAGCAACCTCAAATCCGGACAATTCGAGATAGTCCTTCTCCAGTTCTGCAATCGACTCCTCATCTTCAATGATCAGTATTCTGCTCATTCTCAACCTCCTGATATTTACGAAGCACAAAATAGATAACCGTGCCGACGCCCTCTCTGCTGGTGGCCCACACTTTTCCCTCGTGATCTTCGACGATTTTTTTCACGATGGACAGACCGATACCGCTGCCTCCCCGTGAAGTTCTGGCGGTGTCGCTCCTGTAAAACCGGTCGAAAACCCTGGAAATATCTTTCTGTGCAATTCCTTTTCCGTTATCTTCAATCTCGATCTGAATAAACTCATCCACATCCCGTAGCCGGATATTGATGATTCCGGCAGGCTTGTCCATGTATTTCACAGAGTTGCCGACAATATTGTTGATCACCCTGCGCATCTGCTCCGGATCCGCGATGATCAGGGGCTCGCCCGTGAGATAGTTGAAATAGTTCAGCTGAATATTCTGGCTTTCAAGTTCGAGATTCAGTTCATCTACACAATCAATAAAATAATCCCTCACATGTATCTTCTGGAAATTGTAGGGAATGCGGTTTGCTTCGATTTTCGAGTACGTCGTCAGCTCATCGATCAGCCTCTCAATTTCAACCGCTTTGTTGTAGATGGTCCGTATATATTTCTTCTGTTTCTCAGGTGTAGCAGCCACGCCATCGATGATTCCCTCCGCATATCCCTTGATGGTGGTCACGGGAGTCTTCAGATCATGAGAAATATTACTGATCAGTTCTTTACTCTTGCTGTCACTGCTGATCTTCTCTTCCGCCGATTCCTTCAGCCGGATCCGCATTTCCTCGAAGTCATCGCAGAGATCATTAATCTCCCGGACTCCTCTGCCGGACACACTGTAGTTCAGATTACCGTCGCGGATATTCTGGGCAGCCGTCTGAAGTTCCCGGATCGGATTCATAACTCCCCGGTAGATCCAGAGGCCAACGGCAATACAGGTTACCGTCAGGATAATCAGTATCATCACAATTATCTCGAGGACAGCGCTTTTCAGCTGCGGGGACGCATTCGTCAGCATGCTTATGAGAAAAACACTTCCAAAGAACACCGGAATAATAATCACCGCAAGAAACGCCAATCCAATTCTGGTCCGGAGATCCATATTCGTTCTTTTTTTCATACTTCAGGATAAACCTCTCCATACCGTTCTATATTACAAGGCAATTATAGCATAGGGCTTTTCTTCCGTTTCTTAAAGATTTGTAAAAGGGAAAAAAAGGGAATGCGAAGCAATTTCCTATGAGCAAAAAACTGTCCGCGAAGGTTCACTTTACTTGTCAACCATCACGGACAGTTCCCCGTCAGATCTGTTCAACAGATCTTCCTATTCTGCTTTCACGAAAAACACCGGTTGTTCCGTGTTTTCCAATATTGATCTTCCGAATCTCCCAAAATCAGACAGACGCCTTCAGTGCCTCTGCCTTGTCTGTGCGCTCCCAGGGCAGATCTACATCTGTGCGGCCGAAGTGACCGTATGCAGCTGTAGCCTTGTAAATCGGGCGGCGAAGGTCAAGCATCTTGATGATGCCTGCCGGGCGAAGATCAAAGTTCTTGCGAACGATCTCTACCAGCTTCTCATCAGAAACCTTTCCTGTTCCGAATGTGTCTACCATAACAGAGGTGGGCTCTGCGACACCGATGGCATAGGAGAGCTGAATCTCGCACTTGTCAGCCAGACCTGCTGCAACGATATTCTTAGCCACGTAACGTGCCGCGTATGCAGCAGAACGGTCTACCTTTGTGCAGTCTTTTCCGGAGAATGCTCCGCCGCCGTGACGTGCATATCCGCCGTAGGTATCAACGATGATCTTACGTCCGGTGAGACCTGCGTCACCGTGAGGTCCTCCGATTACGAAGCGGCCTGTAGGGTTGATGAAAATCTTTGTCTTCTCATCAATCATGTTCTTATCAAGAACCGGATCGAAGACGTATTTTTTGATGTCCTCGTGAATCTGTTCCTGTGTCACACCCTCATCATGCTGTGTAGAAAGAACGACAGCCTCAAGTCTGGACGGCTTTCCGTTCTCATCATACTCTACGGAAACCTGTGTTTTTCCGTCCGGACGAAGGTAAGTCAGTGTACCGTTCTTACGAACCTCGGTAAGCTTCAGAGCAAGCTTATGTGCCAGCTCGATGGGATAAGGCATGAGCTCCGGTGTCTCATTGCAGGCATAACCGAACATCATACCCTGGTCTCCGGCACCTGTGTCCAGATCGTCGGTGAGAGATCCCTCTTTTGCCTCGAGAGCCTTGTCAACTCCCATAGCGATATCAGCGGACTGCTGATCGAGCGCAACCATTACCGCGCAGGTATGTCCGTCGAAGCCCGTCTTTGCATCGTCATAACCGATCTCATTTACGGTTTTGCGTACGATAGACGGAATATCAAGTTTTGCATTTGTTGTAATCTCACCTGTTACAAGGATGAATCCTGTACAGGAAGCAGTCTCACATGCCACGCGGCTCATGGGATCCTGCTCGAAGCAGGCATCCAGGATTGCGTCACTGACAGCATCGCAGACTTTATCCGGATGTCCTTCCGTTACAGACTCGGATGTGAATAATCTTTTTTCCATTTTTTCCTCCTGAAATAGATATACTGCTTTTATTGCTTTCCGAAAAAACTAAGCCCTCTGTGTATTCCAATGATTTCGACAGTCACATCTTCCGTATAGAAGAAAAAGCCCCGACTCCGAAATCTTGTAAGAAGTATTTTGACACAAAAAAAGCGGCCCAATAAATATGAATTGGATCCGCTACCAACTCCCTTATTGTTCGAAAATCTCGCTCAGGCAGGCACCTTCCATTAACGGGGTTGCCGTGGTTTCACAGGTCCTATGTACCTCCGCCACTCTGAATAAGAGAAAGCATTATGCAGTTGTTATATAAGATTAACATAACGCATTTGCGTCAAACCGTCAAGAATATTTCAGATTATTTTTGTCTGAAACAAAGAAACCGTATCAGACCACCAAAACATCCGGCAGAATCTGATACGGATCCATGTGTTCTATACTTTTCGTGAGCACCGTCCACACGCCCTTCGTATGTCGGCGCGGATACAACACTTTATCTCAGCCTACGCGAAGGCGGAATTTCTGAATCTCTCTCTCGTCGCTGACTCTCTCGATCTCTGCTCCCAGATCACGGAACTTGCGGTCGAAGTCCTCATAACCGCGCAGGATATAAATGATATCATCCACTACGGTGATACCTTCCGCTGCCAGTCCTGCAATAACAAGAGCAGCACCTGCTCTCAGATCCGGTGCGCTGACTCTCGCGCCGGTAAGGGTATCTGTACCGTCAATGATTGCTGAGTTACCCTCTACTTTTATCGTTGCTCCCATACGGGTGAGCTCATCCGCATATTTGAAACGATTCTCGAAGATACTCTCTGTGACAATACTGGTTCCCTCGGCCAGTGTCAAAGTCACGGCCATCTGTGGCTGCATGTCGGTGGGGAAACCCGGGTAGGGCAGTGTCTTCACATGAGTACGTGTAAGTCTGCGTTTCGCACTTACACGTACGGCATCATCAAACTCCTCCACCTCACATCCGATCTCCAGAATCTTCGCTGTAATTGCCTCAAGATGCTTCGGAATGACGTCCTTAATCAGTACATCGCCTCTGGTGGCCGCTGCAGCCATCATATAAGTACCAGCCTCGATCATATCCGGTACAACAGCGTATGCTGTCTTGTGCAGACTCTCAACACCGCGGATACGGATCACATCCGTACCGGCGCCCTTGATATTCGCGCCCATACTGTTCAGGAAGTTGGCCACATCTACGACATGGGGCTCCTTGGCTGCATTTTCGATAATCGTATTTCCACGTGCAAGAGCCGCAGCCATCATGATATTGATGGTAGCTCCGACAGAAACCATATCCAGGAAGATATGCGCTCCGTGAAGATCATCTGCAGAGGCCATGATCACACCATGCTTGATGGTGACCGTGGCACCGAGTGCACGGAAACCTTTCAGATGCTGATCAATCGGTCTGCTTCCGATGTTACATCCGCCCGGAAGAGGAACTTCAGCATGTTTGTATTTTCCAAGAAGAGCACCCAGAAGATAATAGGATGCACGGATCTTCTTAATGAACTCATAATCAACGCTGACAGAACCAATGGATGCTCCGTTGATTCTGACGGTGTGACGATCGACTCTATCCACATCTGCTCCGATCTCACCAATGGCCTCGAGCAGAACATTTATATCACTGACGTCCGGAATGTTTTCCACAAGTACCGGCTCATTTGTCATTATAGCAGCAGTCAGGATAGCAAGTGCAGCGTTTTTGGCTCCCCCAATTTCCACTTCACCAACGAGAGGATTTCCTCCCTTGATTACATACTTATCCATATTTACCTCAAATTCTATCGACCGCCTTCTCCCCAGTCGACAGCCGATTATTCAAATCATGTGCCAAAAAAATGGCGTCTCAAGATTCGTCTTATAATAATAACCTATGAACTCACATTTGTAAACCCGAATCGCCGCCAGGCCGCGTCACTGTTAGCTTTTTCGAAAAAAAGCGTCAGCCATTCATACATCCAATCTCTTATTTTTCAGATATTTTTTCTTATTTTCGTAACTAAATTTGATAATAGTTAAAATATTTTCACAGTGTATTCTGAATCTGACTGAGTGTTTCTTCGATGTCTTTTCCGGTCTCATCAATAATGATATCCGCGTATTTCTCGTAGAGAACACTTCTTTCATTATAAATATCCCGCAATGTCTGACCGTCACGAAGAACCACTCCCCGGTTGTGAAGGTTTCCGAGTCGCTTTTCCAGTTCACCAAACGGCAGCTTCAGATAGATGACTGTCGCGATCTCTTTCAGATGTGCCATCGCCTTCTCCCCGTAGACGGCACTTCCTCCGGTGGCGATCACCGCCTTTTCTGTATCAATTGACGCGTTTACCTGATCTTCGATTCTCAGGAAACCATCCGTACCTTCCTGTTCGATTATTTCCTTCAGAAGCCTCTTCTCCTGTTTCTGAATCAAAAGATCCGAATCCATAAATTCAAACCCGAGTTCCTTTGCAAGAATTACTCCTATGGTACTTTTTCCGACCCCGGGCATACCGATTAATACAATGTTGCGTTTCATTTCATTCCTCTTACTACACAAAAGGCTGCCACACTAACCAATAGTGCAGCAGCCTCCGAACTTCCAATTATACTCTTATCAGCATATCCCGCTTAAGGATACACGGAATGCAGTCCTTTTTCTTAGACTACTCCCTGAGCGATCATAGCATCTGCAACTTTCAGGAAACCTGCAATGTTTGCACCTGCTGCGTAATCACCTTCTTTGCCGTACTCTTTTGCAGCAGCATCGATGTTGTGAACGATGTTGATCATGATCTGTTTCAGCTTAGCATCAACCTCCTCGAATGTCCAGGAGAGACGCTCGCTGTTCTGGGACATCTCAAGAGCGGATGTAGCAACACCACCTGCGTTTGCAGCTTTTGCCGGTCCGAAGATAACGCCCTGCTCTTTGAGGTACTCTGTAGCTTCCAGAGTAGTAGGCATATTTGCACCCTCACATACAGCGATTACGCCGTTTGCAACCAGTGCCTTTGCATCATCAAGGTTGAGCTCGTTCTGTGTAGCGCAAGGAAGAGCGATATCAGCTTTAACTCCCCATACGCCGCCGTCAGCTCTGCCCTCATGGTATACAGAGTTCGGACGAAGCTCTTTGTACTCAGTAAGACGTGCTCTGTGCTGCTCTTTTACAAGCTGAAGAGTAGCTACATCTACTCCGTCCGGATCATAGATCCAGCCAGTAGAATCAGAACATGTAAGAACCTTAACACCAAGCTGGTTAGCCTTCTGAATAGCGTAGATAGCAACGTTTCCGGAACCGGATACTACTGCTGTCTTACCTGCGATATCGATGTTGTTGATCTTAAGAAGCTCCTCTGTGAAGTAGAGAAGACCATAACCTGTAGCCTCAGTTCTTGCAAGAGATCCGCCGTATGTAAGACCCTTTCCTGTAAGAACTCCCTCGTAGAGACCTGTAATTCTCTTGTACTGTCCGTACATGAAACCGATCTCACGTGCGCCTGTTCCGATATCGCCTGCCGGAACGTCTGTGTCAGCGCCGATGTGTTTGTAGAGCTCTGTCATGAAGCTCTGGCAGAATCTCATAACCTCGTTGTCAGATTTTCCCTTCGGGTCGAAGTCAGAACCACCCTTACCTCCGCCGATCGGAAGGCCTGTCAGAGAGTTCTTGAAGATCTGCTCGAAACCAAGGAATTTAATGATACCGAAATATACGGAAGGATGGAGACGAAGTCCTCCTTTGTAAGGTCCGATTGCGCTGTTGAACTGTACACGGTAACCTGTGTTAACCTGTACCTGACCGTTGTCATCTACCCACGGAACACGGAAGCGGATCTGACGCTCCGGCTCACAAAGTCTCTCAAGAAGAGCCAGCTTTCTGTACTGCTCCTCATGTTTCTCAGCTACCGGACGAACAGTCTCCAGGAACTCCTTTACTGCCTGATGGAACTCCGGTTCACCAGCATTCTTTGCTACAACTTTCTCATAGACCTCATCTACGTAAGACATTGATGTTTCCTCCTCGCAATTACTTTCATATTCATAATTTTTTACATTTTAATAGTTTAAACCAATAAACTATCTGTGCCAAATTATAGCATGTGCTATTTTCTCATGCAAGAAGTTTTTTCCGATTATTCAAAAAAAGTATTGCTTTTACTGATTTATACTTAAAATTCAGTATATTTTGCAAGTTTGAATTCAAAAAATGCAGAATGACGGCTGTCACCCTGCATTCATGTGTATTATGTCTAATCAAAGATAAGCACAAACCGGCTTTGTCGTGAAAGTAACGGAGTACTTTCCTAAACAGTCCTCTATTCTTTCGAAATTACATCGGAAAGCGTCTGTTTTCTACAGGGAAATTTCTTATACCTGTTGCCGGCGGTTCCTTTCTTACATCCCCTGCTGAAGCGCAGTCATAAAGGAAGGGATCAGCTGTTTCTTTCTGGAAATCACGCCCTGCAGCACACAGCTCTCCGGTTCGGGCTGGATGTGAAAAGCTCCCTCAATAAGATTCTTCGCACGCTCACCATTGTCGTTACTGTAGTACAGAAGTTCCGTCGACTCATCGATGATATTCGTCAGCATGAAAAATACCATCTCTATGTCATGCTTACCGCACTCTGCTTTAAGCTGAGGAATCAGTGCGCTCTTGATAAACTCAAGCTCTTCTTTGGACATGGAACTGATCTGCCCGACACCAAAGTTTGTATCTTCTATATTAAACTTCTTGTAATCCTGGAAAAAGATCTCCTGCGGAGTCTTGTCCTCCAGGTTACTTCCCGCGCGGAACATTGCCGACGCGTATTTCTCGATATCATCTATTCCGGCTGTTTTCGCCAGTTCCATTGCAGCCTTGCGATCCAGTGGAGTGCAGGTCGGCGAACGGAAGAGCAGGGTGTCGGAAATAATCGCCGACATCAGCAGACCGGCGATCTTCGGCGGGATCTCAAGTCTTTTCTCATGATATGTCTCATAAATGATTGTCGCAGTACAGCCTACAGGTTCGTTCCGGAACATAATCGGCGCCATAGTCTCCAGCGAACCGAGTCTGTGATGATCCAGGATCTCGAGAATCTCTGCCTCATCGACATTGAGTACGGCCTGTGACTTCTCATTGTGATCTACGAGAATCAAACGTTTACCGTGACGTCCGATAAGATTTCGTCTGGATATCGTACCCACATAAAGTCCCTTTTTATCCAGAATCGGATAGTCTCTGTGACGGCTGTTCTTCATCACGTTCTCAATGTCATCGATCTTGTCTGTGACACGGAAGGTAATCAGATTCTCCTTCATCATGAGATGCCGGATCGGGATGGCCTGATTGATCAGCCTCGCAATTGTATAGGTATCGTGAGGACTGCTGATGACTACGCAATTCGCTTCATCGGCCAGTTTAAGGATCGACCCGCTTACTTTAGCTCCGAGTCCCACGACGATACAGCCGGCTTTCAGATCCAGACAGCAGAGCTGATCCTCGGCTCTGTTTCCCACAACAACGAGATCGTCCTGCTGTATGTACTGCTCCATCGTATCCGGATGAAAAGCACCGATGACCACGCGTCCCTTTTCGAGACATCTGCTTCCGTCTCCCACCAGGATCGTACCGTCCAGAGTCTCGGCAATAGAGTCATATCTTGCCTTCGCCTGAGAAAGAATATCACTGTCATATACATCCATATAGGATTTCGCGATATCCGTAACCGTGATCAGACCTTCCAGCTCTCTCTGTGTAGTTGTAATAGGAAGAGTTACGATATTCTGTTCCCGCATCATCTTCCATGCTTTTTTGACAGAGATATCACCGGTAACTCCGGGAACCTCGTGAATATCAATTTCCTCGACCTGCGTCGCCACATCAGGAAGGTACTTCGGTGTCTCTATACCGAAATATTTTAATACAAATTCTGTCTCTTCATTGATCTGACCCGCCCGTCTCGCACAGTAGACTCTTCCGTCCTTTTCGGCCGTATTCTTCAGATCCGCGTAGGCTATAGCAGAACAGATCGAGTCAGTATCAGGGTTTCTGTGACCGACAATGTATACTTCCTCCTGTTTCATACCAGGTTTAACAGTCATTACACTTTCCTTTCTTCTACAAGAAATTTTTGATTCTCTCCATGTTTTTCTAAATATAACATTCTTTTCATGTAAGGTAAAGTTTTAACTTTCGTCTGTTTCTTTTCTATGGTATACTATAAAGTAAATTTTTAATAATCAATGAGGTGATTACTATGGCAGATGAAATGACAATGGATGATTTTTCCAAAGCTGTTGATGAATCCTTCACATCCTTCAAGGACGAAGGCGAAGCAAACTGGGAAAAGTTAAAAGAATATCAGACAGAAAAAACTCCACTCACAGTAACAGTAGACGGTGTAGTAAATAAGGGTGTTATCTCCAATGTTGAAGGCGTACGTGGATTTATCCCGGCTTCCCGCCTTGCACTCGGTCACGTAGATGATCTGAATGCCTACCTCGGCAAGGAGATCCAGGTTGTAATCCGTGAAGTTGACGAGGAGAAAGGTCGTCTGATTCTTTCCGCTGTTGAGCTTCTTCGTGCAAAAGCAGATGAGGAAAAGAAAGCCAGGATCGAAGCAATCGAGATCGGATCCGTTATGGATGGTAAAGTCGAGAGCATTCAGTCTTACGGCGCTTTCATCGATCTTGGAGACGGACTTTCCGGTCTTGTACATATCTCCCAGATCTCTAACAAGAGAGTAAAATCCGTAGAGGATGTCCTGAAAGCAGGTCAGGACGTGAAAGTCAAAGTAATCCGCATCAAAGACGGAAAGCTCAGCCTCTCCATGAAAGCCCTTGAGGAAGGTGCTGAGGATGCTTCTTCCGAGCGTCATGACCGCACACCGGACTTCAAGCTTCCGAAGGCAGAGAACATCAGCACAAACCTCGGATCTCTTCTGAAGAACATCAAGCTGGACTAAGGAAGAGTGAATCGATCCGCCATTCCGGGCGTTTCGTTCCGATTCATCTAAAGAAAAAGAGAAGCAGCCGGATAAATGATTAATCATCATTTATTCGGCTGCTTTTTCATATGTATCAATATCCGGAGGAACATGCATAAGCAGTTCCTCCTTTTCTTTTTTTGATAAACGCTTGATCTGTGCCTCCCGGCTCATTGCCTCCCGCCTGCTCTCATACTTCTCATAGTAGACGAGATTTACCGGCAGATGACTTCGTGTATACTTGCAACCCTTTCCTGATTTATGAGCTTTCAACCTTCCTGCAAGATCGTTTGTCCAGCCCGTATACAGGGAGCCGTCACAACATCGCAGCATATATGTAAAAGCGGTATCAGTCATCGTAGCTTGGAAGCTGTCCGTAGAGGTATTTTGCATCAGCCAGATGCGGGTTCGGATCTTCTTCTGTATTAGCGCCTGCAGTTACAAGAATGTACTCCGTACCGTCTCCGGCCTTTGCACAGCTGGCAAGACAGTGACCGGCCTCATCTGTAAATCCGGTCTTCGTTCCGGTAATCTCCGTGCCGTTTTGAAGAAGCGGTGATCCGAGATAAGTGAAGGCAGTACTACTCAGCTGAAGACCATCCGGATTCAAACCAAGCGGTCCGGTAGTATGTACATGTGTACAGAACACAGTCTTGAAGGTCTCATTCTGAAGAGCCGCCTGCAGGAGCTTGATCATATCCGCACAAGTCGTGTAATGATCCTCATTGGTAAGACCGGTACAGTTTGTGAAATGGGTATCATTCATTCCAAGCTGCTGCGCCTTCTCATTCATCATATTTACAAAGCCTGCTTCTGAGCCGCCAAGAGCGTCCGCAATAG
Organism: Eubacterium sp.; assembly: GCA_024684035.1. GTDB lineage: Bacteria > Bacillota > Clostridia > Lachnospirales > Lachnospiraceae > Bilifractor. Next base: position 1,247 of record JAIKXQ010000089.1, on the reverse strand, counting down.
CATAGCAGGCGTCCGCTCCGGAAGGAAGCATAATTCCATAGAGCACGTCATTGTAACTTACAACGTCACCGGCCATGAAGTTTGCTGTAGTAGCTCCTTCTGTATAGGCTCTGTCATACTCTCCTCCGGTAAACGTAACTGTATCCTCCAGATTCGTAATATGCTCTATGGCCACAAGTGTTGTCATGATCTTTGTCATGGAAGCCGGATAAATCCGCTGGTTACTGTTCATATCCAGAATGATCTTGTTGTCACTAAGTCGCATCATGCAGGCATTTGGACTATACATCCCGGAAGTGTCGAAGGTAATCTCCTGTTTCTGCTGTGCCTCTTCCTCCGAAGAAGTAACGAGAGGTTCAAAGACTGTCTTTTCACCTGCATACGTAATCGAGAAACTCTTTACGGATTCAGATGCAACTGTATTCTTCTCCGCGCTGATTCTTGCTCTGAGAAGCGTTGCGAGAATGAAAGCAAGCAGCAGTGCAAGTACAAGAACAGAAATGCTGATGATTTTCAGTGCTTTTTTCTTTGCTTCCCGTTCCTTTGCTCTCCTCTGTTTCGCAGTCAGTTTCTTCTTTTTCTTCTTCACCGGCTTCTTTTGTACCGGTGCTTTCTTCTGCTTTTCTGCCGGTTTCGGAACGACCTCCGGCGCCTTGTTTTTTTCTTCGTTATCTTTGAGCGGCTTATCTTCCGAAGCACTCTTTTCAGAACCTTCTACGGATTCTTCCTCCGTATCTTTGCCCTGAATCTCTTTCAATGCTTTTATATCGAAGATTCTGGTAGCTCCCTCATCATCGGCAGGTTTCGGATCCGCGTCCTTCTCGATGATCGGTTCTTCTTCCGGCTTCGATGCATCAGTCGCATCGCTCGAATTATCGCCATCTGTGTCCTCAACATCAGTATCCCCGGTATCCGTCTCATCAGTATTTTCTTCATTTATAGCCAGATCGTTCTCTTGTTCTTTCTGTTGTTCCAGTACTGTATTGGTGACGCCGTTAATGGCTGCCTCAAGAGCTGACAGATCCATTGTCTTTGCTTTATGATCAAGAGCAGGAAGATCCAGATCAATGTTCAACTCAAGGTAATCACTTGCCTCTCCGTCGACCTCATTGTTCTCTGGCTTGATATTATCATTCTTAGCCATATATATCCTCTTTCCTAAACTTTCTTTTTTACATCAATAATTTAGTATATCGTGTAATCTTCATAAAATCAACTGAGAGAAAAAAGTCCGCAAGCGGACTTCG
>JAIKXQ010000065.1 GCA_024684035.1 Eubacterium sp. | reverse complement strand
GAGGGCGGAAAGACCAAATGACGACACCCATCATATCGATTCAACATCTTCAGAAAAGCTTCCGCGGAAAAAACATGTCCGTAGATGCCATACGCGACGTCAGTATTGACATCGAGGCAGGTGAGATCTACGGGATTATCGGTCTTTCCGGAGCAGGAAAATCGACGCTGGTGCGGTGTATCAATTATTTGGAGAAACCGACAGCCGGAGAGATCGTTTTTGACGGACGAAAGCTCTCAGGACTGCAACCCGATGAACTCCGATCGGTGCGTCAGCAGATGGGAATGATTTTTCAGCAGTTTCAGCTTCTTGATCAGCGCACTGCATTGAGAAACGTAACCTTTCCGCTGGAAATCCAGGGGATGAAAAAAAAGGCGGCAGTTCAGAGAGCTATGGAACTGCTCCGGATCGTCGAACTGGAGGAGCGCGCGGACGCATATCCGACACAGCTTTCCGGCGGACAGAAACAGAGGGTGGCCATTGCAAGAGCTCTTGCGACAAATCCGAAGGTATTGCTCTGCGATGAGGCGACATCCGCCCTGGATCCGAATACCACGAACGCGATCCTTGCCCTTTTGAAGAAACTCAACAGGGAACTGGGGATCACCATTGTAATCATCACACACGAAATGGATGTGATCTCGCACATCTGCGATAAAGTGGCTATTATCGACGGCGGACGCATTGCGGAGAGCGGAAAAGTATCGGACATCTTTATGGAGCCGAAATCAAAGATCGGTCAGGAGTTGATTCTTGGCAATGCTGTGAAGGACGTATCCTTTTCCAGAAAGGCCTGCTACCGGATCAGCTTTGACGGACGAAGTTCCGGTGAGCCGGTGCTCTCGGATCTGGTACTTGCCACCAGGATTCCGGTAAATATTCTCTATGCTCAGACCCGGGATGTGGGCGGGACTGCGAGAGGCCATATGATCATCCAGCTGCCGGAAGATGGGGGACAACAGGCGGAGATATTGAATTATCTGAATGCCAGACATATTCCTTACGAGGAGGTGACAGCTTATGATTCTTGATCTTACTACATGGAAGATGCTCGGACAGGGCATCTGGGAGACGCTGTATATGGTGCTGGCATCCACTTTCATCGGCTATGTCTTCGGACTGCCTCTGGGTGTCCTGCTGGTTGCGACAAAGCCTGACGGAATTCATCCAAACCGCATTCTCTATAGCACCATCGGACTGATCATCAATATCCTGCGTTCGATACCTTTTGTGATCCTTCTGATCCTTGTCCTTCCGGTGACGAGAGTTATCGTCGGTACAAGTCTGGGAGCGAAGGCTGTTATTCCTGCTCTCACGTTTGCCGCGGCGCCTTACATTGCCCGCATGGTGGAAAGTGAGCTTGCGGAGGTCAACAAAGGTGTGATCGAAGCGGCGAAGGCCATGGGAGCTTCCGACGGGCAGATCATCCGGAAAGTTCTTCTTCCGGAGGCAAAGCCCAGTTTGATCCTTGGCGCAGCGCTTGTGCTTACTACCGTAGTCGGATATTCCTGTATGTCCGGTTTTGTAGGAGGAGGCGGACTGGGAGACATCGCTGTTCGATATGGCTATTATCGTTACGACGTACCTGTCATGCTGGTAGCCGTCGTATTTCTCATACTTCTTGTACAGGCCATTCAGCTGGCCGGTAACAAACTTTATTCAAAGACAGATAAGCGCATCCGGTAGACACAGGAAAGGAAAACTGTTTCTTGTGACAGAAGCGAACGATCAATACCGGTTGCATAGAGGAGACAGAAGATCCGTTACACAACTCAACAGATAAAATGAAAGGGAGATAATACTATGAAAAACATCAGATTTGCAACACTGGGACTTACAGCTATTCTCGGAGCATCTTTTCTTGCCGCCTGCGGCAGTACGGCAACTTCTTCCGGATCAGAGACAGCCTCTGCATCTTCCAAAGCAGAGAGCACTGCAACGGAGGCCGTAAAAAGCGACAGCGTAATCACGGTATCCTCGGATCCTTCCGCAATTCCGGAGGCAACCGGTGACGATACCACCATCGTCGTAGGTGCATCACCGAATCCTCACGCAGAGATTCTGGAGCAGATCAAAGATGTACTTGCGGATAAAGGCTGGACACTCAAAGTACAGGAGTATTCCGATTACATTCAGCCGAACGCTGCACTTTCCGCCGGAGATCTGGACGCAAACTATTTCCAGCATCAGCCGTATCTGGATGAGTACAACAAGGAGAACGGTACCGATCTGGAGAGTGCGGCGACTATTCATTATGAGCCGTTCGGTATTTTCCCCGGAAAAACAAAGGCACTGGCGGATCTTCCGGATGGAGCACAGGTCGGTGTGCCGAACGACACAACCAACGAGGCCAGAGCCCTTCTGCTTCTGGAAGCTCAGGGACTGATCAAACTCAAAGAGAATGCGGGAATCACCGCTACGAAGAATGATATCGAAGAGAATCCGAAGAATCTGGAGATCGTTGAGATCGAGGCTGCGCAGTTGCCCCGTTCCAGCCAGGATCTGGATATCGCCGTTATCAACGGAAACTATGCCATTGAGGCAGGTTTTACCGTTCTCAAGGATTCTCTTGCTGTAGAGGATGCAGAATCGCTTGGTGCAAAAACCTACGGCAACGTCATTGCGGTTCGCAAAGGCGAGAAAGAAACAGAGAAGACAAGAGCACTGGTGGCTGCCCTGCAGACTGAGGCGGTGCGCTCCTTTATCAGCGACAAATATGAGGGCGCAGTAGTTCCGCTGATCTGATCTGTCGAGACTGCTCCTTTTAGAGAACCAGGCTGATTTCGTTGAACAATTCTATCCGGTGACGGAGACAGAAATGAGGTAAGACAATGGTACAGGCTAGAGACAGCGAGTGGAGAAAAAAAGAACCCGGATTAAAGGAAGTAATCCGGAAATATCAGGATATGCCGGTCGGCTGGATCCTGAAGGCGGACATTCAGAGAAGAGGACTCTGGTACGCACCGGGGGCGGTGGCACAGATTGATCCGGCTGTTCACGCGGTTCATCAGGACGCAAAGGATCTGTTCCGGAACGATGTGGATTTCGTACCCGAGGGGTTGATCTGGAATGACGGCAGCTATCTGATCGCAAATTTCGATTTCGATCAGAAAAATCCGGCCAGAGACCCCTACGTGATCGACTACGTAGACGGCAAATATGTGATCGTGGATGAAGGAGAA
>JAIKXQ010000063.1 GCA_024684035.1 Eubacterium sp. | reverse complement strand
ACGAAGCTGAAATTCTCCATCAGGGAATCAAAACTGTATTCTCTCACGTCTCTGCCGCCGAGAGTGATTTTTCCCTGGCGGACATCCCAGAATCTGGCAATCAGCGACGTGAGGGTTGTCTTTCCACCGCCGGAAGGACCGACAATGGCTGTGGTCGTTTTTTCTTTGATATCCAGAGTTACATCGTCGATGATCTTCCGGTTCTCATAGGCAAAGCTTACATGCTCCAGATGAATATCGTGATGCTCCGGATGAATGGTCTCTCCATTGACATCCATCTGCTCGATGGTCAGAATGTCGTTTGCCTGATCCACGCCCTTTCCAATGATCTTCAAAAGAGCGGTATAGATGCCCGCGGAATCCAGCGCCTCGAAGACCATGAAGGAGCACATCAGCATCGTGATGAGATATTCCAGTTCCATGGTGCCGTCGAAGTAGAAGTACAGGGAAGCTCCGGCGATGACCACACCCGCCAGCTTGGTAACCAGCATCTGTACGCCTACCGCAGGAATCGCCGCAATCTCCGCCGCAATATCCGCCCTCTCCTTCCGGGCGATACTCCGCTCAAGCCTTGAGGCGTTGTTTTTTATCATGTTGTAATTCCGGATCTCCGCGATACCCTGAATGTATTCCAGGATCACGCCTACCATATCACGATCCGACTCGATCTTTTCGTCGGCCACTTTTGCGACTCTGCGTGTAGTCACCATATTTACAAGCATAAATACAAAAATACCGGCCAGTGAGATCAGACCGATCCGCACATCGAAAACGAACATTCCGATGGCGATCACCACGGTGGTGATACTTCCCTGCAGAACCATCATGATGGCTCTCGTGGCGATATCGCTCATCTGCTCAAGGGTATTCGTGGTCACCGAGGTGATCTGTCCCAGGCTCGTGTCATTGAAATATCCCATGGGAATATACCGGAGATGTTCTCCGATCTCGGTGCGCTTCAAAGCACAGGTGTCGTACCCTGCCTCTGTCTGCAGCATATTCGAGAAGCGGTTCACCACCATCTTTCCGATCGTACTCGCCAGCATAAACCCCATGACCAATACAAAGTCCTGACTTTCGATCTTTCCCCGAAGCACCGCCGAGATGGCAAAAAAAGCTGCCGGGATTTTCATTGCGGCAAAAAGGGCATCCAGCACACCCAGCACCACCGCGCCGTAGAGTTTCTTCTGATTTTTTCTGCTGCAGAAATCAAAGAATTTTTTCAACATCTCAAACATATGCGGCCTCCTTTCCGGCTTCCATTCCTGTCACGGGATCACCTGCTGTGGCATTTGTCTTTTCTTCCCGTCCGCTATTCTCACAACTGCCATCGCCGGTAGCTGCCTCATCTCTCACCATGCTGTGTGCTTCCCACATCTTCCGGTAAAGTGCGCAGTGATCAAGCAGTTCTTCGTGCTTTCCTTCCGCCTCTACCAGGCCGTCATTGATGACAAAAATTCTGTCGGCGGTCTGAATCGTGGAGAGCCGGTGTGCGATGACAATAAGCGTTCTTCCCATAACCAGCTGCGCCACACTCTCCTGTACAAGAGCCTCGTTCTCAGGATCCGTATAAGCCGTTGCCTCGTCCATAATCACCACCGGCGCATCCTTAAGCATGGCTCTGGCGATGCAGATTCTCTGACGTTCTCCACCGGAGAGATGACCGCCGGCACCGCCGACCTTTGTGTCATATCCCTTTTCCAGACCCATGATAAAGTCATGACAGCCGGTAGCTTTTGCGGCCTGAATCACTTCCTCATCCGTTGCCCTCGGTTTTCCGAGGCGGATGTTCTCCTTTACAGACAGATCAAAAAGGTAGTTATCCTGGGCTACGTAGGAAATCTGTCCCATGTAGTAATCCAGCGGTAGCTTGCGGATATCCACGCCGCCGTAAGTAATGACGCCTTCGTCCACATCCCACAGAGAATCAATGAGCCTTGCAATGGTACTCTTGCCGGAACCGGAAGGACCGACGATCGCATGAACCTCGCCCTGCCGGATCTCCATGTCAATGCCGTGGAGAACCTCCTTATCCTTGTAGGTAAACTTCACACCATGAAGGCGGATGTCCGTGCCCTGCGGTTCCTCTGTGAGCACTGCAGGCCGCTCCATATCTTTTCTCTCCAGGATCTCCGTGACTTCCCCGAAGATCGTATTCATTTTCGCAATGTCATCCATATAGGAAAAAGCGACCACCAGTGGAGTGACAAGTCCTGCTGAGAGAATAATGCAGGTGATAAAATCCTGCGGGGTGAGGCTGCCGTTTTTTACCAGCATCAGTCCCACCGGAAGAATACCAAGGAACGTCGCCGGCATGAAAGACAGCGTTCCCGCCTGCCACCAGATACATTTCCTCATCCAGCGGATGAAACAGTCTGCTCCCTCTCTTGCCGCGAGCGCAAACTTCTCGTAGGAACTTCCGGTTTTTCCGAAAGCTTTGATGACCTCAATGCCGTTGATATATTCCACAGCCGTGTCATTCAGATACTTTGTCTTCTGTATCGTCACATCAAACTCACCCTGACTCTTTGCCATCATCACCGATGCAAAAATCACACCGATGAAGACAGAGATCAGATTAGCCAGTCCCACCCGCCAGTCGATGGTGAGCAGGTAGACGAACATTACCACCGGCAGCAGAATATTCGCTGTAAACTCCGGTATGATATGAGCCAGTGTCGTCTCCATGGAGTCCACTCGCTCCACAATGATATTCTTGTAGCTTCCGCTGTTGTCATCCAGCACCGATCCCAACGGAATCTTCGAGAGTTTCTCACAGAGCTGTCTGCGGATACCTCCGAGCACATGGAACGTCGCCACGTGTGACAGCGTGGTGGAAAGACTGTGCAGTGTAACCCTGAGGATCCAGAAAACACCCATCAGAATCACTTTTCTTACATAAAACTCCGGATCCCTGTTGCCAGCCAGAAGCTGACTGATGATATCCGCGGTCAGCAGATACGGAACGAAGGACGCCGCCACGCCAAAGATGGCAAGGCTTACACTTCCCCCGTAATACGACTTCTTCCTGCCGGCAAATTCCATGATCCAGGATATCAAACCTTTTTTCTTCATTCTTCTACCCCCTGAATTCCAAGCCCTTTTGGGCTCAATGATTTACAGAACCTTCGACATTACCTGTTTCGTCCGCGCACTAATTTGCATACATTTACCTGATAATAGTTTGTTCTTCTTTTTATTAGATGCCACTAACTTCGGAGCCAAGAGAATGCCCCGTCACCGGGACGGAGCATATAAATCTTTGAAACCTTGCTTCCTCATATTCCGAACAGAGCTTTCCAGGCCGGAATATAAAATTTCTCGAGAGTCTGTGCGTAATGCAGTGCTTCCTTTTTGGAAAAATCATGCACCACAGGTTGGAACACGGCCTCGATATAGGAAGTTACCAGCAGGTGGAATTCCTTGGCGTCCACGGACTGTACCACAACACCCATCTGCCTCAAATCATCCATGTAGCGGCCGGTAGCTTCCTCCTCTATTTTGGCCATCCTGTGAGCGAAATCCTCATACATGGTACCGCCGGATTTGCAGATAATGAGCTTGAACTCATCATAATGCTCATAGATGTACTCCATCAACCGGATCAGTTCATTCTGATTTATGGACGGATCTTCCCCATCCATTTTCTGAAGAGCCTCGTCGTAATTTCCCTGTACTTCCCGGTAGAGAGACATAAGGCCTTCGATGGCAGGATCCACCAGAGCGGCAAACATTTCTTCCTTCCCCTGAAAGTGCTTGTACAGACCGGAAACACTCATTTCGCACGCAGCCGCGATCCTCCGCAGGGAGGCATCCGCGAAACCGTACTCCAGGAACTCCCGGAAAGCCGCATCCACTATTTTTCCATGGTTCTCTGTTTTATCTCTTGGCATAATTCTTTCGCTCCTTACAGCAAAAGCGAACAGTGTACGCTAAACCATTTTTAGAATACACCGTTCGCTAACGTTTGTCAATTCTTTGATTCAGAAAAATCCACCGGAGTAATTCGGCTCCCCCGGCGTAGCATATCTTAAATCCCCGGACAAAGACCGCGGCGTCGTGTTTCCTCAACATCCCCGGTATTCCACGGCGACGGATATTCTCCATATAATGGTCGTGATCAGCTGAACCACTCCGAGAAGACAGAGATATATACCGATGGTCATCTCCGCATCATTCCGGGCAATGGCACTGGCCGGCGCCATCGGCGAATCCTGAAAAGGAATACTTGCCGACGCGAAAAGCCCGAAGCCCACCATGGCCACAAAGCCGAAGAGCAGAACAAGCGCTACACACAACACATTACAAACCACTTTATCCTTTTTCATAAAAAAACAACCCCCATACATTGTTCCATTTATACATTCCCTTTTCCTCACTTCTCCAGTTTTTTCTTCTGCTGATGACCGACCATCCGGATCAACAGCCTCTGCGGCACGAACCGCTGTCCCAAAATCGCCATCCGCATCTGTCCGGTGGGGATAATCACGGTCTTTTTCTTCCTCATTCCGGCCAGGCATTCGTCCACACACTGTTTTGCGCTGATTCCCTTCAACGCGAAAGCCACGTCCGCCACCTCATTGAACTCCGTATTGACCGGTCCCGGGCACAGGCAGGCAACGTAGACTCTACTGCCCCTCTCCTTCAACTCCTGCGCCACCGCCCTTGTAAGAGACGCGACGTAGGCCTTGGACGCATAATACGTCGCCATAAACGGCCCCGCAGGGAAAAGTCCCGCCGAGGAAGCGACATTCAGAATGGAGCCGTAACCCTGCCGGTTCATCTTCAGCAGAATCCCCTTAAAGAGGATGTGCATGGCGATATCATTTACCTTCACCATCCGGATTTCCTTCTCCGGATCGGTGTCCAGAAAACTTCCCGCCGCGCCGAAACCGGCGTTGTTGATAAAGACATTTATTCTTTCTCCTGCAAGATCATCCAGCAGCTTCCTGCACTGAGCCTCCTCTTCCAGATCCGCCGGAAGAATCCGGCAGGGAACATCAAGCTGCTCCTGCAACTGTTCGAGACGATCCACTCTTCTTCCGGTGAGAATCAAACGGTAGCCCATCGCCGCAAACCTACGGGCAAACTCTCTTCCGATCCCTGATGTAGCTCCTGTGATAAATGCAGTCTTCATAGAAAGCTCCTTCCT
>JAIKXQ010000043.1 GCA_024684035.1 Eubacterium sp. | reverse complement strand
ACATGCGCCAGGTCGGTGCTCCGGTTTGTGAAAGCGGGATAAAGGAAGCCGGCTTCCGGTGTATGCGGAATCTGCGCTTCATCCACGGGTGAAATCGCCAGAATCAGGTACTGGTAGGTTTCCTCCGATTCATTCTGGTAGGACTTATCACTTCCTTTGAGGGGCACGTCGTAAGCACCATAGTAAACGTAAATCGCGTAGGGACTTCCTGTAGGATAGTTTTCCGCAATCAGTTCATAGAGATTCAACAGCAACGCGTCATTTTTAAGTTCGCAGTCGCGGAGTGCGTAGATCAGCTGCCATACGGATCCTGGTGCGAAACCCGGGATCGGGTATGACTTCAATTCTTCATTTGTCTTCGAAAAGGGTATCGCTTTGGCGATATCCAGGCATCGTTTTTTCTCTTCTCCCCTGAGGTTCAGGAAGTTTGTGTTAAAGGTGCCGTCTATATAGCCTTCCTCGTCGATATAAGCACCGGCAATCCGCACCAGATTGCTGCGGGCAGATGTCATTCTTCGTGTGAGTTCCAGCATATCTTCTCTGTTTATGATTTCCATGTATGTTTCCTTCCCGGATGATTATCAATCTAGAGTGTAAAGGGAAGTTTTTATTTTATCAACTGCGAATTAAGAGCAAAACCGCAAGGGAGTCAACATAAGAGAGCACCTCTGCATGAATAGTATACAGATTTTGCAAAAAAGAGGGCGGTTGTCCTCTTTTTGACGATGTATATAAATACGCTTAGATTCGCGCTGCTTTTTACAATATAAAATATATGCCGGAAAATGATGTTTAAAGAAATAATTTCTGATTCGCTGCGCTGTGACGCATATGATAAAAGCGTAAGCCACTGGAAGCCGTGAAATTATAAAATCTTTGGTTGCCTGATTCAGCCGAACAAATCAGGCGAAAAGATAACAGTGCTGTAATATTTTTGGCTGATCGGCTGTGAGATCTTGTTCCGAAATAAAATTTAATGTATAATTATACATAATCCGCATATCTTTTGTTTGTAGGTATAAATGAAATTTGACGTGCATGCTACATTTTTTTATAATAACTTCCGGATTGCTTTATAAAAAATAAAGATATGATAATGGACATGTAGTTTTATTCTCTGATGACCAGGATTCTGATGTATTTTTTATCGGGCAAAAAATTGCATATTTGCAGGAGGAGTTTGTTATGAGTAACAAAGAGGAGTTTAAGCCTTATGTTGCTGCTGATCAGGTCCTTCCGGAAATTACACCGGTTTCTGTCATCGTTGGTGTAATTCTGGCGATCGTGTTCGGCGCAGCGAATGCTTATCTCGGATTGAGAGTCGGACTTACCATTTCCGCTTCAATCCCGGCAGCTGTTATCTCCATGGGTGTGATCCGCGTGGTTCTTCGCAGAGATTCCATTCTTGAGAATAACATGGTGCAGACCATCGGTTCGGCCGGTGAGTCACTTGCGGCGGGAGCCATTTTCACACTTCCGGCGCTTTTTATGTGGGCAGAGGAGGGGGCTACGGAGCTTCCGTCCATCCTTACCATCGCGCTCATCGCTTTACTTGGCGGTGTACTTGGAATTCTTTTCATGATTCCGCTGAGAAATGCTCTGATCGTTGAGGAGCATGGAACACTTCCCTATCCGGAAGGACAGGCATGTTCTGAGGTCCTTCTCGCAGGAGAAGAGGGCGGTGCGAAAGCCGGAACTGTATTCGCAGGTCTGGGTATCGCCGCTGTTTACAAATTCATTGCTGACGGATTGAAACTGTTCCCGTCAGAGGTTACCTACGATTTCAAGAATTATCCGGGTGCCGGAATCGGAATGGATGTGCTTCCTTCCCTTCTCGGTGTAGGTTACATCTGCGGACCGAAGATTTCTTCCTACATGATGGCCGGTGGTACAATTGCATGGTTTGTTCTCATGCCGCTGCTGTACATCTTCGGAAGCCATAATCCTGAGGCTCTTTTTCCGGCCAAGGCTGCTGTATCTGAGCTTGGTACCGGCGGAATCTGGTCATCCTATATCAAGTATATCGGTGCCGGAGCCGTTGCCTGCGGTGGAGTGATCTCTCTGATCAAGTCCCTTCCTCTTATCGTCCGCACGTTCGCGGGAGCAATGAAGGGTATCTCCAAGAAGCAGACAGTTGTCACAAGAACAACAAAGGATCTTCCGATGAACATCGTGCTCATTGGAATCGGCCTGATCGGAATCGCCCTCTGGCTTGCTCCGGATATTCCGGTGAACTTCCTTGGCGCGATCCTGATCATTGTCTTTGGATTCTTCTTCGTTACAGTATCTGCCCGTATGGTAGGTATCGTAGGAAGTTCCAACAACCCGGTTTCCGGTATGACGATCGCGACGATGCTGGTTGCAACCATCGTGCTCAAGGCTACCGGAAATATCGGTACACCGGGTATGATCGCGGCGATCTCCATCGGTTCTGTCATCTGTATCTCCGCAGCGATTGCCGGCGATACATCCCAGGATCTGAAGACCGGATACGTGGTTGGTGCTACGCCCTGGAAACAGCAGCTCGGTGAGATCTTCGGTGTTGCCGTTTCTGCGGTTGCCATCGGCTTCGTTCTCTACCTTCTCAATGCTGCATGGGGTTACGGCTCCACAGAGCTTCCGGCTCCGCAGGCAGGAATGATGAAGATGATCGTAGAGGGCGTTATGGATGGAAACCTGCCCTGGCCGCTGGTATTCGTAGGTGTATTCCTCGGTATCGTGGTTGAGATTATGCAGATTCCGGTACTTCCTTTCGCAGTAGGTCTCTACCTTCCGATCTACCTGTCCACACCGATGATGGTGGGCGGACTTGTTCGTCTCTGGGTAGACAGAAACAAGAAGATCTCCGAAGAGGAGCGCAAAGGAAGAGTCGAGAACGGTACTCTGTTCTGTTCCGGTCTGATTGCCGGTGAGGGACTTGTCGGAGTGCTTCTTGCGATCTTCGCTGTTGTAGGTCTTGATCTGGATATCTCCAAGACTGTAGACCTCGGACAGATCGGCGGCTGTGTATTCTTCGCGGTTCTGGTAGCGGTACTGTTCTTCTTCATGAACAAAAAGGGAAAAAAGACTGCATAAGTTGACCGGCCTTTGGTCATAGGGCGCGGCCGACTCTTGTGTGGGGCTGCTGCACGTAAAGCATATCTCTCAAGAATGCTGTGCGGCGGCCCCGCCTTTTTTATGTAACAGGAAATTGATCCGCATTTCCTGGGAGACAAAACACCCCGCTTCGATGCGCAGATGGGTAAAACGCTCACGCGATTCTGCCCGCGCGTCAATCTTTTTTTCAACAGTAAGATGGAGTATAATGTGATGTATGCCGCTTCGGGCTCCCGGGAAAACGCCGGGTGCCGGAAAGGGCAGATATCCGGGAAGGAGAGCGAAAGGTGCGCGTATGCTCTGCCGCCTTTGGCGATCGCCGCTCGAAATTCTGACGATTATTTTTTATGAGACAGGAGAGAAACATATGTCCCGAAAAAAAGAAAATTTCCTCGATTACATCCCCAGAGCAAACCGCCTGTATCCGTTCAGTCAGAACAAGGCCGGGCATGTGGAAATTGAGGTGGAGCACAGAGGATTTTTCAACCGTCTGGCTCAGAAGCTGTTCCGGAAACCGAAGGTCAGCCGGATTGAGCTGGATGATTTCGGCAGCTTTGTCTGGATGCAGATCGACGGAAAGAAGACAGTCTATGAGATTGCCCAGGCGGTAAAGGAAAAGTTCGGAGCGAAGGCGGAGCCGCTCTATGCCAGACTGTCCAGATTCATTAAGATCCTTCATGACGAGCACTACATCGTCTACGAGAACAAGATTGAGAAGAAGTAAATAGTAATAAAGAAAGTGAGTATAGAAACATGGGTAGAGTATTGGAAAACCTGGAGCCGAAGGAAGTATTCCGTTTTTTTGAGGAGCTGTCGGAGATCCCGCGTCCTTCTTATAAAGAAAAAGCAGTCAGTGACTATCTGGTTGCCTTCGCAAAAGAGAGAGGACTGGAGTATTATCAGGATGAGCTCTGGAATGTGATCATCATCAAAGAGGCTTCCGAGGGTTACGAGGATCAGGAGCCGGTTATTCTCCAGGGACATATGGATATGGTCTGCGAGAAACTTCCGGGTGTGGAAAAAGATATGGATAAGGAAGGCCTGGATCTGGTGGTCGAGGGAGATTTCGTCCGCGCTGAAGGTACAACCCTGGGCGGTGACGACGGAATTGCCGTTGCCTATGCACTGGCGCTTCTGGATTCCGATACACTGAAACATCCCAGACTGGAGTTTGTCTGCACGGTTTCGGAGGAAGTGGGCATGGAGGGCGCACAGGCCATCGACTGTACACCTCTCAAGGGACACCGCCTTCTGAATATGGACTCCGAGGAGGAGGGAACGGTGCTTGCCAGCTGTGCAGGCGGCGGTTCCGCAGAGGTAAAGCTTCCGGTGGCAAGAGAAGAGTCCTCCTGGGAGAAGGTGCTGGTTCATGTACACGGTCTGAAGGGTGGACATTCCGGCGTAGAGATCAACAAGGGACGTGCGGCTTCCCAGGATCTCATGGGAAGAATCCTTCGCGGCGCTGCGAAGAAGACGGCACTGCGACTCATCTCGTTTGAGAACGGAACCAAGGACAACGCCATCTCCAGAGAGGGACGGCTTGCGCTTGCGGTTGAAAATAAGGCTGCCTTCCTCGCTGCCCTTTCTGAGATCGAGTCAGAGGTACGCGCGGAGTACGTGGCTGTGGACAGCGACATTCATTTCGACGCTTCGGAGGTGGACGGAGCTTCCCTTCCGGCCGGCGTAGCTGCTTCCTGCACTCCTCTGGACGAGGCATCCACGAAGCATGTAATCACTCTGCTTTCTTCGCTGCCGCAGGGCGTGCAGAGAATGAGCGACAACGTCGAGGGACTGGTGGAGACCTCTCTCAACTGGGGAATTGCAACTCTGTCAGAGAAAGAACTTGTGATGCGTGCAGCAGTGCGCAGTTCCGTGAAAGCTGCGAAAGTAAACCTCTGCGACAGGATTTCCTGGATCGCGGCCGAGAGCGGCGCTTCCTACAAACTCTCCGGCGAGTACCCTGCCTGGGAGTGGGTGAGAGAGTCAAAACTCCGTGAGAAGATGTCCTCCATCTACAGGGAGATGTTCGGCAAAGAACTTCAGATCGAAGCCATCCACGCCGGCGTAGAGTGCGGACTTCTGGCAGAGAAGATCGAGAATATGGATGCGATCTCCATGGGCCCGGATATCCTCGATATCCACACACCTGCGGAGAGACTCTCCATTTCCTCTACACAGCGCATGTACGATCTCATCGTCCGGATCATTGAGACGAAGGACTGATCGAAGTGTGATGGGCTCACGAGAGCCTGGATTAAAGTTAACGGTTCAGCCGTCCCGGAATATTGCCAGGCCGATGTAAACGAAGAGAAGAGGGGGAGCATTTAATGGTATTCAGTTCAGCAGTGTTTTTGCTGGCATTTCTGCCGATTGTATTTGTCTGTAACAGTCTGATCAAAAAAGAATATTCGAATTATCTGCTTTTGGCGGCGAGCCTGATCTTTTATGCCTGGGGCGAGCCTTATCTGGTTTTTCTCATGATCACCTCCGTGATCCTGAACTGGGGCGTCGGCCTGTTGCTGACCAAAACCCGTGGAGGAACGAGGAAACTGGTTCTTGCAGCGGGAATTGTCTGCGATTTGGGAATGCTCGGGTACTACAAGTACGCGGGCTTTTTTGCGAGGACGGTGAATTCTCTTCTAGGAAGAGAACTGATTCCGGTGCTTCAGATCGCCCTGCCCATCGGTATTTCCTTTTTCACTTTCCAGGCGATTTCCTATGTGATTGATGTCTACAGGGGCGACACAGAGGCTTCGAAAAACCTTGTAAACGTGGCGCTCTACATATCTTTTTTCCCGCAGCTGATTGCGGGTCCTATTGTAAAATACAGGGATATCAATAAGCAGATCGAAGAGCGATCGGTGAAGTGGTACGAGGTCTCCGATGGCTTCAAGCGATTCATCTACGGTCTTGGGAAAAAGGTTCTTATTTCCAACGCCCTGGGTCTGTGCGTGGACAACATCTACAGGTATTCGGTCATCGATATGGATCCGGCAACCGCCTGGATCTGTGCCCTTGCCTATACCTTCCAGATCTACTATGACTTCTCCGGCTACTCGGATATGGCCATCGGTCTTGGAAAAATGTTTGGCTTCACGATTCCGGAGAACTTCAATTACCCCTATCTTTCGAAATCCATCACGGAGTTCTGGCGGAGGTGGCACATCTCCCTTGGCTCCTGGTTCCGGGAGTATGTATACATCCCCCTGGGGGGCAACCGGAAGGGAACGGCAAGAACCTATGTCAATCTGATTATTGTCTTCTTCCTGACAGGCCTGTGGCACGGCGCGGATATGGCCTTCGTGATCTGGGGATTGTACCACGGATTTTTCACCATTCTGGAGAGAATCGGTTTCAAAAAAATTCTGGATAAATCGAAAGTTCTGGCCATGATTTACACCTTCTTCGTGGTGAACATCGGCTGGGTATTGTTCCGCGCGGCGGATACGATGACAGGTGTGCGGATTATTCTGAGAATGTTGATGCCCTGGAAATACAGCCGGCTGGACATCGAGGCCTGGAACTACATGGATTTGAAGACGGTCTTTGCCTTTGTGTGCGCGGTACTCGGCATGGGCCTTATCCGGAGCATCGTGCCGGAGAAGCTGAAGAAGAGATGGAGCGGCTCGGTGATCGAGGCGATCTACTGTGTGGCTGTGCTGATTCTTTGCCTGGCTGCGGTGGCAAGTGATACCTACAATCCTTTTATTTATTTCCAGTTCTAATAGATCAGACAACAGGAGTGCGAAATGGAAGAGAGAAAAATCGGCAGAATCATTATTCTCGTTGCCTTTGCGGTGATTATCTGCGGCTCCAGAGGAATCTGGTTTTTTTCAGAAAAATATGTGGATGCGACAAACTACGAGAACCGGAGAATGGCGACCCGGCCGGAACTCACCCTTGATACGTATGAGAATTTTTCAAAGGAGTATACGTCCTACTTTAATGACAACCTTCAGTTCAGGAATAATCTGATCACCATGAACTCCGCCATTGATTACTTTGGTTTCGGCAGGGCTTCCAACGGTTCGGTGATCGTCGGAAAAGACCGCTGGCTTTTCTATGACAATGCGGCGGACGGGGATCCCGTCAGCTGCTATCAGGGGACAAACCTGTACACGGAGGAGGAACTGAAGGCGGTTGCGGCCAACTGCATGAAGCAGCGCGACTTCGTGGAATCCCGGGGGAAGGAATTCATGATTTTTCTCGCACCCAACAAGGAGCGCATCTATGCGGAATATATGCCGGAACGCTACGGCCGCCCGGCAGAGAACTACGGCATTCTTCAGCTGTATACCTACCTGAAGGAACATACGGATCTGCGCGTGGTGTATCCCTATGAGGAACTGATGCAGGCGAAGGAAAAGCTGAAGCAAAATATTTACTACCACACCGATACCCACTGGAATTTTCTGGGGGGTTACGTGGGCGCGAAGGCGCTGATGAAAGAGCTTGGTGTGGAAATCCCCGGGATTACCGACAAGGGCATGACCATAAGGGATGAAGGCCGGTTTTCCGGAGATCTGGCAAATATGCTGAACCTGAACAAACAGCTGCAGTCCGCAGACCGGAGCTATATGGTTGCCGGCTACGACACACATGATTCAACGTGTACGGACGATGATATGCTCAAGATGTGGAGCTTTACCGCAAAGAACGCGGATCCCAGAAGCATCTACGTGATCCGGGATTCCTTCACTTCCCAGATGGCGGCCTATATCGGCAGTCAGTTTGACCACACCTATCTGCGTCATTACGAGTCCTATGACTATGAGGATCTGAAAAAATGTGATCCGGATATTGTGGTGTATGAGTGCGTGGAGCGGCAGGCGGCTCGTCTCGGGACGTTTTCGATTGAGCATGATAAACCGGATAAATCCGGGAAATAATGCTTGTCTCACAGGTTTATCTGTGTTACAATAATCAAGCTGTTTAAATAGACACGCATGGAAATTTTCAGGGTGGTGCCCTTTTTTACGGGTTCCCTGCGAAGTTGAACCATGCGGAAGTTAAAACCAAAGGAGAAAAGAAAATGAGCGTAATTTCAATGAAGCAGTTACTCGAAGCCGGTGTACATTTCGGTCACCTCACAAGAAGATGGAACCCTAAGATGGCTCCTTACATCTACACAGAGCGTAACGGAATCTACATCATCGACCTTCAGAAATCTGTAGGAATGGTTGACGACGCTTACCGTGCAATTGCTGATATCGTAGCTGACGGAGGAAGAATCCTCTTCGTTGGTACAAAGAAACAGGCACAGGATACAATCAAAGCTGAGGCTGAGCGTTGCGGAGAGTTCTTCGTAAATGAGAGATGGCTCGGTGGTATGCTTACAAACTTCAAGACTGTTCAGACTCGTATCGCTCGTCTCAAAGAGATCGAGAAGATGCAGGAGAACGGAACATTCGACGTTCTTCCCAAGAAAGAGGTTGCAGGCCTTCTCAAAGAGCTTGAGAAACTTCAGAAGAACATCGGCGGTATCAAAGATATGAAGAAGATCCCGGATGCTATCTTCGTAGTAGATCCCAAGAAAGAGAAGATCTGCGTACAGGAGGCTCATAACCTTGGAATCACTCTGATCGGTATCTGCGATACAAACTGTGATCCGGAGGATCTTGACTACGTAATCCCGGGTAACGATGACGCTATCCGCGCCGTTAAACTTCTTGTTTCCAAGATGGCAGACGCTGTTATCGAGGCTAAACAGGGACAGGCTATGGATGCCGGTGATGAGGATGCTCAGGAAGCAGCAGCTGCAGCAGCTGACGCTGAATAATTAATCGAATAAACCGGAATTGACTAGACGCGAGATTTTCGCCTGCTCCACTGATGTGCTTCGCACGTAAAAGTCGCTGCACGAAACTCGCGTCTTTTTCGTTTTTATAGTAAATTCATACGAAAAAAGTATATATATTCAGGAGGATAGAGAAATGGCAATTACAGCTTCTCAGGTAAAAGAGTTAAGAGAGATGACCGGCGCTGGAATGATGGACTGCAAGAAAGCCCTTACAAATACAGACGGTGATATGGACAAGGCAGTAGAGTGGCTCCGTGAGAACGGTATGGCTAAGGCTCAGAAGAAAGCAAGCCGTATCGCTGCAGAGGGTATCGTAATGTTCACATCCACAGAGGATGGAAAGAAAGCTTCTATCGTAGAGGTTAACTCTGAGACAGACTTCGCTGCAAAGAACGAGAAGTTCCGCGCATACGTTCAGCAGGTTGCTGATCAGGCTCTTGAGACATCCGCAGCTGATATAGAGGCTTTCCTTGCTGAGACATGGAAATATGACAACACACAGACAGTTAAGGCTGCACTTGATGCTCAGATCGCTGTTATCGGTGAGAACATGAACATCCGTCGTTTCGCTCAGGTTGAGGAGGCAGCAGGCTTCGTTGCTACTTACAACCATGCAGATGGTAAGATCGGTGTTCTTGTAGACGTTGTTACAGATGTAGTAAACGACAACGTTAAAGAGATGGCTAGAAATGTAGCTATGCAGATCGCAGCTATGAGACCTCAGTACACAAGCAACAAAGAGATCCCGGCTGATTACATCGAGAAAGAGAAAGAGATTCTCAGGGCAGCAATCATGAACGACCCGAAAGAGTCCCAGAAACCGGAGAAGGTTATCGAGGGAATGGTTAACGGTCGTGTAAACAAAGAACTCAAAGAGATCGTTCTTCTTGACCAGGTATACGTAAAAGCTGAGGACGGAAAACAGTCCGTTGCCAAGTACGTAGAGCAGGTTGCAAAAGAGAACGGCGCTAACATCGAGATCAAGGGCTTCACACGTTTCGAGACAGGTGAGGGTCTTGAGAAGAAGAACGAGGACTTCGCTGCTGAGGTTGCTGCTCAGGTTGCAAGCGTATAATCGACGCATGCATTCGCAGAGAATGATCATTATATAAACAATAAAAGGCACGGTCATTGTGATCGTGTCTTTTTTTCTCCACAGGAAAATTCTCGCATTCCCTTAGAGATAAAATGTTTCGCTTGCGGACTTTGCTTTCTCACAGGAAATTGCTCTGCTTCCCCTTGTGACAAAAAAGGCGAAGCGAAATATCGTAGTGCAGTCACAAATATTGTGATATTATTTAGACATGAGTTACAGAAATGACAAGACTAGATTTAGAGGAAATCCGGAAATGAATGAGAAGATGCGGAAGATCGAGCTTACGCTTACGCTCCTGTTTTCAGCGTCTTTTCTAGTACTTGCGCTGGCAATCACTTTTATATTGACGGACAGCTCGAACGAGGTTCTTCAGAAGAATACGGCTTATCTGATGGCTGCGGAGAGCAGACAGCTCGAACTGAACATAAACAGATATTTTGAGGATGTCGAAGAAACAGCGGCTCTGCTGTTCTCAGATCCGGACTACTACGCGTATGACGCCACGGATCCGGATCTGGATGAATACACGAAGATCAAACAGAAGGAGATGATCTCATCAAGGATCTTTGACATCGGCCTGATGCAGAATTTCTCTGATTTCGGTATTATTTATTCCAACGATGAGACCATCGGTTGGATTTCACAGGTTACGAACGCCATGTTCCCGGAAGGCGGAATGTATGAGGAGTTTTCTGCGACCATCGGCGATGAAGAGGCCGGGGATGGCTGGTCTTTCGGTCACAGGGGAAATTACGACCGGTTGTACTATGCGAAGCGTCTGAATGACAATGCCATCGTCGTCGTCTCTTTTTACAACAGGGAGCTGGAGACGGTCTTTGTGTATCCGGAGCAGCTTCAGTCGATGACCATCTGCCTTGTTGATGAGGATGACGAGATTCTGTATTCCACGGATACGTCAAAAATCGGAAGCAGGATATCGGCGTCGGTGTCGAAGGCGGAGAGCGGTGCGGAGAACTCGGCGGTCATCACCGACAGTGATCTTATCACGTCAAATTCCTGCAGAAACGGATGGAGAGTCGTCTGTACGATTCCTGTACGTGAGATTGTGCGGGAGAATCTGGATAACAGGCATCGCACCATTGCTATGATTCTGGTGATTGTTCTTGTGATCCTGGTGATTGGACTCGCCATCAATTATCTGATCTCAAGGTCTGTGAAGAGCATCGTGAACAATCTGAGCCAGCGGGCGGAGCATGATCAGATGACGGGGCTTTTGAATAAAGCAGACTTTCAGAAGACGGTGTCAGATGTCCTTGACAGGAACAATCAGAAGATGGCCTACAGTTTTGTGATGCTGGATCTGGACAACTTCAAGAAAGTCAATGACACACTGGGACACGCAGCGGGAGACCGTGTGATCATAGAAGCGGCCCGGATTATCCGTGTCGGCTTTGGCGATCAGTATATCATCGGCCGGATCGGCGGTGATGAGTTTGCTGTCTTCCGCGCATCAGCCGTTTTTTCTGTAGATGACCTCGAGAGGAATGTCTGCAGGGTGATGGAGGGGGTGTTCACGGAATTTGACAGGACTTTCGAAGAGGAGCGGGAACGATGCATGATCTCTGTCAGCGCCGGCTGTGTAAATACGGAGAAAGGCAACTATCGTTTCGACGTTCTGTATAAACGCGCGGATCAAATGTTGTACAAATCAAAGAAATCCGGAAAAGGAAAGCTTATTACCTGCAGAATGTCTGCGGACGCGGCATCTGGTGAGGGGAAGGGCTGAGGGATCGGATATCCTCGTATCTGCGCAGCGCATATTGGCGCAGAAGGGATGCGGAAGATTCCCTTCTGAGATGTAAACTGCCGGGAAAGCCTGCGTGGGCTGGCGGAACAGATATCGTGCGGAGTAAGAAGTGATATAAGAAAGTAAGGAGAGCGTACATGGGGCACAGATTGCGGGTTTTCGCGGTTTGGGGACTGGCGCTGCTGTTGGCGGCGGCCGGAATCATGAGTATTGTGTCTTGCGGAGGTCCTGCAGGGGCAGAGAGAGGCAGCTGTTCCTCGTTTCTTTGTTCGGGAAGTGGAACGACAGCCGGGGCGAACGGGAAGGACAGCCCGGATACGGCTGTCTTTCAATATCGTGAAAAAGAGGTGCCCCTGGATTTTTCCTGGTGGGGCAACGATGTCCGCCACATTTACACGCTGAAGGGGGTCGATCTATTCCAGAAGCAAAATCCTGAAATTCTGGTCAATTACAGATTCGGCGTGTGGGACGGCTATGAGCTGAAAAACCGGGTGCGTATGAACTCCGGGACCAATGCCGATGTGATGCAGATTAACTTCAACTGGCTGGAGGAGTATTCTGCGGATGGCACGGGGTATTATGATCTGAACAAACTCAAAGACCAGATTGATCTCTCGGGTTACACGTCGGAGGATCTTAAGGTCGGTCAGCGTCAGGATAAGCTGAATGCCATTCCCATTGCCTACAACTCCACCGTCTTTTTCTATAACAAGACCATTTATGATAAATACGATCTTCCCATACCGGAGACCTGGGATGATCTCTTTGCGGCAGCGGCTCGTATGCGGGATGACGGGATCTATCCGTTGGGAGTTGTGAAGAAACATCTCTTCCAGTGTCTGGTTGCGTATTATGAGCAGACCACGGGCAGGGTCATGTTCAATGATACCGGATTCCGGATGTACAAGGAGGATGTGGAGTATGTTCTGGAATTTTACAGGAGGCTTGTGGATGAGAAGGTGATACCTCTCACGGATGATTTTGGCGCCGAGGACTTTACTGCCGGAAAGACGGCCGGAGTCGGCTGCTGGAACAGCGACGCCAGCAGATATTGCGAGGAATTGAGCAACCGGGGAGAGAATATCGTGATCGGCATCAATATCGGTTCGGAAAACGGCTCGAAGCGATATGGCTGGTATATCAAACCTGCCACCATGTATGCCATCAGCGCAGGGACGGAGCATCCGAAAGAAGCGGCAGCACTACTGAATTTCCTGGTCAATGACAAGGAGATGATTCTCCTTCAGGGAACCGAGAAGGGTGTTCCTGTAAACCGGAATGCCCGGACAATCCTGAAGGAGGCGAATAAGCTGAGGGGCTTTGAGTACAGAGCGAATGTCAGCATGATGAGCAACCGGGAGCGGATGGGAGTCATGATTCCGCTGATGGAGAACGCCACCGTGGTGGACATCTTCAAGAAGATGGGAGACGAGTACATCTTTGGACGTATGAGTCTGTCTGATTGCGCGGATCAGATTCTGGAGACCGTGCATAAGGCCGAAGGGGATTGAGGACGGCTGCTTTGGGTACGGGCTGTCCCCGTTCTGCGTTATCTGGAATAGTTTTTAAGGGGAGGATTTTGTGATTGATATGGCGCAAACGGTTTCGTAAGTTTCGCCCCTATGTAGCGAAAAAAATGTAATTATGCCGAATAA
Organism: Eubacterium sp.; assembly: GCA_024684035.1. Taxonomy (GTDB): domain Bacteria; phylum Bacillota; class Clostridia; order Lachnospirales; family Lachnospiraceae; genus Bilifractor. Next base: position 13,108 of record JAIKXQ010000043.1, on the reverse strand, counting down.
TTACGTATAGATTTGTGTAGAAAAAAACTGAATTGTGTGAAAAAATAATATTGTAAAGGTAATATTTACTAGTATTCATACAATCAGGGGGATTGCTTATGAGAAAGAAAAGCGGTTTTTTTAAGAAGGCAGCAGCATGTCTCGTCGCAGCAATATGCGCGTGCAGTGTGCTGGCCTCCGGCGCCATGACACAGACAGCAGAAGCGGCAGAAGATACATGGCGAAACACCTATGGCGTGGCTTTTGAGAAGTCCGGAACGGCGGTTACACTGGCACAGATGAAGGATGCCAACGAGCTGAAGATGATCTGCGATCAGTACACCAGTGTTACGCTGGGTAATGAGATGAAGCCGGATTATATGCTCGGCGGACGTGCCCGTCTCCAGACAACAGCTGAGGCGAAGGCTGCCGGCTATTACATTCCTTCCGGTTATTCCGAGCAGGAGGTGCCGAAGATCACCTTCAATACCATGGATGCGACCATGAAGATCTGTTACCAGAACAACCTGGGGCTTCGTGGTCACACCTTTGTATGGCATCAGCAGACGCCGGACTGGTTTTTCCGTGAGGGTTACAGCGCAAGTGGCGCCTATGTAAAACCCGCTGTGATGGATAAACGTCTGGAAATGTATATCAAGACTATTATGAATCATGTCTATGACAGCCCCTACGGCAGTGTTATGTACGCGTGGGATGTTGTAAACGAGTACCTTCACGCCGAGAACTCCGGCTGGGAGAAAGTATACGGAAACTGCGGTCATGAGCCGGGCTTCTGTAAGAAAGCCTTTGAGTACGCTCATGAAGTACTTGAGGACTATGGACTTACCGATGAGGTAGAACTCTACTTCAATGACTACAATACCTACATGGAAGTTCAGGATATTCTGGATGTTGTGAAATACATCAACTCCGACGGCAAAATTTGCGACGGTATCGGAATGCAGTCTCATCTGGACACAAACTTCCCGTCTCCGGACTATTACATTCAGGCGCTCACTGCCTTCCTGGAGGCAGGATACAAGGTACAGATCACAGAGCTTGATATCACCTGTAACGATGAGAACACGCAGACACAGTATACCTACGAGCTTCTCAAGAAGATCTGCCAGACACAGAAAAAATACGGCAACATCACAGCCTTTGTATGGTGGGGAACCGGTGATGACACTTCCTGGAGAAGCAGTCAGAAGCCTCTGATGTTCAGCAAACCCGGACAGCCGAAATCCGGATATGAGAAGACCCTTCAGGCATACCATGAAGTATTCGGAGCGGGAGCAGATCTGCCGGATCCGGTGGTTGTTCCTGCAGAGGACGGCTTCTTCTACGATACTTTCGAAGAAGGCTGTGATGACTGGGGACCTTTCGGATCACCGGTTGTAGACAACTCCAAGAAGGATTCCTACAAAGGCGACTACGCCCTTCTGACCAGCAACCGTGATCAGGACTGGCAGGGCTGTGCAAAAACAATCAGTACTAATACGTATAAAGGCGGAACAGCTTACAGCTTCGGCGCCTGGGTCAAAGCGGTGAACGGCTACGATCCGCAGGAATTCTCCATGACGCTGAAGTATGTCAATGCCCAGGGGAATACGGACTACGCAGGAATCGGAAGCGTAAAAGTCGCTGCCGGAGAGTGGGGACAGATCAAGAACGAGTCCTTCACCATCCCGGAGGGCGCTTCGGATATGATGATTTACATTGAAACGCCGAAAAATACGTGTGATTTCTATGTGGACGAGGCCTTCAGTGCCCCGGAGGGAGAAGATCCTACAACCGGTTCCGTGGTTGAGCCGACGAAGAAGCCGACCGTGACTCCTACAAAGAAACCCACCGTCACACCGACGAAGAAACCCACGGTGAAACCTACGCAAAAACCGCAGAAAAAACGTGTCCGCTACGCAGATCTTGATCTCGATGGAAGTGCTCACCTCTTTCCGTAAATATCGTGAGAGGGCATCGGTATAACAGCGTCTGCATTATACGTGCATGATGCGGTGCAATGCCGGCTATAACCCTAGAAAGTTCCCGGACATCGTTGAAAACTGAAGAAAAAAATAGTATGATTTGAAAGGTTGGGATTTATTCCAACCTTTCTTTGTGTGCGACAACGAGCCAAGGTCGCACCATCGTGTTAACACGGAATGGTGCGGATTTGGCGAGTGTGGTACATCGAGAGGCGAAGCCGCGAGATGTATAAGGGAGAATCGTTAGATTCTCCCGCCGCACAAAAAAGTTTGCAAATGAAAATTACCTGAGAAATATGCCGAGAAGGAGGTACCACTATGGACGGAGACAGTCACGGTCGAAGTTGTAATTTCATACGAACAGGATTCGGAAGACAAATTCGGAGCTCTTCGCCCGGCATAGGGGCACCTCCGGCATTTATTTTTAGTATATTTCCTGTCGAAAAATACATAGCTTAACCACGTCTGTCTTCTTCAATGAAACTGCTGCAACTGCAGCTGAAAACACATTTTGAAGGAGAAATATCATGGAGAAATTTAAGAATAAGGATCTGGAAGAGCTTCGTGCCCTGATCGAAGAGAGGGATCACGAGAAGCTTTCCGCATTTATCGGGCTGTTTCAACCCATCGACTTTGCGGAGATGGTGAGCGAACTCGATGATACGGAAACGGCCGGTCTTTGCGCACTGCTGGAAGAGGATGAACTTGCTTCCCTCATGGAGCAGGCGGGAGATAAGGAGCGTATCCGTATTGCCAAGACTTTGAACGATGAGCGTCTGCTTTCCGCGATGGAGTATATGCAGAAGGATGATATCGTCGATATGCTCGGGGATTTTCCCATTGGGAGGCGGAAACAGGTCATCCGGCTGATGAAGAATTCGGACCGGCAGATCATCACTAATCTGCTGCAGTATCCGGAGGACTCGGCGGGTGGTTTGATGACCACGGATTACATCGCGCTGCGTGAGGACTTTACTGTCTATGATGGTCTGGTCAAGATTCGTGAGATCAGCCCGAAGACGGAAATGATCGAAACGATTTACGTGATCAATTCTGCGAGACAGCTGATCGGCTGCATTGACCTGCGGAAACTGCTGACGGCAAAAAGAGATACCGTCATCGGAACAATCATGGAAGAACAGGTGATCTCTGTACTGCCGGAGACGGATCAGGAAGAGGCGGCTCACCTGGTATCCCGTTACGACCTGAATGCCATTCCGGTTGTCAGCAGTTCGAAGCAGATTCTCGGAATAATCACCGTGGATGATGTCATCGATGTCATCGTCGAGGAGTACGACGAAGACATGCTCCAGATGGCCGGCGTAAATGCGGAGGAGAATCTGGAATCCACCTGGAAAGAATCTCTTCGCATGCGTCTGCCCTGGCTGATTGTAAACCTTGCCACGGCGTTTCTGGCGTCCTTCACCGTCAGTCTGTTTCAAGACACCATCTCGAAGGTTGTTGCCCTCTCCGCGGTCATGACCATTATCAGCGGAATGGGAGGAAACGCCGGCACACAGACCATGTCGATTCTGGTTCGCGCCCTGTCCCAGCAGGACATCAGCTGGAAGGACGCACTCCGTCCCCTGGGCAAAGAACTGGTGGTCGGAGTCCTGAATGGAGCGGCCTGCGGAGTAGTGACCAGCGTTGTTGTATACTTCATGTATCACAATATTTTTCTCAGCCTCATCGTCATCATGGCGATGATCGGGAACCTGATCGTATCCGCCTTTTTCGGTTTCCTCGTGCCGGTGGTTTTGAAGAAACTGCATGCAGATCCGGCGGTAGCGTCCTCGATCTTCGTAACCACCGCGACAGATGTCCTGGGCTTCTTCATCTTCCTTGGACTGGCAAGCCTCTTCCTGCCATATATCGCGGCGGCGTGAGCTTGGGTTGAGCGGAATTGATTTGGTTGCATTGCAAAACACATTGTTTCATATGCGGTTGAGAGGAAAGAATTCTACGCGGTCTGCATCAGAGCCGGATCATGCGCAGCGAACGATAGGAGCGAAAGCTGAAGCGCGAGCATAGTGCTGGTGGGATGAGTGTGTTTGACCCCGCTTTGGACAACGCCCGAAGGGCATAAGACAAAGCGGGGGAGTTTGCGAAGAGCACCGGCAATAGACGGCGGAGCGCTGAGGATGAGAGCGACGTGTTCGCGTGTATGATTAGGCTCTGACGGATTTTTTGGGCAATCTAAGAAATCTGACACCACCGCGCCGCGTGTATATATCAAAATATTCATTTTTATAGTGACAAAAACAAAATAATATGTCATATAAACAAGAATAGTGCAATATATACAGGAGCTAATTGTATTGATAGTAAGAGTTGCACGAAAAAATTGAATATTTGTTTAGACGAGCGAAAGACGGCCGAAATGATGCGCAGATAATGCGCAGAATTAGCGAAACAAATACCGGACTTTCGCTCTTTTTCACGTAAAAAGTAACACGAAAACGTTTTACTGAACAAATCTGAGAATGGATGTGACCATAAACTGCTGATAATTTGGGCGATATACCAATATATTTGATATAAATCTACGTGGTAAAATTTTTGTAACGGCGGTCATTAAATAATACGGGAAAATTATTTTAGGAGGCCATATGTTACCAAAATTGAATGATGTAAGCAAGAAAATCGTGGGAATCGTTCTTGCGACATTGCTGGTTTGCAGTATTGTTCTCGCTCAGAGAATCTCTGCTGCGAACGTGAGTGTATGCAGGGACAGGGATGTAACAACGTCGACACAGGATCTTCCTCATAAGATCACCTTCAATATGCAGGGCGGTGGTCATATGCTGGATAGTTCTGACAAAGAGTACACTGTCTATGAATATGAACTGCCGGCGGGATCGAAGCTGGAGAGTCCGTATACGCCGGTTTCCGACGAGGAGGATCTTCTGTTCGCCGGTTGGGCAGAGAAACCGGGCGGAGAAGTTCTGGAACAGGAATATGTTCCGCAGGCGGATATGACGGTTTATGCAGTATTTAACAGGAAATGCACGGTCTGCTTTGATTTTAACGGCGGATATCTGAAGGATGCCGGAGGTAACCGGCTGGTATCGACCACTGCAGATTATCCGGAGAACGGAGCTTTTTCCTGGAATTACGCGGAGATTCCGAATCACGAAAACGGAACCTTTTCCTGCTGGACACTGGATGCGGAAGGAACGCAGCAGTTGCCTGCAGATTTCCGTGTCACTTCTGACCTGACCGTCTACGCACAGTACGAAGAATTGAAAGCAACAGGTTTTTCATCCGATGCGGTTGCGTCCGTGGCGGCGTTCGATGACATGGAAGTTGTCGGTGCACAGGAGACGCAACCGTCTCAGGATGAGGAATCGGTTTTGCATACTGCCTCGCAGGATGGGACGCAGAGTGGAGAAGGAACTCCGGACGCGTCCACTGCAGGTGGGAACCCGGAAGAGGTGTCCGTAGAGGATGCGGAAAGATCTGTGGATAAGGATTCTGCAGGTTCAGGAGAAGAGGCGGCCGGATCGGGAGTGCTGGCTACGGATGGAGATCTGCAGCTTACCGGTGATGTGGTGGATCGCAGCGACTTTTCGGGGAGCGTGAATGTGGATCAGTTCGGTTCCTCGTCTTCGGACACCGATCTGTATACCATGTGCACCAGTGCTGTGGAGTATTGTCTGCAGAACAAGATTGCAACCATTGAACTTACGGCAGGCAAGGAATACTACGTAAACAATCTGATCTATCTGCCGGCAGGACTCAGCGTGGAAGGAAACGGTGCGAAAGTCCTGGTTGCCTATGACGGTTATGCCTTCGGTATGAATGCGAAAAGTGTGGACACCTGGGAGACCAGGTATGCGTTCCTCCCGAAGTCCGGTATCTCCGGAATCAAATTTGATAATGCGAATCCGGACAAGTACACGAATGCCTGCGGTATTCTTATGCAGCTGACAGGATCCTACATCCGGAACTGCACGTTCCGCAAGCTGGCTACGAGTATTCGTAGTGCCGGACAGTACATCGATAACCGTGAGATCGCGAATGTCTATATCAATAAGGGCCTTGGCAGCGTGGATGTTTATCTTGGTCTGGGAGACGGTGCGATTCTCTCCAATCTTGTAGAAGTAAAGTGCAAGCTTGTAAATGTGGCCGGTGCCACAATTACAAGCGGCATTCAGAATACATACACGCTTAAAGAATGTAAGGCCATTAATATCTCCGGTGAGCATGATGAGGGAATCTCCGGAACCCATCAGTTTATCAATTCCATCGTTACGGTGTCGGATTCTTTCTTCTATCTGGCAGGGAAGACAACGATGGAAGTCAAGAAGAATGACAACAACCACGGATCTTCGGTGACATTACGGAACGTCACTTTTGAGGATGTGGACGAACAGAACGGAAAAGCGGTTCTCGACCACGATGCCATTACCGTCGGTCCGCAGTGTTCGCTTCGACTGGAGAACGTCACGGAGACGGTGAAGATCAAGGGAGGGCATACCGCTGCAGGTACAGGCCTGAGGATCAACGGAAGCTTTATTCACCCGCTCTATCAGCGCGAGATGGCTTGTTCCGTCAGCAGCAAAGGCAATATGTTCATCAAGAATAACGTGGAGGCGTCCACGAATCGTGTGGATACTACCAGCATTACGGCACCTTCCAAACAGGATACCGGCAAGGCGGTTTTAGGAGGATACTCCGCTGGAACTTATCACTTCAGTTCAAAATTCATGATCGATCCGGATCGCGCGCTGGTTATGACAAGAGCGAAGAACTCTGCATACAGTGACCAGACAATTACAGTTACGGATTCCGGAACGAGGCTTCGGTTCAAGTCCTATTCAGAAACCTTTGCACAGACCGGCTATCTCAGAATTTACAGGGGAACAGCAGCGCATAAGTATGACAAGTATGTGGATGTGCCCATCAGCGGTCTGCTGGTGGACGACTACCTGACCTGTGATGACGGAGAATACATCGGACTCAGATATCAGTGGAAGAGCCGCACGAATTCGGACGTCGAGGGCGAGAACGCCTGCGACAGGTACGTGCTTCTGGCCAACGGACTGGTGGAGGCCTACATGAAATCTGTCCCGGTTACCGGAACCTGGAAGGAGGGAGACCGGATTATCAATACCGATGCGTCGGCCAACCCCAGTGGCTGGGTCTGCACGCAGGGCGGAACGCCCGGTATGTGGAAGACGATTGCCGGAGAAACTGTTAATCAGAATGCAGTGACAAAAGACCAGTTCAGCGAGGCCATCCATTCCGTTACGGATACCATGACCACGCTTTCCGACAGATCTGATGTTGTATTTGAAGTTCAGAATTTCAAATCCGCGGGGGCTACGACGATTTCGTTTAAACTTGCCCACAAGGTTCTTGCAGGAAATTCCTGCAACGCCATAATTACAGGCGGCAACACAAAGAACGTCAGCATCACATCCGTGACGGTAGATAAGAACGGAAGCGGAAAGCTCACGTTCTCGGGCAATCCGGGCAGCGGAAACACGCTGCAGATTTGCTTCATGTATCCGAACGGCGATGGCAGTTCGTGAATGAATACGCTTACTGACTTATAACATATGGCCGTGTTCCCGGCAGGTTTCCCGTTCCTGCCGGGGACGTATGCCAGTAAGTCAGGGGCAACCGGATGATAACTTCAAATGATGAAGGCAGCGATGCGATGAGCATGTACAGGTGCTCCGCGTCGCTGCTTTTTTTGTCTCATAGGAAATTGCTTCGCATTTCCTATGAGACAAAACGCTTCGCATCACGAAAACTACCGGTCGTTGCTGACCCGCTCTCCGCTGGCGGAAGACAGCGTATGTATGTTCTGTATAAAATATATACGAAAATACGAAAATAAATGAAAATTACTTGCAAATATCAGACAACAAAACAAAAAGATGGTATAATTGGTGTAAAAATATCGGAACCGTTTTGTCGGAATTCCGGTAAAAAAGGATTGGGAGAGAGGAGAAGAGGTAGTGAATATTAAGAAAAGTATGGCACTTGTGCTGGCAGCAGGTATGATGATGGGAATGACACCGGCGTCTGCATTTGCAGCGGATGACACTTCCTATACGAAGTTTCCGTATACCATCGAGGCGGAGGACATGGACAACACGAAAGGAGAACTGATCACCAAGGTGTATCAGGATGAATTCCCGGGTTATTCCGGAAAAGGCTTCGTGTACCTCACAAGCAAGAATTTTTCCTTCACGGTAAATGTAAAGGAAGACGGTATGTATGAGCTGACTACGAGGGCGCTTCAGTTCATCACGGATGAAGGAAGAATGCAGACCGTATCCGTCAACGGAACGGATTACACAAAGGTTATTCCGATGACCAGGGACTGGATCGATTTTGATTTCGGAATGGTTCGACTTCACAAGGGAAAGAATACCCTGACCTTCAAACCGATATACGGCTACATGGTTATGGACACGGTTACACTGGAGAAGGCAAAATTCCCGAGCCTTTCTCCGGCGACGGATAAGCCGTGTGATCCGAAGGCGGATGCATCGGCAAAGGAACTGCTGAAATATCTGAAAAAAGTGTATGGAAAACACATCCTTTCCGGACAGCAGGAGATCTACGGTGGCGGACATAAGAATCAGACCACGATCCGCTATGATGCGGCCACAAATACATGCAAAGACAGCTCCGGCAAGACCTACACCTTCAAGGAAGAGGACAAGGCTGTCGCTGACGATGGTTCCAAATTTGTATGGCACTGTTATGATGAGGACGGACAGGTTTACGATTATGATTCACAGAACAGAGGTTACTCCTACTGTGATTACGATTACGAGATGAAATATCTCGAGAAGACGACAGGTAAGCTTCCGGCTATCCGCGGTTTTGACTTTGGTTCCTATTGTCCTTGCTACAAGTGGGATGATGGCGTTGCAAACCGCATGATCGACTGGGGCAAGAACAAAGGTGGAATCTGTACCGCGTCCTGGCATGTAAACGTGCCGAAGGTAATGTCCAGCTATACCTACAACGAGCCGCTGGATTTCTCCGCAACGACCTACACACCCCAGACAGACTTCGTGACAGCAAACTGTCTGAAAAAGGGAACTGCAGAGTATGACTACTACAATCTTTGCGTAAAGAATCTTGCGACAGAGCTGAAGAAGATTCAGAAGGCCGGTGTTCCGATTATTTTCCGTCCCTTCCATGAGGCAGAAGGAAACGGAGGTCTGGACGGTTCCGGCGCATGGTTCTGGTGGAGCAAGGAGGGCACCGATGTATTCAAAGCTCTCTGGAAAAATCTGTATAAACAGCTCACGGAGGATTACGGTATCCACAACCTGATCTGGGAGGAGAACCTCTACACCTGGTCCAACACATCCAAGGAGTGGTATGTGGGAGACGAGTACACAGATCTGGTTGCTTATGACAAGTACAACACACAGTATCACAGACATGACGGAAAGACATCCGGACCGAACCTGGATGCGGAGTCCGGATATTTCTGGGAGCTGAATGACTACGTAAAAGGCAAGAAGATGGTAGCCATGGCTGAGAATGACAGTATTCCTTCTCTTGAAAATCTCAAGGTTGAGCATGCTTCCTGGCTGTATTTCTGTCCGTGGTACGATGATGAGCAGTCACCGTTTGTGTCCGGTACACAGTACCAGGACAAGAAAGAACTGACGAAGCTCTACAAGAGCAACTACTGCATTACGCTCGATGAGCTTCCGAAGTGGAAGAGCACAAAGTAAGGGGATTGAATGAGAATTAGACATTTGATCGGCGGCATCGTCGCCGTGATCATTGCAATGATTTTTACCGGAGGACTGGTATATCGCGCGCTTCGCTCGGAACAGGTGATCGAGGCGAGCAATATGGTCAGTTCCCGGAATGTCGCTGATGAGAAGGATCTCACAAACGGAGCCGGTGCGGCGATGGTTTCCATGGTGCAGTCGTATTTTCACGAGTACATCAATATGGAACTCGAAGAGGGAGGCATCCTCTGGGCCAGCGGTGAGGAACACAAAACCCGTAAATCCCTTCGCTCTTCAAAAATGCTGAAACTCAATGAGGAAATTCTGGTTCTCAACAGCAAGCCGGAGTGGTTTCTTGTCCGGCTCATGGTCTATGACGAGAATGGGAATTTTAAGACTTTCCGGGAATTCAGCAAGTCGCTGACAAAGGCGAGCATTGACCCGTCCGAGAATTACCGTTTTACGGTTCTTCCGAAGGAGGGGGCAGAGAAAAACTGGAATGCCAAGACCGCTTCCGGCAGTGTGAGAGTGGGGTATTACTCCAGCTTTGACAGACAGATTATGGAGCCGAAGGAAGGGGAGCTGACACTGGCTCATATGGGTTACAGCCAGAGCGGAGCTTTCCACGCAAATACAATCGAAGCTTTTCACTGGGCCTGGGTGCTTGGTTATGCGGGTTCGGAGGTGGATGTAAACCGGGCATCTGACGGAACACCCATCATCACCCACGATGCAAAAGTGAGGGGATACGACGGAAAAGAATACGATCTCTCGAAAATGACCTACGAGGAGATCAAAAAGATACGGCTCTGGAAGGATGATACAATCATCCCTACGCTCTGGGATGTCCTGGATGATGCCGAGAAGACGGGCTATTCCGTACTTCTGGATATCAAGGCGTATCTGACAGATGAGAACATGACGAAGTTTGCGGACAGAGTAAACAAATCGAAGGTTTTGAAGAAAAACGTGATGGTGGGAAGTGTCCACGCCGGTATTCTCCAGTCCTTCCGGAATGCGGTTCCAAAGTGCAGCGTGCTCTTCATCGGACCGGATGCTCCAAAGATTGAAGATCTGAAGAAGAAAGATGATGACAACTACAAGGGACTCCGGAAAATGGTAAAGGAGAAAGACGCGGTGACGATGATCTGTGTCAATCCGGAGAAAGCAGAGAACATGGAGTATGTCAGAGAAATCAAAAAGCTTGGTTATCAAATCCTTATGAACAAGGTGAAGTCACCGGCGCTGATCAAGGAATATATGCCGGAGAGCGCGTATTTCTGCAGCGAAAATGTGGGAACCTATGCGATGATCAAACGCAAATTCTAAACAACCATATAATAGGAAAAAGATATGATTGATAAAAGGCACTGGATGCCCTGACGAGAAGCAGGGGATTCAGTGCCTTATTTGTCTCATAGGAAATTCCTCCGAATTTCCCATGAGACAAACGCTCCGCGGGATGCGCAGCTCGCAGATGGGAAGATCGCTTCGCGATTCTGCTCGCGTGCCTTTCGTCCGCTGCGCTCCCCTCAGGAGTGAGGGGCTGGGAGAGTCGAAGTCCGCTTGCGGACTTTGTTCTGGTATATATCAGCGGTCACAATTCTTTTTGCTCAGTATGATTGCTTTATCAAAATATTTAGAATACAATAAATATGATATAAATCGAAAAAAGTATGCGCAATTCCATGCAACAGATCAAATCCACCAGTGATCCATTGAAATTGGAGGCATTTTTGTGAAAAGAAAAAAGGTTCATGTAATGCTTACCGTGGGGGCGCTGATTAGTTTTCTTGCGCTTTCGGTAGAAGCCGCGGTCCCGAAGAAGGAGCTTACGCGGACGGCAGCGGAGAGTGGTGTGGATGTAAATGTGGGGGAAGGTACAAAAGAAGTACTACAAGAAGAGATGAAGGTAAAACCCATGTATCGCCTGTTCAGCAAGGTGACCATGGAGCATTTTTACACAGATTCTGAGCATGAGAGAGACGTACTGAAAACCAGAGGCTGGATGGATGAGGGTATCGGCTGGTATGCGCCGGAGAAATCGAAAACTCCGGTTTACAGACTATACAATACAGCGCTGATGGATCATCATTACACCACCAGCGTGTACGAGAGAGATACCCTTGTGAAAAACTATGGCTGGATCAGTGAGGGAATCGGCTGGTATTCGGATGATGAGAAGGAGGTTCCCCTCTACCGGAGATATTGTTCTCTTCTCGTTTCCGGCGCTCATCATTATACGACAGCGCGCCGGGAGGCCGATTATCTCGTGAGCGTCGGCTGGATGGATGAGGGAATCGCCTGGTACGGTGTGAATCCGGAGGATAATCAGAAGGAACAGGCAGCCACAGCGACTCCGGGACAGAGCGCATCGAACCAGAGTCAGAGTACAACAAACCCGAGTCAGAGTGCAACGACTCCGGGACAGAGCGCGACGACTCCGGATCAGAGTGCAACAACACCGGCGCCGGGCGAAGCAACTGCGGAGACTGGCGCCGATACACCGGAGACCGGTGTGACAGTAACCCCGGGATTTGCCTACAACAGAGGCATAGATCTGTCGCTGATCAGCGCCGGGGATTATGCGCAGATGGTGCTCAATACACATAAGGACTTTCTTGATCTGAAGCTTGAGGCAGGCGCGATCAACAGCAGTAATGGAACAAAGAAAAAGTCAGTCGCAGCGCTTCGCTCTGCAGAACTCCTGGAATTGAACGGACTTGTGGTTCTCTTGAACGCCCTTCCCTCGAAATACAAGACGGAAATCTACAGGTACACATCGGATGGCGCTTATATTACGAATATGGGCAAAACGAAAGCGATGGCAAGTTTCCACGGGGAAACCGGATACAAGTACCGTCTGGCCATTTATCCTGCGGATGCGGGTGTTGCGTGGAATGAGAAAGAAGCGGCAGAATCGGTAAAGGCAGCTTATCTCGATAGCTTCCGGGGCCAGCTTCGGGAGCCGGAGGGAATCATCAGTCTGGCTCATATGGGATACTACGCGAATGACGCCATGCATATGAACACTCTCGAGGCCTTTCGCTGGGCCTGGATCCTTGGCTATGACGGCTCGGAGATAGATGTCAATGTGTCAAAAGACGGGGTTCCCTTCATCTGTCACGATCCGTCGAAAACAGGTGTGGATATGGTTAAATATAACTTCAAAGAGATGACCTGGGAGGAAATCCGGAACACCAAATTCTGGAAAGACGGCACGGTTGTTCCTTCTCTGGATGAGGTGCTGGCGCAGGCGGAGAAGTACGGATACATGTTGCTTCTGGATTTGAAGGGAACGGTGACAACGGAAAAGGCAGTTGAGATCGCCCGAAAAGTAAATGAATCCGGCACCCTGAAGGCGCATACAATTTTCGCTTCCACCAATCTGGCACATCTCGTGGCCATCCGGAAGGAAGCACCGGA
>JAIKXQ010000009.1 GCA_024684035.1 Eubacterium sp. | reverse complement strand
CAAAATAACTCGACTAATGCGCCGAATGCTTGTCTGAGAGTGCGTATCAGAAAACGTAGGCGTAGCGGGGCGTTGAACGTCCGGGGGACGTTCGTTAAACGCCGACCGAAGTGGAACGTAGACCGCCGAGGCTTTCTGATGTGTGCTATTCGGGCAAGCAGGCAAGTATTTGGTCGAGTTATTTAAGAACGGCTATACTAGTATAACGGTTTTTAAATAACCCTACTTATGCTAGCCCGGGACGTATAGAAACGAGGCATCCTTGAAAAAAGCAACCTCCACCGGCTCTTTGCCGGAACCCTTCAAACAGAGTTATAAGGTGGATCAGAAATCCATGGTCTCCCTGTCCGTCTGCAATGTCGGACAGCAGAAATGTCTGCCGGGTTACACTTGGGGTCCCGGAGTGAGAGATCACTACCTCATCCACTACATTACCGGCGGGCACGGAACTTACACGACAGGCGGCCGCACCTACGAGCTCTCCGCCGGAGATATCTTTCTTGCCTTCCCGGACACAGAAATCATGTACCGCGCCTCCGACGATGATCCGTGGACGTATGAATGGGTGGGCTTCAACGGAACGGACGCCTCCGCCATCATATCGAGAACTGATCTTGGTACCGAACGCCCGGTTCTCCACAGCGTTTCCTATGGCGACGAGCTTAGAGAGCATCTGCTCCGGATCATCCGCGCCTTCGGCAATACCTTTCAGAGTGCTGTGGAAATGACCGGCGAACTGTATCTCCTTCTCTATATTCTGGTAAGCAATTCCGAGACGCCGGACATTCAGGGATCCAATGCCTCCGAGGATGTACGGAGGGCCATCGAATATATCTCAGCCCACTATTCCTACGGCATCACAGTGGAGGATATCGCCTCCTATATCGGCGTCAGCCGGAGCACACTTTTCCGGGAATTCCGGAAGGAGGGCTATCCTTCTCCCAAGGAGTACCTGGATCGCTTCCGCATAGACAGAGCCGGCGTCCTGCTGGCGGATACCCGGCTGCCCATCGGGGCTGTGGCCACCTCCGTGGGCTACGACAACGGCCCCTACTTCGCCAAAGCTTTCCGTAGATATATGAAGACAACGCCCTCAGGATTCCGAAAGCGAAAGACTTCGCCGTAAGCAATTTCCTATAACCTATAAGATGAAAATAGCGCAAAAGGGACTGCCGCGCGAATCTCTTCGCGCAGCAGTCCCCCCTCTCAAATGTCCATTGCATCTCTAGCCGCCATATCTGTGGCCGTAAGCCCGGGCGGTCTTGCCATCTCTTCCCTGTTCTCTGACGTAGACTCTTCTCCCATGGCACGCTCCCCGATACGGACGATCTTCTTGATCTCTCTGTCATAGGTAAAAATGCCGTTCACTTCATCTTCAATATCCGTCCACTGTGTGTAGACTGTCGCGCACAAGCCTTTCGGTATGCGCCTCTCGATATCCCTGATCAGCTTTCTGTACTTCCTGTTCAGATCCTCCCTGGTCTTACTGTTCCTGCCGTAGCCGTAGATCCGTTCTCCCGAGCTGTGCTCCGGAATATAATAAGGAAGCCCTCCGAATTCCGAGAGGACAAAGGCGCGCCTACTCTCCACGGCCATCTTGAAGGTCAGGTAATAGAAGTGAATACTCCTGAAATCCCCGCCCTTCTGGTCAAACCAGCCGCTGGCCGCGTCGATGAGATGCTCCGGATCCGCCTTGCGGAGAATCTTCGTGCATCGCTCCGTCTCAAATTGTCCCCAGGCTTCATTGAACAACGTCCAGGCGAAGATACACGGATGGAAACGGAGTGCCTCAGCCGTCTCCACAATCTCCCGGCGGAATTCCTCCCTGCCGCTCTCGCTCATCCGTCCCACCATGGAGGGATGAATATCTCTGACCTTTACGCCCAGCCAGTTCATCAGCGTGGCTGCATAGGTGACAAACCAGGGCTGATACATCTCGCCTCCGTTCACAATATCCTGCCACACAAGGAGGCCGAGGCAGTCGCAGTGATAGTACCAACGGTCCGGTTCGATCTTCGCGTGCTTTCGAACCATATTGAAACCGGATTTCTTCATCTCCCGGAGGTCAAAGAGCATGGCCTCATCCGACGGCGCCGTATAGATGCCGTCCGGCCAGTAACCCTGATCGAGTACTCCCCGGAGAAAAACCTGTTCATGATTCAGATAAATCCTCGGGATATCCCTCTCATCATTCTCCAGAGTAATACTTCGCATGGCAAAGTAGGACGTCGCCCGGTCTTCTCCCATTTCCACATCAAAATGATAGAGCCATGGCTCCTCAAAGGTCCAGAGTTTCGGCTTTGCGATCCTCACATTCAGCCAGGTATTGGTCATTCCGGCCACCACCGCCCTGCGGAAGAGGCCATCATCCTCTCTTACTCTATTCCTGCTCACGTAGAGATCCGGATTCCGCACACACACGCGCACCGGAAAATCCCCGTCAGCCTTCACGAGAATATTGATGTATCCGTTGTCCGGATCCGCAACCGTCTCGATCCCCCGGATATAGTCAGCCGGGACTTCCTCCATCCATACCGTCTGCCAGATCCCGCTGGTCGCCGTGTAGAACATACCGCCGTTTTTCAGCTTCTGCTTACCTCTGGCATGCCAGGATGTATCGCTCACATCCCGCACACAGACGACGATCTCATCGAAACAGCCGGAAGTTGCCCCTTCCTGTTCTTCATCAGAAAGAAATTCCTCCGAGGCCTCGTCTTCATCTTCCGGTTCCTCTTCGTCCCTGTCGCCATGGTATCCCTGACTGCTTACCCCGGGGAAAAAGGTGATGACCGACCGGCTCCGCCCTCCGGACGTTCCCTCTTCCTCTGAGAACCGCGAACTCGCTTTTTCTTCCGCAGTCTCATCGCAGGAGTCATCACTGTTCTCCTGCACACTTCCCACAGGTTTCAGGAAATCTGTGATATCGAGATCAAAGGGCAGATAACCTCCGATATGCCGGCCGGCCTCTCTTCCATTGATATAGACGATACACGCCTGATCAACAGCTCCGAAGTGAAGCAGGATCCTGTGCCCCTCCTTCCGCTCCGAAAGTTCAGGAAGGAATCTCCTGTACCAAAGGAGCTCATGGGGCAACAGCTGCCGGCTGACTTTGGACAATACACTCTCCGGTGAAAAGGGAACCAGAATTTGTCCGTCCCATTTCTCCGGTATTCCCTGCGGAAGCAGTCCTTCTTTTTCAATTCCCCCGGTAAATGCATAATCCCAGTATCCATTGAGATTGATCCAGTTCTTCCTCCGGAGCATCTCCCGCGGGTATTCCTGAAGCACGCTGTTTACATCAATATCTCTCCCCCATCTGGTCAGTAATTGTCTCACTCGTGTCCTCCAGATCTATTGTGCTAAACATCAGCTTCTCTGTTGCTATACTTCTATATGAAATAATTATCGCACATTGAGAGTGAAAACCCAACAATCTTTTCGTAACACGGGCGCATTTTTTATGTCAGATTCTTCGGATATATTACCTGACCGATCCACGCCCTTTTTCTACCGCGGAAGCCCCCCGGCCCCGTTATTTAAATTTATTTATCCATTTCTTGCTCTTTTTGTCAGTCACATGACTTTTCTGTAACATGTGACCAAAAATAGTTTCCATTTGTTTATTTTTTATTTTATAATATATACTCTTTTCTGTTTTTAAGTACGTTATGCGAAAACGATTACGAAATAAATAAAACCATCCAAATTACTTGTTTGTATTTTGTATATTATTCCAAATTCATATGCTATTTACCACTTATTTCATATATTGTATAATATTGAATTAGATAATTCATCTGACGAGCGGTGTAAATTCATCTGTATTTTATGCATGATTAACAATTCGTTCTGATAAGAATTTGTCGCATCAAAAAGATATGAAAGTGGGGTAGCAGTTTTATGAGTCAAAACAACATGCTGGCTATGATTCTGGCCGGCGGTCGTGGCAGCCGTCTGAAAGACTTGACCAACAAGGTCGCCAAACCGGCCGTTTTCTTTGGCGGTAAGTATCGAATTGTCGATTTTCCACTTAGTAACTGTGCAAACAGTGGCATCGACGTAGTCGGAGTTCTTACGCAGTACGAATCGGTTCTTCTGAACAGCTATGTGGCAGCAGGCCGCCGCTGGGGTCTCGATACCAAGGACAGCGGTGTCTACGTTCTTCCTCCTCGTGAGAAAGCAGACGCCAATCTCGACGTATACCGCGGAACCGCAGATGCCATTTCGCAGAACATCGACTTCATCGACACCTACAATCCGGAATATCTGCTGATCCTCTCGGGTGATCACATCTACAAGATGGATTACTCCAGAATGCTCAGCTTCCACAAAGAGCACAATGCGGACGCAACCATCGCCGTCATCGGAGTTCCGATGAAAGAGGCAAGCCGCTTCGGTATCATGAATACGGATGAAGACGGAAAAATCGTGGAATTCGAGGAAAAACCGGAGAAGCCGAAGAGCAATCTGGCTTCCATGGGTATTTACATCTTCAACTGGAAACTTCTCCGCAAGATGCTCATGGCGGATCTGAAAAACCCGGATTCCAACCATGACTTCGGTAAAGATATCATCCCCGCGCTTCTGAATGACAACAAAGCGCTCTGGGCTTACCAGTTCAAGGGTTACTGGAAAGACGTCGGAACCATCGACTCCCTCTGGGAGGCAAATATGGATCTTCTCAATGACAGCAACGGTCTGAATCTGGATGACCCGTCCTGGAAGATCTACACAGAGGACGCCTCCGCGCTCGCGCAGTACATCGGACCGGACGCAACCGTCAAAAACGCCTACATCACACAGGGATGTAAGATTCAGGGTGAAGTCAGAAATTCAGTTCTCTTCACCGGCGCTCAGGTTAAACCCGGAGCAAAAGTCATCGACACGGTTCTCATGCCGGGAGCTGTCGTTGAAGCCGGCGCAGTAGTCACCCGCGCTCTGGTGGCCGATGGTGTACATGTGGGCAAGAACGTCGTGATCGGCAGCGCCAAGAGCGAAAATATCGAACTTGTAGCAAAGAACGTAAAGGGGGATGAATAATCATGTGTGACGCTTTAGGTATTATTACTTCATCTGCCAACAACATCCGTGTTGCGGGCATGCAGGATTATCGTCCCATGGGTGCCTTCTCCTTTGCGGGAAGATACCGCGTCATCGATTTTCCGCTTTCCAATCTGAGCAACAGTGAGATCGACCACATTCAGGTTTATGTTCGCGAGAATCCCAGATCTCTCGCCGAGCACCTGAGCAACGGCAGCGCCTTCAATATCAACTCAAAGAGAGGAAAGCTCCAGCTTCTCTTCTCCAATCTGAACCGCACAAACGACGTCTACAATACAGATGTCGCCGCCTTCGCCCAGAACCTGAACATCATCGCGAGAAAGCCTCAGGAGTATGTAATCATCGCTCCCAGCTACATGGTCTACACACAGGATTTCCGCACGCTTCTGGACACACACATTGCCTCCAGCGCGGATATCACTCTGCTCTATCACCATGTAAACAACGCGAAAACCGCCTACCTCAGCTGCGATGCACTGGAGCTGAACAAACAGAAGGGCGTTCTCTCTATCGAGAGGAACAGAGGAACTGCCAAAGAGAAAAACATCTTCATGGACACTTACATCATGAAGAGAGAGCTCTTTGTAGAACTCATCGAGAAAGCACGAAAGATCTCCTCGATCTACACGCTTTCCCAGATCATCAACAAGGAGTGCTCCGAGTACGACGTCCGTGGCGTTGCCCACCGCGGTTACTTCGCGACAGTATCGGATTTCGAGAGTTACTACAACGCAAACCTGGATATCATGAACAGTGAGGAGGCCAACAACCTCTTCGATCCCGACTGGCCCATCTACACGGTAACCACGGATTCCGCGCCTACCAAGTACTATGAGACAGCAGAAGTAAAACACTCACTGATCTCCAACGGCTGCGTCATCAAAGGCACCGTTGAGAACTGTGTCATCGGCCGTGGTGTCACCATCGAAGAGGGTGCAGCGGTACGAGACAGTATCATCCTTGCCTACTCCAAGATCGGCAAAAACGTACAGATCGACCATCAGGTTGTTGATAAATGGGCAGTTATCGGCCACGAGGCGAAACTCTCTGCCACAGCTGAACGTCCCGGATACGTAAAAAGAGACGATCGTCTCTGATCGTCCCTGCTTCACCGGATCCATACAGGAGAGAGTCCAGCCAGCCCTCTCCTGTTTTTATCTCATAAGAAATTGCTCCGCAGTCCCTATGAGACAAAATGCTAAAATCAATCTTAACCTTAAAAAGAGGGACAGCGTCGTTTGCGCTGTCCCCCTTCTGTTCATGGTACAGGAAATTGTTCCGCAATCCCTATACCATAACGTTCTGCAGGCCTTCCGGATCCTCTTATACACGCTTACAGCAGATGAGCTCTCAGCTCCTCGCCGCTCTGGCTGCAGAGGTATGCCGGTGCCACATCGAGAACGGTCTTACATCCTCTCTGTCCCTCGTCATACATGCGTTTTACTGCTCTCGCGTAAGCCACGAGTACACTTGTGGTGAACTCCGGATTGGAATCCAGTTTGAGGCTGTACTCGATGATATGGCTGTTTTCTTTGTTTACGCCGGTTTTGCCGGAACGGAAGACAAAGCCGCCATGAGCCATTCCCGCATGATTTTTCTCCAGTTCCTCTTCACTGATGAAATGAACGGTTGTGTCATAATCACTGAAGTAGTTGGGCATCTCTTTGATCTCTTTCTCGACTCTGGCAGCATCTGCTCCTTCCTCAAGAACAACAAAACACTCTCTCGTATGTTTCTGTCTTGTGGTGAGCTCCGGCTGGCTTCCGGAACGTACAGCCTCCAGGGCACTCTCTACCGGGATCGTGTACTGTTTTGCGTTGCGCACGCCTTCGATTCTGCGGATCGCGTCAGAATGTCCCTGGGATACGCCTTTTCCCCAGAATGTGTAGTCTTTTCCGTCCGGAAGAATCGCGTTTGCATAGACACGGTTGAGGGAGAACATACCCGGATCCCAGCCCACGGAGATCATTCCGATGTGTCCGCTCTCCTTTGCAGCCGCGTCGACATTCGCAAAGTGCTCCGGAATTCTTGCATGCGTATCGAAGCTGTCCACTACATTGAAGAGTTTTGCGTACTCCGGAGTCTGCTTCGGAAGATCTGTGGCACTTCCTCCACAGATGATCATGATATCGATCTTATCTGTCCAGTCTTTGACATCCGCCGTATTAACCACCGGCACATTCTCTGTGAGAATGCTCACGCTCTCCGGATCTCTTCTTGTAAAAACAGCAGCCAGTTCCATATCCGGAGCTTCTTTTACCGCGATCTCCACACCTCTTCCGAGATTTCCGTAACCCATGATTCCGATTCTTGTGCTCATACTCATCTATCTCCTTGTTTTCTGTTCTTCGATGTAATATTTACTCATTTTTACGTATATTCCGACAAAAATTATAACGCACCGCGCTTTTTCGGTCAACAAATGACTGCGAAGCGCAATGCGTTCATGCTTACACCCGGTATGACGGTTCACAAATTCCCCGACCGGATACCGGCAATCTGATTTTATATGAGTTCCGGCATCAGCCGATGCTGCCCAGCAGTTTGTAGAGCAGATCATAGAGCTGCTTTGCTTCCTCCGGTGAGAGGGCGATACAACGGCCAATCTGTTCCGGCACATCCAGCGCCTGCTCCTGAAGTCCCATTCCATCCTCCGTGATGTGAACGATCAGGTTGCGCTCATCTTCTTCGGATCTCCTTCTCACGATATATCCCTTCTGCTCAAGTTTCTTAAGCAGGGGAGTCAGCGTGCCCGAGTCCAGATAAAGGCATTTGCCCAGTTCCTTGACATTCGTCTGTTTCTTCTCCCAGAGCACCATCATGACAATATACTGCGTATACGTCAGATCCAGCTTATCGAGGATCGGCTTGTATCTCCGGACTACCTCTTTGGATACTGCGTATAACGGAAAACAGAGCTGATTCTCCAGCCTTATACAATCGTACTTTCCCATCTTCAACTCCTGTTTTTAAATTGTTTGCAATTTAATTATACGTCGCAATCCGGATTTGTCAAGGTCATTCTGTCTCCACAGGTACGTCTGTCGCGATCTTTCCCAGTTCCTCAGCCTCCCGTACCAGTTCCTGCATCCGGATGTTCATCTCGCCCACGGGAAAGCCCGCGTTGATTACCCGGTTACAGCTGCGGATCATTTCCTTCGCCCGTTCGAAGGCTTCATCAGACACCGGAGAAAAAGGTTTCTCGCTGATCACCTCCGCCGCCAGCACCTTTGCCAGACGGTAATCGATATCGTTGGTGTACAGAATCCCCGCCGCAAAGGGAATCTTTTTTCTCTGAAGACTCCTGTAGACCGGAATTCCTCTGCCCCCCGCCGACAGAACAAAAACCTCCGGTTTTCCCTGTACCCTCGGAAGCTCAACGCTTCCGAAGAGCGGATCAAAGGAGCCGTTGTCCAGCTGGTACAAATCCCGGATCAGTTCTTCCCGGAAAATCTCCTCAGGTGTTCCCGTGGCCTTGATGCGATCGCCGCTCACACAGATGATGCGGTCGGAAATCTTCATGGCAAGATCGATCTCGTGAAGAGAAAGAACCACGGTGATTCCTCTCTGCTTTGCCATATCTCCCAGAACTTTCAATAGTTCCAGTTTATAGCGCACATCCAGATAAGAGGTCGGCTCATCCAGAACAATCACATCCGGTTCCTGAGCGATGGCCCGGGCAAGAAGAACCCTCTGTTTCTGTCCGTCGCTGATACTGGTGAAATCCCGTTCTCCAAGTTCCGTCGCCCGCACCGTGGCAAGTGCCGCGTCCACTTTTTTCTCATCCTCCGCTGTGAGAATTCCCAGCCTTCCCGTGTATGGATACCTGCCCGTCGCCACAATGTCGTGACAGGTCATGAGCTCCGGCTTCACCCGGTCCGTCAGCACCACTGCCATCTTCTGAGACAATTCTTTCCAGCTGTAGTGCGTCAGATTCCTCTCCTCCACCAGAACTTTTCCACAGACTTGTGTCAACTGTCTGGTAATGGTCTTCAAAATGGTGGACTTTCCTGCTCCGTTGGGACCTATGAGGGTGACGATCTCCCCCCGCCGTATATCCAGATCAATATCCCGGATCAGAGGTCTTCCGCCATAGCCGACTCCCAGCTTTTCAAGGCTGATGTGATATTCTTCCTGTCTCTTCATCCCGCCTGTCCTTTCTTCCGGTGAAGCATCATATAGATGACAACCGGCGCTCCAAAGATGGAAGTCACCGTGCTTATTTTCAGCTCCGTCGGTGCCAGTGCCATTCTCGCGATGAGATCACAGATCATACAGAAAACTGAGCCGGCCAGAAAAGACGCCGGAATCACCACCAGGGGGCTGGTAGTTCCCAGAGCTCTCCTCGTCAAAAAAGGAACCGCGATGCCGACGAAAGATACCGGTCCCGCAAAGGCGGTCACCGTGGCCGAGAGGATGCTGGAGAGAAAAATCAGCACGACCCGGAATCTGCGGACATTTACCCCCATACTTCGGGCATATGCCTCTCCAAGCTGAAAAGCGCCGATGGGCTTTGCCAGAAGAAACGTACAGGTCACGGCAATTCCGATGATCACTGCCGACACGGCCACATTGCCCCAGTTCATTCCTGAAAAGCTTCCCTGTGACCAGTTCCGTAGGTTTACGATATCCGAATCCTCCGCAAAAGTGACGATGAAGTCTGTCACCGCCGTGCAGATATAGCCGATCATAATACCGGCCACCAAAAGCACCGGCATACTGTTCACCACCCGGGAGATGGCCAGAATAAAAGCGGTTGCCAGCAGGGATCCGAAGAACGCCGCCAGGATCAGACCGGCACTCGTCACACGGCCGAATTTTCCGATGAGAAAGATCATGACAATGGCGACAATCATTTTTGCCCCGGAGGATATACCGAGGACAAAGGGACCGGCGATGGGATTCTCAAAGAACGTCTGGAGAAGAAAACCGGAGAGCGAAAGCGCGCCCCCCAGCAGAGCAGCCATGAGAATTCTGGGAAGCCGGATCTTCCAGATAATATTCATCTCATCCCGTTCCCCACTTCGAAGAAAGATGATTTTCAGAATCCGTCCCACCGGAATCCGGACGTTACCCGTATTGATGTTCAGAACAATAATCAGACAGAAGACTGCCGCAAGGACGGCAAAAACCATGCCGCAACGGATTCTTCTTCTGATATTTGCCTCATGAAATGTCTTCTGTTCCACGCGTTTTTCCAGCCTCTCTGTTTTGTATGTAGTTCCTGTATTGTCCGGCGCCGGTTCTCAGCTCTCCACCTTCGAAAGGAATGTCAGCTTCGATGTATCACCGCCGGTCAACATGATGTTCATGTCCAGAATCAGTCTGCTGACCTTGTCCGTGGACTGGTACATACTCTTGTCCACCTGCCAGACATTTCCCTCGCGGACGGCCTTGAAGTCTCGGAAAAGTTCGTTCTTTTCAATGAGCTCATCCTGATTTTTCAATCCGCCGACAATCGTTCCGTTGTACACCAGATAGTCCGCGTCAACCGCCTTGCTGTAGAACTCCTCCATGGAGATGTCCACCGTTGCGCTCTCTCCCGCCGGATTTTTCATATCCGCGAACAGGTAAGTGCCGCCGGCGCGCTCAATCATCCCCGGGATGTAATCCTCCGGTCTTCGTATGACCACCATGCCGTCCGTCGATATGGAAAAATACGCGACGGTTTTTCCGGTCTTTTCGAAACGGTTGCTGCCGCCCACCAGTTCTGCCTGCTCGTCGAAAAAGCGCTGTGCCTCCTCTTCCCTGTCAAGGAGAGCTCCGTAGAGCTTGATCCACTCGGTTCTTCCGAGAGCCTCTTTCTCATAACTGGAGCGGTCAATCAGCACCGGGATCCCGAGATCCTCGATCATCTCCTGCACATCCGGGGCATGAAGGATCATGGTGGACTCCACCGCCAGATCACAGTTTTTCGCGATGAGCATCTCGTAATCCGGCTCGCTGTACTTGCCGGCATACTCCATTTTTCCTTCCTCGAGAGCCTGCTTCGGACCATCGATATACCAGCCGTCCACATCAAGAGAACTTAGCGTTATGCTGTCCAGCCCCCCGATGGCGTCAACAAGCGCCATGGCGGAGGTGGCAGCCAGATAGATATTCTTCAGCGGCTGCCGGATGATCCGCATATCCTCCGGCAGCTCACCAGCCGGTACGTCACTTCCCTCAGGGACTACGAGATACTGCCCCGCCTCCGGGATGTCCAGAACCTTATAGTCATTCTCGTAGTACCAGACATGAAAGCACTCCGCATATTCCAGCTTCATGCTGCCTACCGGCTTCAGACCGGAGAGCTCCGGAGCGCCTTTCGTCTCGGAGGAAAGCCAGGCTTCCCTTTCTGCTTTCCCGCCGACCCTTTCCTTTGTTTTTTCTTTTTCCCCGGCGGTATTCTCTTCTCCGGAATTGCTTTTCTCTGATTTCTCTTTAGAGTTTCCGACATCATCCACAGATCTGCCGGAGACCGCCTCTGTTCCTGTCTTTCCGGCTGTCTGATCACTGCCGCAGCCGGTCATCAACTGTCCTGATATAAGAAGCGCGGCAGTAATCACTGCCGCCGCTCCTCTATTCAGCTTCCACTTTCCGCTCTTACGCTTCCCTGTTTCGCCGATCATTCTTTTTCCTTCTCGATTGCTTCCTGTGCCTGTGCCTTCAGTGTCTCTCCGGCTTTTTTCTCAACCTCTTCGTAGAGTTTTTTGCCCTGTTCCGGTACGCCGAAGATTGTTCCGTATACTTTATACCACTCCGCTCTGGCCAGATCGTTGACCTCGTCCCCGCTTCTGTCCACAAAGAGAGGCATCTTCATCTGCTCAGAACGATCCGCCAGTTTGGAAAGAAGTTTCTCCGCTTTCTTCGTCTCTTCTTCACCGGCAATTTTTTCCGGAAGAAGCTGTCCGTCTTCGATGACAAAATCCAGTTTCTCGCTGACCATGGTACGGAAATCCCAATTATCCCAGGAACCGGCGTATACTGCTCCGGATGCGGACACTTTCTTCTTCAGCTCCTCATTCTTCACATCCTCTGCCCTAAAGCCGATGGCCCCGGCTTTGTCCGCCACGCCGAGCTCTTCCAGCATTGCGTAGATCTGCTCATTGGCGGCGTAGGCCTTCTTAACCTCCTGACGGATCACAATGACATCCTTATCAAGTCCCGCCGGAATCTCCGCTTTCTCCGGCACAACGAGATATTTCACAACCGGATTTTTGTACAGAGACTTGCTTCCGGAATTCCCATCCTTCTTTCTGGATGTTCCGGTCATCATGTTCACCTCAATCAGCGAAATGCCGTCCTCATAATTGAAAATTTTCACCTTGTCGGTGTACGTTATCGCCGTCTCGTCCCTGTAGGAAAGACCGGCGATCTCCGGTGCCTTCTCATCAATTTTATCCTTCCGTTCTCCGACGGTGCTGCGGACGGCTTTGCCGTCCTCCTTCGATCCCGTGGAGATCCGGATTGTGTAGGAAATCCAGTGAGCGCTCGACATCGCCGTGGTTCTTCCCTCCAGTGTCACATTCTTATTAACCGGAATCTGCACCGTGAAGGAATTCATTCCGCTGTAGGTTTTTCCTGCCACCTTTATCATGTCGTAATGACTCTGTCTTCCACCCGTTCCGGAAAAAACAATGGTGGCTGTGGCAACGCCGTCTTTCACCGTCACATTGGAGCAGGAAATCTCGACTCTTCCGCTTCCGCCGGACCAGGTGAAACTGTAGTCCCCCACAGACATTGATCCGCTGGTGCCGGATTTCTCTGCGGCCTCATCCTTCTTATCCT
>JAIKXQ010000004.1 GCA_024684035.1 Eubacterium sp. | reverse complement strand
GTCAATTTTTCCCTTTCAGGAAATCAATTACTTCCTCCATACTGCGCTTACTTTTCGCGTAGGCGCCGAGGATTTTCTTCATATCCGCTTCGTTTTTCTTTTCCACCAGACGATCGTATTCGTTCTGGGCTTCTTCCAGCTGCTCCTGGAGTTTCAGGATTTTTTGCTCCTGCTGTTCGATTTTCGCGTCAATATCTACGGTTCTTGCCATATTATTTTCCTCTCTTTCATACGCCAAACCCGCAACTTGTGTTTCGACTTCTGAAACTTATGACGTTCCCTTGGTGCGAATAACTGAAGTTTTTCTTTATTTAATTGTTTCTTATTACTTGAGATACTGCTTGATTAAAGCTATTGAAATTGTGTTTTGAAACTAGCCGGCTCAGCCGGGTGTTGAATGAATTGTTGCGTTCACGTTGTTCGTGTAGCAAGTGTTCGATATTAATATTATATTTATTATATTCCAAATATTCGCAAGATGCAATTACTTATGTACAAAAGCTTTTGTAGTCAGCGGCTTTCATTAGGCATGTTGCACAACACAAGGTATCTGTTTGTTTCGGATTGTGTAGCAGGACCCCTGCCATGCGCGTCAGACCAGTTGTCAGAGAGTTTTTCCACTTCACTCGAAAATAAAACGCCTGAGTAGTAAGGTTATACAAAGCCTCCCAGTGCCTGGTACCGTTAAGCCCCTTTATCTTGAGCTGTTGCAAAATATGCAACAACCGCATCTCGTAACAACTCGCCTTCCTTGAATATCTTCTTTATATATGGGGAATCGTAGATTTAAGCCCCTTCACATCCTCCTGATGTCTCTGTCACCGTTAATTGATAACATACCAAAACTGCACAACCAACTATGTCACTTAGTCCTATTGTTTTCATCATCGATTACGTTCTCTATCATTCCGATTAGAGCATCATTTAATTGTTTTGCATTTTTACCGGTAATGACCGGAGTCCCTGTCTCCTGTTCTATATTCTTTCTGGCATTTCCTGCTATCTGTCCGCCTTTTTGAGCAATTACCTTGTTTTCTTCCAGCCCTTGTGGATCATGGACTTTTGTAAGTTCAGTAGTTGTTGCCTCAGCGAGCATATTAAGTGCCAGTTCAAGAGTACTCATATTATCTCTGAGGTTTTCTTTTTTGAGCCCCTTCAAGTCTTTATACTGTCTCGTCGACATTCCTGACCAGGCTCGTGTTACTTCATCTGTCAGAATCGCAAATTCCTTACCCTGTTTAACTCCGTGCCCCTTCCATTGGTCAGTAAGCTCTTTTCTTGCACGTATTGTCTGTAGTCTCTGATTAATCCAATCTGCATCATATCCGAGCTTTGCGTAGGTCTCAAGCGCTCTGTCTATTGTAAGTTCAGGATCAATAGTCTCTTCTATCCTCTCCCTCCCGACTTGCGCAAGCCATAATTTAAATGGTTCTGCTTTTTTTGATGGAATGGCCTGAATTAAACGCAATAATTGTTCTGTGTTAGCAACATCTGTTAAGCGTTTTTTTCCATCCTGCGCATTCATCTTCAAACCGTGACAATTTGTCACGGTTTCATTGCCTTCTTGTTTCAGGCGTTGCTTTAGTTTCCGCCAATACGCAGTTGCATCTTTGCTTTCTGTTAAAACCTGTACCACATCAACAATGGAAAAATACCACTCTTCCTCGTCCTCCACCCACGCAGTTCGAATCGGCTGATCTTCATACAGTTGTATCTTATCTGTCATATTTCATTTCCCCATTTCACAAGCTTTCATTTTTACTTTTCCTGCTGCATCCGTGATATTCCTGCCTATCATTTTCTTACTGAGACTTCCAGTCTCCTCATCGCCTCTTCGAGGATCGCCCGCGGGCAGGCGATGTTGATGCGTTCGAACAGGTTTTTCACTCTTTCCCCAAAACGTCTGTCATTCGTTGCGGAACAGCTATTATTCTATACGCTCCAGTGTCTATAGCTTATACCTGGTAATCATCTCCCAGTTTTCCGGCATACCCATTTTTCTTAGAAGCTCTGTTTTTGTCAAACGCGTTCCTTTTTTACAGTATTCCTCAATGGCTCCCTTCAATTGTCGTTTATATTGAATGAATTCATCTGTTCTCAGCAGATACCGAAAAGCGATAACCAGTCCAAAATAGTCCTTTTTTCCCATTATGTACATGTTGCCTTTTTGCGGTATATTCATTTTTTGATGAAGTTTTGTATCGGGGAATTCTCTCTGAATTAGATTATGACTAAATAGACGCTCATTATGAGCACATACATTACGAAATAATGTAAGACACCTTAAATACTGCCCTAAATTTTTTTCTGTTACATTTTCATAGAATTTACTGATTGTGCTCTGTTGCCTGTGTTGTAACAGCCCATAGAATTTGGAGAGTTGACCGAACGTCAATATCTTTGTGGTAACCCACAAGGGTACGTTACCATTAACACGCCTCTGATAACAAAGATAGTTTTTTTCGTTGTTCCGGTTCGCATGATAATCCAATAATTGGATCAACTTCGATAGATCCGCTGCCTTTTTCGGATCTCTGGAATAGTTAGATGGTGAAAGATATTCTGCCTGATTCTCTCCATAATACGAGCAGAAACTATCAGAGATAAGCTGTCTTATTTTTTGTTCCACCGTTATAAGATATCGAAAAGTGAGCTGTCGGAGTTTCTCATCAAATCGATAGAGGTCGACAATATCCTCAAAAGTTGTCCCGCCTACATATTTTCTGGTCATCGGATTGATGAACAGATTCTTGTATCCTCCAATCAACGAAAAGTATCCTATGTCAACTAGCATACGCTCCGCATAAATCCGATCATCAATAACGAGCCCTTTATCACTCGTCAATTTCCGGATCTGTTGTTCATATGTCAGATATGGTTTCGACATCTTTTATCCTCGCAAATAATTAAAGGAGGGCCCTTAGGTCCTCCCGCGGTCCCAGGCCTCACAAGTATCTGGAACTTAGTCATTAATAAGATTCTAGTCTTTTATTTCAGGTCTGTCAATCATGTTTTTTTGACAGACGGCGTTAAGTAATCTTCAGTTAAGCGAACCGAGAATCCTTTCGCGGGCAAGCTATTTTTCCATCGTCTCTTCCCGGCGAAGTGCCAGGTACCATGAGGTACCATGAAATCTTTATAAACTCAAAGGGGGATGAACATTTTTTCCACTTACGTTTAAGAAAGTGTTCCGTGCTCAAATCCCCCCAGTTCTTTTTTCTTTCCGAAAGCTGATTAGTTTTCTTCAAAGAATCTGTTATTCAACTTCTCGCAAAAGAGGAATCAGACTACATCGATTCAAAATAATGACATCAATTTTTCCCTTTCAGGAAATCAATTACTTCCTCCATACTGCGCTTACTTTTCGCATAGGCGCCGAGGATTTTCTTCATATCCGCTTCGTTTTTCTTTTCCACCAGACGATCATATTCGTTCTGGGCTTCTTCCAGCTGCTCCTGGAGTTTCAGGATTTTCTGCTCCTGCTGTTCGATTTTCGCGTCAATATCTACGGTTCTTGCCATATTATTTTCCTCTCTTTCATACGCCAAACCCGCAACTTGTGTTTCGATTTCTGAAACTTATGACGTTCCCTTGGTGCGAATAACTGAAGTTTTTCTTTATTTAATTGTTTCTTATTACTTGAGATACTGCTTGATTAAAGCTATTGAAATTGTGTTTTGAAACTAACCGGCCCAGCCGGGTGTTAAATGAATTGTTGCGTTCACGTTGTTCGTGTAGCAAGTGTTCGATATTAATATTATATTTATTATATTCCAAATATTCGCAATATGCAATTACTTATGTACAAAAGCTTTTGTAGTCAGCCGCTTTCATTGGGCATGTTGCACAGCACAAGGCATCTGTTTGTTTCGGATTGTGTAGCAGAACCCCTGCTATGCGCGTCAGACCAGTTGTCAGAGGGTTTTCCCACTCCACTTGAAAATAAAACGCCTGAGTAGTAAGGTTATACAAAGACAGTTGTTGCACCTATCGAAGGCAGGCGGAAAGGATTACTTATGGTAGGCTCATATCATATCATCATACAAAATTCCATAGTAAAATATGAATTCGACATTAAGCGTAACATCACCATCATCAAAGGTGACAGCGCTACCGGCAAAACTGTTCTTGTAGATATGATACGGGATTATGTCTCAAATGGTTCAGACAGCGGTGTCTCGCTCAGCTGCCCTACCGCATGTCGCGTGATCGAAGGCAACACCTGGGAAGACCAGCTTGCTACGATCAGCAACAGTATCGTCTTTATTGACGAAGGCAATTCTTTTGTCTCATCCGAACATTTTGCAGGCCATGTTAAAGAAGGCAAAAACTATTATGTTCTGGTAACCCGTGAAAGCCTCAAGAATCTGCCCTACAGCATAACCGAGATCTACGGCATTAAAAGTTCCGGCAAATACAATGACCTTGAACCTGTTTATCACGAGACTTATCGAATTTACGAAGAAAAACTGTTTGACCTGACCATCGATGCTATGATTTCGCCGGATATCGTCATCACAGAAGACTCAAACTCCGGCTACGATTTTTTCCAGGCTGTATCAGAAGACAATAACGGTTCTTTTGAATGCATTTCAGCCGGCGGAAAATCCAATATATTCAATCTCATCTCCGATGCGCAAAAACAAAGTATTTTAATCATAGCAGACGGAGCCGCTTTCGGAGCGGAAATAGAGAAAATTTGCTCACTCATGCAATCCAACTGCCATCTGCATCTGTATCTTCCGGAGTCTTTTGAATGGTTGCTCTTGACCTCTGATATTATCAAAGACCTTCCCAATGAAAAGATCAATCACCCGGAAAAATACGCCGATAGCAGCCTGTTCTTTAGCTGGGAACGGTTTTTCACAAGCGTGATCACCCGATATACCCATGGAACTCCTATGGAATACAGCAAGACACGGCTAAACCTCTATTATAAACATCCTACAATAATTACCAGGGTTCTTAACCACATAAAAGGAATAAACTTTCACAGAGAAGAGGAGTAACGCATGCTTTCAGTTTACTACGGCGAAATGAAGGGATCCATATACAACACCCCTGTATATTTCAAAAACACTTTCAGAAACGAATGGTTGGAAGATAATACAGTCAAAGAAATGATCCGGGATGTCGACAATTCTGAGGTTCTTGGAAGCGGCGCGATCAATAGCCCTGTGTTAGGCGTAATTTCTCCTTATACACTTTCCGGTGGGGTCAAAACCTTGATCCTGATATTTAAGAACCCCGGCAAAATTTTCAACGCCTCCAACTGTGGAGACAACTGCGCCAAATGGCTCTTAAAGCTTGGCGAATCCTCTGACATCACCATAAATCTCCGCCACCTCATGGATTTCGGCGACGGAGATTATCAGATACGAATATTGAACGAAAATGCGATTGTCCATAACAAACGCGAGATGGTGCCGATAGCCGGGAAGTATGTGTGAACTACGAACTTCACACAATATCGTCAGCAACTTAAATCCCTGTTATGATATCACCTATTCTCTTGCCGCAACATTTTTTATAAACGCTAAATCACCGAAAGCCGACACCCCGCTGCTGCAAGAACTCGTTGATTATCTGAAATCCGGAAAGGTTTCCGATGGCATTTCGAAAGAGATTGATGAAGCCGTCACACACGCCAGAAGGGACAAGAAAGGAGCGCAAATGTTTTACACTCTAGAAGATAAAATAAGAGAAGTGAGTAATGAAGCGCGCGAAGAAGGTCGCATTTTGGCCACCATTGAAACTGCACTGAAGTATAATGCTTCTTCAGAACAGATTGTTCAGGATCTGGTTGAGAATTGCGGGCTCAATCCGGATGCCGCGATGAAATCGATCGAGGAATATCGGAGACAGAATAACGAACAATAATACCATTGGCAATCGTCTCTGATCACTTTTTTCAGAGCTCCTACTTCTCTCAGGACATCCGGATTATCTACAGCACAGTCTATCATTATATAATAAACATTTCCATCATCGAATATACGACTGGCGCTTTTGCGTAGCTTTACATTATTCTCTTTTGTCTGAACTATTATCTCAGGATCAATATATGAAAATACATTATGCCATAATTCCAATCCAGAACCTGTGTCCTCACACCACACATATTTTTCCATCCGTTGAATCTCCTTACTCTTGATTGCTGTGGTGAGCACTTACTGATCCTCCATGAGTCCCGCACCAAGAGTTTCACCGTAAATACTATAGATATCCGTGCGCCAAAAACCTATCACCGTTAAGAATCAAGCTAAACACTTTGATCAATCGAAAACACAAAATGCCTTCAAGTTTTTCATTGTTATCTGGATCTGACATTTTTCCCCTCAGAAGAACAAAGTCCGCAAGCGGACTTCGACTCCCCCATCCCCTCACTCCTGAGGGGAGCGTAGTCGGACTTTGGCGCGCGAGCAGAATCGCGTAAGCGATCTTCTTATCTGCGAGCTGCGCATCCCGCGGAGCGTTTTGTGTTATAGAAATTCCGGAGGAATTTCTATAACACAAAAAATGACCCGACGTGGTCCGCATCATAGTGAGAGGCGCGTCGGGTTCTGTTGACCGCCTTTTCTTCCTTGTATTCGGCAGATAACTTCTTGGCATTTTCGGAGATCTGGATCATTCTAAAGAGCATAGAATCCAAAAGGACTTCATTTTCATGCAGTTCCTGTAAATCTACATCTTTCATGTGAATCACGATAAAAGCTATATCCTTCTTTATCTTTTCCAAATAGTACTGATCGTTCTTTATATTATCCATAGATTCTAATCCCGTCCCTTAATATTTCATTGGTAAGTTCAAGATTATCCCGGAGCTGTTCCAGATTAAGTACATCCACTTTCTTATGTAGCGCTGATCTGAGTTTCTCTACTAAACCATAAAACTTAAGCCCCTTCACATCCGATGAAATGAGAAAATCTAAATCACTGGTCTCTTTTGCATTACCTTTTGCATAAGAGCCAAACAAAATACAGTAGTGTACCGGATACTCATCAAATACTTCTCTACATTTATCTCTGATGAAATCCATCTCCAGAATCCCATGTTCTTCATCGATCGGATTGAAGGTCTTAAGTTTTTCCAGAATATAAGTATATTTGATTGTACCTTCTTTCGATTTATCATTTTCATATGTTTTGTACGATCTGAGTGAAATTCCAACCAGATCCGCCACTTGCTGTTGCGTAAGCTTTTTTTCTAATCTCAGTTCTTTCACTGCGCCCATTTTGCACTTCTCCTTGTGTCAAGAGGCAATATTTGCATCTTCCATACCATAACAATGCAACATTTGCACTCCGCTGTCAAGGGTCGGTGCAATCACGGGCGGAGTTAAGTAATCTTCAGTTAAGCAAACCAAGAATCCATCTGCGGACTAGCTATTTTTTCCCACTGCTTCCTCCAGTCTCCTCATCGCCTCTTCGAGGATCACCCGCGGGCAGGCGATGTTGATGCGTTCGAACAGGTTGGTTTCTCTGCCGAAGATGATTCCCGGGTCCAGCCAGAGTTTTGCCCTGTCGGTGAGGATTTTTTCCAGTTCCTTATGGTTGTCGGAGACGCCCGAGAAATCCAGCCAGACCAGGTAGGTCCCCTCTGGCTCTACGAGTTTGATCTGTGGCAGCTTCTCTCTCAGGAAGTCACGAAGATATGCCAGATTTCCCTGCAGATATTCCAGCAGCTCCTCCAGCCAGGGCTCGCCGTGCTGATAGACCGCCATGGTTGCTGTCATTCCCATGACATTGGGAAGGCTGTATCCCGTTATGCTGTTTTCCTGCCGGAAGGCCAGTCGGGTGTCCGGATCGGGGATGATGATGTTGGAAATCTGAAGTCCCGCCATGTTAAATGTCTTGCTCGGGGAGGTTCCCAGAATCAGTTTCTTCGTGTACGCCTCACCCAGGGAGTAGAAAGATGTGTGATGGAATCCGGGATAGACAAAATCTGCGTGGATTTCATCCGAGAATACATAGACGTCATGCCTCCGACAAATCTCTGCCAGACGCATCAATTCTTCTTTTGTCCAGACTCGTCCCACCGGATTGTGCGGACTGCAGAGCAGGAACAGCTTTACGTTCTGCTCGCAGATTTTTTTCTCAAAATCTTCAAAGTCGAACTCGTAGCGACCCTCGCGGTACAGCAGCTGGTTGTTGATTACCCGCCTGCCGTTCTTTTTGATCATCTGCATGAAGGGATAGTAGACCGGTTGCTGGACGAGCACGGCGTCACCGGGTTTTGTGAACGTGCGGATTGCAACTGCTATGGCATAGACCACACCCGGTGTGATGACGATGTCGTTTCCGTTCATGGTAAATCCATGTCTTCGCCGAAACCAGTCACGGACGGCATTCCTGTACTCTTCACCGATATTCGTGTAACCGAAGATTCCGTGCTGAACCCGGGTCTCTATTTCACGGAGCACTTCCTCCGGAAGACGGAAGTCCATGTCTGCGACCCAGAGAGGAAGCAGATCTTCTCTTCCTTTCTGTTCCAGGCCAAAGTCCCACTTCAGGCAGTTTGTATTTCTTCTGTCGTGGATTATGTCAAAATCGTAGTGTTTCATAAATGGTTCCTCCGATTACTGTCCAAGCCCAGCTCCTTTGTTCCGCATCCTCTCCATGTAAGTCCAAGCATCGCTGATAAGACCTTTATCACTTGCCGCGTTTTTTCCTGTACTGCTTCAGATATCCCTTCTGCTCCGAGGTTATGCGGAAGCTCTCCACCGCCTTCTGGATGGTCTTGTTATGCGTCCATTCGTCCAGCCTTTGGTTCTCAATGTAAGGAAGTATTGGATCGTACTGTTTTGCGAGGGCTGTGGCGAAATACCAGGCAATCATCATTTTGACGTAGTATTCCTCTGTATTTACCGCGGCAACCATTTCCGGATATCTGCTGTCAAAATCCTCATCCAGGAAATGCGCCATCAGCATCCCGATTCCGAATCTTATCGTGTAGGTTTCCTCCGCACGAATCCATTCTTCTATGTGCGTCAGAAGATCCTTTTTGTTTTTCCGAAAAATCTTTGGAGACAGCTGATCACAGGTGGCCCAGTTGTTCACATAAGGAAGAAACCGGCTGACCTCTGCCACACATTTCCCGTAATCCTTCATGCCGGAGAGAATAAAGGCGTGAAGCTGATTTTCTTCGAAAAATTTATGAGGCAGGTCATCCAGAAACTCCTGCACATCGTCTCTTTTCAGAAGACGGCCTGCATATTTGCGCAGCTCCGGCGTTCGCACGCCGATGATGTCCTCCGGCTCCACGGTGGGAATCAGCTTCGCCTGAAAATCTCTGTATTTCTCATCCTGCATTGTAAATAGTTCATTTCGGATTTCTTCCACGATCATAGCTTTACTCCTCCACCGATTCCAGTTTCATAACAGCTTCCTCCTGTCTCCCCACCGCCTCTTCCAGTCTCCTCTTCACCTTTTCGAGGATCGCCCGCGGGCAGGCACCCTGTTTTCCTTCACGCAACGTCGTCCGGCGAAGTATTTGTTTACAACTACTGTAGAATTAACTTTACTACTTCTGTAAACAGCCACAGTGAACGGAATCGACAAACAGAGCTGTTGACAGATCTAACGATATGGTGAAGATGGAGACTTAAACGTTTTGTTTCACGGGAGTGATTGAAAGGGAAGTGCGATGTATGACAAGGTAATACAGGATCTAGAAGAAGTAGGGGTAAAGGTGGTTTTTTACCTCATACTCAGGGTGTATCTTCCACCTTGCTTGCTGACGTGCTGTATAAACAGCAAGCCGAGGAACTTCATTAGAAAGTCCCTGATGTCAGTCACCTCTTAACGGCAAACGCAATCACTTTTGTATAAAAGGGTTGCCGCAAACCGTTTCTATGGAATAAATTGCACAGAAGGCACAGTATATCCTGCGTTTCTTCAGGGCATACTATGCCTCCAGGGTCTTTCCTCACAATTCTATTATTTATTCAGTCGCACCAAAAGCATCTTCCAGTTTCTTCGTCACCTCATATCGTTTAATAATTCTCACTTCTGACTTCAAAGAACGACTGCGGATGCTTGCATACCGGGCACACATCCGGTGCTTCGAGTCCAACCACTACATGGCCGCAGTTTCTGCATTCCCACATAACTACGCCGCTCTTCTTGAAGACTTCCATCGCTTCCACATTCCGAAGCAGCGCACGGTACCGCTCCTCATGGAGTTTTTCGATGGCAGCCACGCCCCGGAACTGTGCGGCAAGTTCTGTGAAGCCTTCTTCCTCCGCTTCCTTTGCCATTCGCTCGTACATGTCTGTCCACTCTGCGTTCTCTCCTTCCGCAGCGTGAAGAAGATTCTCTGCTGTGTCACCCACTTCTCCAAGAGCTTTGAACCAGAGCTTCGCGTGTTCTTTTTCATTGTCCGCCGTTTTAAGAAACAGCGCGGCGATCTGCTCATACCCGGCCTTCTTTGCCACGGATGCAAAATATGTGTACTTGTTTCTTGCCATGGACTCCCCGGCGAAAGCCTCCCACAGATTCTTCTCGGTTTTGGTTCCCGCATAAGGGTTCTTCGTTCTTTCATCTTTTGCCATAACTTTTTCCTCTCTTTTCTGTAAAGAATCAACGACAGTTCCGTTTAGCAAACAAATTTATGTCCTAAGATCATTATCTCCGAAATCCGGCCTGTATACAACAAATAATTAAGTTACAAAACCGGTCAATTTATTCATGAGGTATTTCAAGCAAATCAAGCAGTCTCACAAAAGTGTCCTGCCCATCTACATTGCGCTGAAAGATAGTGAGGTAATCACCGTTCATGGTACCTGTCACCCCCATTTGTAACGGCGTTTTTTGCTGTGTGGATATTTGTATTCTTGGCTCTCATGACTGCTGCGAAGGTGGTATGTTGCACGGATTACATTTTTTTAAATATTCTTTCAGTTTAAATGCGCAAAAATATGGGAATGTGTAAATGTTGTTAGAATAGCCAACATTGTAATTACCGAATTTTATGCCATATGAAATATCACTGTATTTTTCATTTTTAATTAATGCTGATAAGGATTTTGATTGATTTTTATTGGCTTTTACTTCAACTGGAATCAATTCATTTTGTGTTCTCACAAAAAAATCCTCTTCCATGTGAACTTCCCACGAAATTAACTCGTGAATCCATTACCTCGTCCCGCGTCGAGTCGTACCACTTATTGGAAGTTCACAGTTAAGATTCATTTACCAGCTTCCCTGTCATATGCTCTGGTGCAAGTTCCAAGCACTGAACATTGCGGAATGAATTCTTAATCTCATTCTCCAGATATGCCTGATCATCCGTGAATTTCATTGTAAGCTCCGAACATATCTTAAGTGCTGTTTCTTCATCTTCCACAAGGCGGATTCTGCCAAAAGTGATAACGCTGGTGATGTTTAAAGCCCAGTCTCCCTCTTTGCGGAAGCCCTCGTTGTAAACACAGTAGCTGGCTTTATCGCAGGATTTTATAGCATCAATCTTATGACCCTGTTTTGCTCCATGGAAATAGATCTTACCATCTTCCTCGCAGTAATAATGATTGATTGGCATACCATATGGATAGCCATCGTCACCGATTACTGATAGCACACCTCTCTTAGTGCTTTTTAAAATATCAATACACTCAGCCTCTGATACCTGCTGTTTAAATCTACGCATTTCTCGAAACATACCTGATACCTCAATCCTTTGCTAAAATCTTAAGTCCTGCAATTCCTATCACAATCAGAATAACACATATCACCTGAGGAACAGACAGCTTTTCATGGAAAAGAAAAACTCCAAGCAGTGTCGTTCCAAGGATTCCCATTCCGGTCCACATAGCATAGGCAGTTCCAAGCGGCAGCTTCCTTAAAGCGATTGCTAAAAATACAGCACTAGCAATATAGCCCACTCCTGTAATAATTGACGGAATCAATACCGTAAATCCGTCAGACATTTTCATTGCCACAGCCCAGGTGATTTCCAACGCTCCAGCAATCAATAAATAAATCCATTTCATATAAAACCTCCAAATATTAAAATACGCCATTCCTCCACCTGCCAAGACCTAACGGTAAAGGAATGACGTGAATCCCACT
>JAIKXQ010000121.1 GCA_024684035.1 Eubacterium sp. | reverse complement strand
CCGAAGGGAACGTTGGAGGACTGGGATACATAGCGAAGATCCATCTGTACACCGAGGGTGTCGGAATATTTTTCTCCGAAGAGGATTCCAAAACGGTCTATTCTCTTCGCGATCTCGTCGACATACGGATCATCATTTCCGTACTTCGGCGCGTGAAGCAGGCGCTGACGGATCACTTCCTCCTTTTCAAAGTCATGATTGATCGCATGTAGAACCTCACCGAATGAAACCGTCTCATCCTCGAATACAACCTTTTTGATCGCTGCAAGAGAATCCGCCGCCGTCGCCAGACCAATGAAATCGAAGAAACCGATCTCCACACCGCCGTCGATGTGTTCACTGTGCAGATCCTGTCCGTTCTTCATGCAGAGGCGATGCAGAGCAGAACCGAAGGGAGAGGCAAAATGCTGTGCGTGCAGGCGATTGGCCACATACTGCTGTTTAAAGGCAAGTTTCAGGATGTACTCCTCCTGTTTGAAAAAGGCCTCCTCCAGTTCCTCGTAGTTCTTGAAGTCTTTCGCATCGCCGGTCTCAATGGTCAGAAGCTCGTCTCCGTATTTTGCCAGACGTCCGTTCCGGAGAGTGAGTTCCAGCACGGCTCCCAGGTTGATCCACGGGCAGGCCGTGGTAAAGGTATCCAGGTTCGGCATACGGACTTCGGTGCAGCCGGATACGGAATAATCTCTGGCATCTCCGTAAGTTGCCCCGTGAGCCAGAAGGGACGGAACGATCTCCTCGTCATTCAGAAGTTTCGGGAAGCCGCTGCCCTCCTTGATGGTCTCGGCCACAGCGTGAAGAAAACTCTCCGGGGATCCCTGATGAATTCTCGCCGCAAGATCCGGATAGTTCAGCGGGAACTCCCTCTTATTCTCGAGGAGCAGGTAGGAAAGCTCATTGGTGGCATCCCTTCCGTCTGCGTCGGTGCCGCCGATGGTGACAGCCTCCCAGTGGGCGTATCCTTCATTGAATTTCACACCTGCCGGGGAGATATACAGATCCTGGTACTGCGCCATGCCAAGCCAGACACAGGAAAAGAGTTCCTTTGCTTTTTCCCGGTCAATGGTGCCCGCCTTCAGATCACGCTCATAGTAAGGCCAGAGATACTGATCCATGCGTCCGTTGGAAATGGTGGCGCCGGTCTTCTGCTCGAGTCTGGAGAACATCTGAAGGAAGTACTGACTCTGCAGAGCTTCCCGGAAGGTCTCCGCGGGCTGCTCCGGAACTTTCGCGCAGATTCCGGCGATCTCCAAAAGTTCCTGTCTGCGGAGGGGATCACACTCGATCTCTGCCAGTCTCACAGCCTCTTC
Organism: Eubacterium sp.; assembly: GCA_024684035.1. GTDB lineage: Bacteria > Bacillota > Clostridia > Lachnospirales > Lachnospiraceae > Bilifractor. Next base: position 3,880 of record JAIKXQ010000121.1, on the reverse strand, counting down.
GCTGTGGCGGTGTGCCCAGAGAATGATCGCGTCAGCCACGATTTCCACGGCCTGATAGAAAGCTTTCCTGTCGATGGAATCCGCAGGATTCATATCGTCCAGCTCACGGATTTTTTTCTCTGCTTCTTTTTTGATGGCAGCAAAGCCGTCGGTAATTCCCTTCTTGTAATCGTGCACCCACTGGAGAGCGCTTCTCCAGGCGGAGGATTCGTTCACGATATACCGGGAGGAAAAACGGTCTTCCGGATCATAGGTCACCTTCAGCACATCCTCAGGAAGTGAGGAAGAGAGATCCTCGTAGTAGGTTTTTCCTTTCCAGTAGGGAGCAATCTCCTTTTCAATGATCTCAATGTCCTGCGGATCGATCTCAAAGGGGGACTCGTCCCTCTCCTTTGCCTGCTGTACGAACTGATTCAGAAAACAGCCATCCAACTCCGGATAGATCAGACCGTATTTGCCAAGTCTTCCCACGCGGCCGACGATGAGCTGATCCGGCTCGATATACACGTCGATCTTTGCCGCGATATGATACAGAGCCTTTGCCCAGCGGAGCGTCAGCGGCTGCCCTTCCGTCTCTTTGAAGGACTCCGTGAAGAGCTTCGCCCTCTGCACATCCACGTAGCTGGTCTTTTCGCTGAAGCTGTCAAAAATGTTCTGGATCCGTTTCTTTCCGTCCTTTATGCCAAAAACGATCTTTCCGCCGTTTTCCTTGATTCTTTTCTCCTGCGGTGTTAATACTGCTGCCATTGCCCCCACCATTTCCTTTCGTTTCTGCTTCGTTCATCCCGTCACTGATTTCGCGTAAAATCGTGCTCCTGTAATTGCAATACGCACGCCCGGATATCAGATTTTTTTCTGAGTTCACAACGCCCTTCCGGTCGTAAAGTTTTCCGGAAGGGCGGCGAACTGCATCAGATGTTATATTCTTCTGTCAGCGTCTTTGTCTCAAAGAAGTGTTCAAAAACGCGTTTGCGCACTCTCGTGAATTCGTAGGCGTTCCGATCCCTCGGCCTCGGGAGATCCACATCGATGATCTCCTTGATCCGCCCCGGATTCTTATCCATGACGATGATCCTGTCGGACAGATACACCGCCTCATCAATGTCATGCGTCACCATGATCATGGTACTTCCCTCTGCCTTTTTAATCCGGATCAGCTCATTCTGCAGCTGAATCTTGGTAAAGGCATCCAGAGCTCCGAAGGGCTCATCCAGAAAAAGGATGGGCGGATTGTTGACCAGCGCCCTGGCGATGTTCGCTCTCTGTGCCATTCCTCCCGACAGCTGCTTCGGATAACTGTTTTCAAAACCGGACAGTGAAACCAGATCGATGCACTCCTGCGCCTTTCTCTGCTTTGTCTTCTTATCCTCATGATCCAGCGCGAACGCTATGTTCTTGCTGACCGTAAGCCAGGGAAAGAGCCTCGGCTCCTGAAAAACCATTCCTCTTTCTTTTCCCGGCGCCGTAATTTCTTTTCCGTCGATCGTGACACTTCCCTCATGCCTTCCGTCCAGTCCGGAAAGTGCCCGGAGCAGTGTACTTTTTCCGCATCCACTGCTGCCGACGATGCAGATGAATTCCCCTTTTCTGATCGAAAAATTGATGTCATGCAGAACCTGTATTCCCAGAGCGTCCCCATTGTCAAAGTTTTTTCCCAGTTTCTCGACTACAATGTAATCCTCTTTCAAACCGTTACCGTCCTTTTCCTTTTGTCACGCATTCCATGCAAGCAGCCTTTTTCCGATGGCATTCAGGATCGTATCCATCAGTTTGCCCACCAGTCCGATGGACAACATTCCCACGATGACCACATCCATCTGTCCGAAGTTTCTGGCATTGGAGATCATATAGCCGATACCACTGGTAGAGGCCACAAGCTCCGCTGCCACCACGCAGGTCCAGCAGCTTCCAAGCGCCACCTTCAGTCCTGTAAAAATGGAAGGCAGAGCCGCGGGTATCACCAGACGGGTGATATATTTGAGCTTCGGTGTCTCCATCACCCAGGCAACCTCCGTCAACTTCTTGTCCGTATAACGAATGCCGTCGATGACGTTGATCAGAACGGTGAAGAAGCCTCCCAGAAAAATGAGAAATACCTTAGAATTTTCCCCGATGCCCATCCAGAGGATCACCAGCGGGATCCAAGCAATCGGGGGAATCGGCCGGAGAACCTGAATCAAAAGACCGCTCAGTCTCTGGGCGTGTCTGGAAAGTCCGATGAGGATTCCCAGTACAATGCCGAGGACGGAGGAGACCAGGTATCCCAAAAGTACTCTTCGGATACTGATGGCCAGTGCAGCCAGAAGCTGTCCGGAAGTAATGCCGCTCCAGAAGGTATCAACCACTGTATCAAAGGAAGGAAGCACGATGGTATTCAGTTTTCCAAATGCGCCGGCACCCACCCAGAAGAGGATGAGTGCCGCCGGCAGTATACAGCTTTCCAGGGAAGATCCAAGAGCTGTAAACAATCTGTTGTTTGATGTATTCGTACTCTTTGTCTCGCCTTTCGAATTATTTCGATAAAAACTCAGCGATCGAATCGTCATTTGCATATTTGTCCACCACAATGTCTTTGATCTTTACGGATGTCTTTACGTTGCCTGCGTTGTACAGCCAGTCTGCTGTTGCCTGGAAGTCATCAACGTCCTCGTCCAGAATGGAAACCTGATAGTTGATGTCCTTGAGTGTTGCCTCCACGATGGATGCGTCCAGGCCGTATTTGTCAGCGTACTGTGCTGCGTAGTCCGGAATGTTGTTGCTTACTTCTGCCGCAGCTCTTGCGTACTGCTGAACAAAAATCTGTACGATCTCCGGATTCTCCTCGATGTACTCAGCGTTTCCGGAAATCAGGTTTTCGCATTTGTAAACGCCGGTTCCGTCCACCAGCACTTTTCCGATCTCCTGTGCCTCTGCCTTGGCAAGTGTCGGCTGCCAGGTGACAATCGCGTCTACCTGTCCGGTGGCAAGAGCGTTCAGCTGCTCGGAAACCGCCAGGTTGACAAGGTTCACATCTGCAGATGCGATTCCCTCTTTCTCAAGAAGACGATCCAGATAATCCTGGGCGATGGAACCTACCACAAGACCGATGTTTTTGCCCTTCAGTTCCTTCACATCCTTAATCCCCGAATCCTTCGGAACGATCACAGCCTCTGTTTTTTCACCGTTATAAGCCACACCGATGATGGATCTGGACTGACCTGCGGCTGCTCCGGAAATCGTCGGTACATTTCCCATCACGCCGAGATCCTGTGTGCCGGAAGCGAATGCCTCATTTTCCGGCGGGCCGGACTCGAACTCTGTGTATGTCACTTCAACATTGTCGTAACCTGCCTCCGCAAGGGCTTCTTCCAGCCAGCCTTTATCCTGAAGTACAGTCACCGGAAGATATCCCGGAATAGGCTGAAGCGCGATGTTCAGGTGATCTGTCTTGTTCAGCTCTCCTGTCTTCTCTGCCGCTTCGGAACTTGTACTTGCTGACGAGCTCGCATCCTTCGAATTCGCCTCTGCTGTACTGTTGCCGCATCCTGTGAGGACGCTCATACCGAGAATAAATGCCAATGCTGTACCCAATACTTTCTTTTTCATGATGCCTTCTCCTTTTGCCTTGTTTTCTTTCGTTGTAATCATTATGACCAAGTGTCATTTGATTGTAAAATTGGTGGATTTGATCACTCATGATAAGTATTACCTATCGCATTGGTAGGTTATAGAATCATGGAACGCGGAGGGGACAGAGTATTGTGAACTTCCCACGAAATTAACTCGTGAATCCATTATTCCGTCCCAACGAGGTTAAATATCTGCTTTTCCTTTCAGGAAATCGATCACTTCCTCCATGCTCCGTTTGCTCTTTGTATAGGCATCCAGAATCTTCTTCATG
>JAIKXQ010000100.1 GCA_024684035.1 Eubacterium sp. | reverse complement strand
TTTTTTCATTAAAACCTCAGAATCACCTGTGAGACAAAACGTTCTACTCCCTCAGACCGTTCCTGTCAGAACGCGGAATTCACCGGCACCGACGCCGGCTTTTCTGATCAGCTTCTCTGTAGGCTCAAGCAGGCTGTAATTTTCGCTCTGATAACGGGAGAGATGCTCGTAGGGAAGTACAAGTCTGCTCCTGTAAAGCCCACAGCCATCGTTGATCAGATGATTATCCAGCGCGGCAAACATATCCACATCCAAACCCGAAAGATCTAGATGCTGCAGTTCCATGCCACGCTCATAGGCCTCGTCGAAATAAATACTCTCTCCGACCGGAATCAGACTTCTACGGGCCCGCTCCAGCTTCTGCTGCTTCTCATAAACACTGTGGTTCGCTTTGCCAATCTCCGCATTGTCATCCATCTTCTTCGTTCGCAGCTGCATCTCAATATAGCATTGTGCCAGATTATCGTAGAAAACGATGTGAAGCGCCTGATAATTCGATTCCTGCGGATTTTCCACAAAATCTCTGTAGTACTTGCGCACATCTTCGTTCAGCTGCGGCGAGTTGCGGTAATTCTGATAGTGATCTCCAAGCTTGGCCACTTCCTTACGGAAGCCTCTGTTCTCCATGAACCTCGGCAGTTCATTCGCGATCTTGTAGAGATATCGGATATCCGTTTCTTCCTTGTCTTCCCCCGGCTTCAGATGACACTTGGGAATGGAAAGGACGATTCGATACGCGATGAGATCATGAAAACGCTTCAGATAATCCCGAAGATCTTCCTCCGACGGGAATTTTCCGTTGATCACATAGTAATCATGAATGAACTGAACAATGTACCCGTTGAATTTCTCCTCCGCGCGTATCAGAGATTTAATTCTTCCCTTGAATGTAAATGCCAGCGACGGGTACTTCGCTGCCATACCCATAGAAAAACCACGAATCCTCTCGGACTGTGAAGTCAGGAAATCACTGTGTTCCAACACATCAGAAATATGTCGCAGAAAGTTGCTGTGGTCTATATCAATTGCATTTCCCGTCCTGCTTCCGTGCAGTTCCAGATCACGAGCATAATTCTGTATAATGTGAAAAATAGTATCTCCGTCGTACAGATAGTCGTTTAATTTAATCATGCAACTTTTCTGACCGGCCATGCCTTCTCACGGCCGGACATATACCCCCGGTTCTTATTTCCAAGTTCCAATACAGCTACCACTTCGCACCTTCTCTGTCACAGCCGGCGGGATATGTAAAATATCTGATTCGAATGTCCTTGTTTTGACGCAAAGACTACCTGCTGTAAGAAAAGTGTCTACTATAATATTATCACATTTATGTATTAATGACAATAATATTATGTTTGTGACCACAGTTATTGACAAAATTGGACAAGTTTTATCGAAAGAACTAACATTTCTGTTTTAAAGCTGACGTCACCCTGTCAAACTTCCCATAGATTCTCCGATTCCGAAGCGAAAAAATAGCTGTTTTTTCGACAAAAACATCCGTGTCTCTGTCTTTTATCGACAAAGCGCACGGATGTTCCGAAATCGTCATTATTTATTGCGTGGTCACTTTTTTCATTATTGACCGCTGATCTGTCAGAGTTTCTCAGTTTGCGTCAAGCGCCTCGACTGCCCGGCCATAGAGATAAATTGCCTTTGCCGCCTCTTTCAGCTCCTTCGAGGTCTTCTTGTTGTTCAACACATCATACACATACGTATAGGCTCCGTAACCAAGGCTCCACTCATTTTCATCTTTCTCGCCCTTTGACTCCTCATAGGCTTTGCTGTTCACTGCAATGATCTTTTTGTAGCCAAGGTCTCGCGCCTTTATATTCCGAAGTCTGAGAATGAGGTATTCTCCGCTTCTCTCAGGCACAAGCGTCTCATTGTTACAGCTGAACACGACCTGATCCTCCAGCCCCTCTGCCGCCTTAAAATAGAAGATCATATCGATATTTTCTTTCATCTCAAGGTTCGCGCCGGAATAGACAAGCCCATCCGGGAGTGTTCCGTCTATGCCTTTGTCATATCCCGCTACATCTGAAATCCTGACAGATCCCAGTCCTTTGATATCTTTAAGATTCTCTGACTTATATCCCAGAAGTCTCTGTACACGAATGCCATAGTTGAGAACCGCATTCAACGCTTTTCTGTACTCCTTTGACAACGACTTGTTCGCAAGTGCAGTCTCACAGCTGTCTGCCGCGCTGATCTCAAAGCCGGCATTCTCTACGGCCTTGTTGTCCCTGTCAAGAATCGTCACCAGTTTTCCACTGCCGTCATAGAGACGGACTGTGAACCGGTCATGCAGCTGTTTTGCATGGATATTGATATACAGATCAACCATCTCCGTCTCGCCGACAGCTGCCTTATCCAGATCTTTCAGAAGAATCTTCACCGGTTCACCGCCATCCTCCGGAGTTACCAGCGCGAAGGCACCCTCATCTTCCATGAGATCCCCGGAGAGCTTCAGATAGGTGTGGATTCCGATGGACTCCCGGAGACTGAGATTGGAAGCGAATACCCGGGCATTTTTACTCTCATCCGCCCTCTCCTCCGAAGGCTCCACTTCACCTTTGAAGTGTACCTTCACCTTCGAAGTGTCGTAAGTGTACAGACCTTCTTCCTCAGGCTGCTCCACAATTTCCTTCCACTCCTCTTTGCTGCCGTCATAATAGATGTCCGTCAGCGCCGTGCAGTTGTAGAAGGCATATGCTCCGATGCTCTTTACATTTTTTCCGATCTCAATTTTTGTCAGTGCCTTGCAATTGATAAAGGCACCTTTGTCGATACGTTCCAGGCTCTCCGGAAGCTGAACCTCCGTAAGGGACGTCATTCCGGCAAAAACATACTCACCGAGTCCGGCGATACCCTTCCCTATACGTATTCTGTTGATGTTTGTAACCCAGGGTCTTCCATCCGCCACAAGTACGCTGTAGGTCGCACCGTTTTCACGAACATTCTTGGATTTCGCATAGGTGTTTTTGCCCTTCTCCGTGTAAAGGGGCTGGTAATCCCAGAGATCTCCCTTGCCGTAGATGAAGAGGTACTTATAGTCTTTCTGAATGGCCGGCTGATCACCCTCACCAGCTTCGCCGGGATCTTCCTCCTGCTCTTCCGGTTCTATGGATGCCTGCCAGAACGCCTTGTCTCCACAGGTTCCAAAACCGGTTACATTCTCCTCAAATGTTCTGTCACAGGTGTTTCCGGAATCCACGATGCGTGCATTGCCGAAGGCGTCCTCCGCCACAAAGGGTGTATCGGAAGAAAGAGTTACGGTCGTCAGCTTCTCACAGGCAAAAGCCTCCGAGCTGATGGTAACCACACTGGAGGGAATGCTGACCTTTGTGAGAACAGTTCCTGCGAAAGCATTTTTTCCGATGGTAAGAAGATGGGAACCGTCCTTGAACGCAACCGCCGTAAGATCCTCCGAACCCTCAAAGGCACCGGTTCCGATCTCAGACACGCCGGCGGGAATCGTAATCTTCTTCAGTCCCTTTGTGGAAGCAAACGCATAGGCGCCGATCCTTGTCACACCATTTCCGATGGAAACCGTCGAGAGCCTGCTGAAATTACTGAAAGCATTTGTTCCGATGCTCATGTTGCCGCTGACCTTCACGCCGGTAATTACCGACGCATATTTCTCCCAGGGGCGTTCCGGTGTAAAGACCGGTGACGCATTCGCAGACGCACCGCTTAACGTTTTTGACTGGTAATCGTCCATCCGGCCGTTTCCCTTGATCGAAAGTGTAAGCTCCTTCAGATTTCCGGCCAGAGTCCAGTTTACCCCGTTGCCACAGATTCCGGACTGATTTATCTCACAGCTTTCCGCAGTAAATGTGAAGATCCTTAAACCTCCGTCTCCAAGGGGGCAGAAAACCCGACATCCCCTCTCTGCCGTGAACTGTCGAACGGCTTCCACAGAATTCAGTGCCATTTCCTTCCACTGCTGCTCTGTTCCCCCATAGAAAAATGATGTTGTCTGACCGGCACGGTTCACATTCCAGACCTGATCCGCAGAAGATATCTCTTTCACAGATGTCGGCATTTCCACTTTGACAAGAGAATAGGAATCCACGAATTCGGAGACCATGGATTTCAGAGCCACATTCGCCTTCAGATCCGTAACACCCTCTTTTACAACAAGGGTTTTCACATTTCTTCCCACATTCTTTTTGAATTCCGCAAGCTTTTTCGCATCAAAGGCAGAGGTCCCTTCTCCCTCAAGCGTAAGGGTCATTGCCTCATCTGTTCCGGAAAGCGTCCAGGTCACCTTATCGTTCACAGCTCCGGTCTTCCGGATTGCCTCGTTAGCTGTTTCGATCTCTTCCGTCTCCCCGTCAGAGAATACAAGTTCTGTTCCGGACGCGATGGTAAAAATGCCGTTTGTCTGAAGTGCCTGATAGAATTCATCCCTGCTTCCTGCATAGACAATTTCTCTGTGCTCCGGAAGGGAATGCGCTTTCTGATAGCTCTCTGTTGGAACACCAAACAGGGAAGCCCGGATAAAGCTGTTGTCCACCTTCAGGTCAGCCGGGAGCACGAGCTTTGTGATCTTTCTCGTCCAGTCGTAATCGCCGAAGACTTCAGCTCCCAGAGTCCCCTTCAGCGCGGATGGTACACGGAATTCCTTCAGGTTCTCACAGCCGGCGAAAGCCTCGTCTCCGATGGTCTCAACACCATCCGTAACCGGACATACAGCCAGTGATTTACAATTTCTGAACAGTCCCTCCGGGATCTCCTTCAGGTCTTCCGGCAGCTTAATCTCCTTCAGAGATTCACAGTCCGCAAATGTTTCTTTTCCGATCTCTTTCAGAGAAGCCGGAAGCTGAACCTCCTCGAGATTTTTGAACCCTTTAAAGGCACCGGCGCCGATGCCGGTAATGCCGTCCTCCACGACAACTTTCCGGATTTTATCGGACATTCCCACATAATAGGGCGCAAACTTGCCTTCAAAATCGGAGGCTTTTGTTCCAAGGGCTCCGTTTCCTTTGAAGGTCAGTGTATAGTTGTCTCCCGAACCGGAGAGTTCCCAGGTAATTTCCCGGTTGCAGCCAAGTTTCTGGGTGTAGGTGGTAACGGCAGTCCCTTCTTCCTGGGATCCTTCCGTCTTTTCTTCCAGACCGATGATCCGGTAATTTGCCGGATCATAGGGCTCGCTGATCTCTCCGTTCTCTCCGAAATGAAGGACACAATTCTCTGCCAGCTCTACATCATAGTCCAGGGTCCAGTTATAAAACTCCTCTTTTGTCCCCTTGAAATAGAGATCTTCCACTGACTCAAAGTAAGAGAAGAAATCCTCCGGGCAATCCTCGATCACACCCGGGAGCGTCAGTTTCTTCAGACCTGTGTACTGGAACAGATGCTTGCCCATTTTCACTTTTGTGCTCGGAATCTCGATTTCCTCCAGCGAGGTGGTGAAATAGAATGCATAGTCCCCAACGCTCTCCAGACTCTTCGGCATATTGAGCTTCTGAAGCTTGAAGGTGCTTGCAAAGGCATGAGAACCAATGGTCTTCACCGAGTCCGGAATCTGCAGTTCCGTGATATGGGTGCTGTTCTGGAAGGCTCTGGAACCGATGTCCTGAAGGCTGTTCGGAAGGGTAAAGTGATGGATTCCCTCCAACAGCTTGAAGGCACAGTCCGGAAGGTTGGTAATGCCCTCATTCACAACAATATTGCGGACATTGGCGTACTGCATGATGGCCGGGTCCGGGCTGAAAATCATGCCGGTCCCCTTCCACTCACCGTTTCCGGAAATTTCCATGGTACGAAGTTCACGGGCACCGGATACATGATAGGTGATGGAAGGGTCGTAGTTCATCGTTCCATCGTAAACCGTACCCTGATCAATCAATCCGCTGTATCCGCCGGAACCGCCTTCTTCATCCTCATCACCTGCCAGCTGGTCAGCATCCGCCTCTGATCCGCCAATTCCCGTCTCAGCACTACTTTGCTCTACAATCTGTACGCTGAGATCCTCCGCAAAAACAACCGCCGGTACGCTGCCCATCAGCATGCACACCGACAGTCCCAATGCCAAAAACTTACCTGCATTTTTCATTCGTTTTTTCCCCCAATAGTTAATCATTACTATAACACAGCATTGTTTTTTCATAGAAATTGCATCTATAAGATACAATTTCTTAATTACGCCACGAATTTTCTGCTATTTTCTATATTACACAGAATTTGTTGTGATATATATCATAAAGTTTGTATTCCGCGACTTTTCTTTCCAAAAACCAAGAAGCGGCAGGAAAAACTTCACGTCTTCCCTGCCGCTTCACAACAATCTATTTAAGCTTCTGTCTTTTCTATGCTGTCAATAACCACGCCGGTCTTGGCATCTTTATACTCGATCTTGATACTGGACACCACTGCATCCCGTGCTTTCGCGTAACCCATGCCAAGCTCATAGAGAGAGGACGCGAGAACGTTCATGTTCGGATCCAGCTGATTGTCTTTGAGAACAATCGTGAATTTCGTGTAAACCCTGTTGGCCGTCACCTCGGAAACATTCTTGTATCTGCCGGATTCTGAAATACTCTTCAGCGCCTGATCGATCTGAGAAGCATAGAGCTTCTTTGCAGCGCTCCTCTGATCTTCGCCGGCGATGGTGTAGACGGCACTTCCGTCCGCATCAAAGGTGAGCGCAATCCCCGCATCTGCCGCCTCTTTCTCCATGGCCACTCTGCTGGTGACATACTCCGCAGGGATTCTCATCTGATTGTCAGAGCTTCCTCCGGAAAGCCCGCTCTCTGACGGACCGTGATCTCCTCTGGTATAACCGGAACCCCCGGAGAGATCCGGATCACTTCCGGCTGTTCCCAGCGGATCTTCTCCACCGAAACCGTCTCCCGTTCCGAGTCTGGAATAGATGGAAGAACCTGTCCCCATAGAATATGGATCCTCTGACGTCTCACGAATCTCGGATATATCAATATCCGCGGATTCAACCTCTCCACCGCCTGAGCTGTCCGACTGATAAGGGCCGGTGATTACACGGTTCACAGCAGATGAGGACGAGGAAACCGTCATGATTTCTTCTCCGATTCTCGTCAATTCTCCGGAAGCATGGTGTTTACTTCTCTCGATAATCACCTGCTCCAGTTTACTCGTACAGGCGCACATAACAATCGCTGCCGCAACTACAAAAAGTGATGAGATTATTTTTTTCTTCAAAGTTTGTTCCCCCTGTTGTATTGTCCGGGTTCTCTGAACCGGATGGCCACGAAACCTCTGTTTGATCGGGGCTCCCTGTCGGCCGGTTTTCGCATGAAATTCCCTTACTCTGCCGGCTGGATCACCTTGATGAATTCATCGTTGACCTTTGTGTTGTCTTTTCCCTCAGAAATGATCATCATCATGATCTCTTCAGTACCTTTTTCCGCATAGACATAGTAGTCATAGGTTGTCGCCTTGTCGCCCTCTGTCACGATGTGAACCCGCGCCCAGTCTTTGTCCGTGATCTTGATGCTGACAGGCTCATCCGCCTTGACGCCCTCCTGTCCCACGTAACCGTTCTGAACAGAATCCGCAAAGCTCATGCTGTCCCACTCACCGGTGGAACGGAAGGTGAAACCATACATCTCACCCGCAAGCTCTTCATTTTCCATCATAAACTCTCCGAACTCAAAATTATAGCCCGGCATCATCTCGTCCCATGTGGAATAGGATGTGCCCTTTACCTTGGCGTCTGCCATTGCAAAGGCATCTCCGTTTATATTAAAGATCATATCTACCGTGGGCTGAATCCTCATATTGAGTCTCTTGTTGACATAGATTCCATCCGCCTGCATATCTCCGTGGAATGCATTCTGAATGCCTTCCGATGAGGAGGACACAGACCACAGAGACTCTGTCGCATCTTCCGATGAAGTGCTCTCGCTCTCTCCGGAGACCGTCTTCAGCACAGACTCAAGCGCCGGCTCAGGAGCCGATGACGAAGCCGTCACCTTACTGTTCTCTTTTTCCTCTGCGTTGCCGCACCCCCCAAAAGCTGCTACTGCGCAGAACAAAGCCATCGCCGCGGCCAAATATCTTCTCTTCATTATTATACCTTCTCCTTGAAAAATCGAAATACAAGCACTTCTTAGTATACGCTTTTTGACCTGTGAAAATCCAGTTTTTTACAGAGTTTTCACAAAATAAAGAAGACAGGAGTCCCCCGCGTTGTTTCGCGAAGGGCTTCTGTCTCCTCTGTATACCCGTTCAGGACGGGCGCAATATTTTTTAGAAACGACGAATCACGAGCGTTTCTTCTGTATTACTCTGCAAAATACTCCTGAGAATACTTGTTGTAGTTATAGAGTGCTTTTGCAATGTTTGTCAGGGTCTTGCTCTGGTTCTTAACACTCATGATGTTATATGCATAACTCATAGCGGAATACTTGATCACCGTCTTTGTATTGTCATTTTTATTGACAATCTCCAGCTCGTGCACATCTGCCAGCATCCGGGAGGAAAGTCCCTCTGTGGAAATATCCACGTAGCTTCCGTCTACTACCGGTGTAACCTCTTTGCCGTTCAATGTGAATGTGTAATCCTCTGCTTTTGCCCCCCTGTCAAGAAGGAAGGTGAAGAGGATGGATGTATCCTGTCTTACAGTAAGTGAAGATCCCTGATAACGGATGCCGGTTGCTTTTGTATTGAATACCGGCTTGTACGGTTTGAAGCTATCCTGTGTGATGCCCTCAAACTGCGCTTCGTCAACCTTTGCGACACCTGCATCGTGATTTGCGCTGACTGCAACGGCATTTCCGTAGTTTGCGATGGCGCGGATAAAGTTCTTTGTCTTGTCATCCTTCAGAGTCTTCAGCGCTCTCTTGCAGTATGCGTCGATCGAATCCGTATAAGCCTCAATCTTATTGTTTCCGTTGTAAATCTCTACCAACTCACCATTTGCATAAATTCTGAGTTCAACATTGTCATGAAGCATATAAGCCTTCACGTCTTTCGTAAACACGTAAGTTGTTCCGTCAGATTCTGCTTCTGCCACCGGTACTTTTGTCTCCTGTCCGTTGATGGTGAAGAGGACATATGCATCTTTGTCCTTCAGCACATTCTCCGGAAGATCAAGCAGGAAGTCCATGACGATGGAGCCCTTCATCTCAAGCGCTACACCCTTGAACACCGCATTGATCCTGGCAACGGTATGCTCTGTCTTTCCATCCGCCTCCTGATCGACCGGTGTGTAATAGCGCTCACAGTATGCCTGCGGAACGCTGTCAGCGAAGGTACCGCCACTGATGTTGATGCAGGGATTGTTTCCGTTCTTGTCATTCTTGAAGGTATCCTCATCAACCTCAAAGACGCCGTCGAAATGACCGTTTTTGATCGTCAGGGTAGTCTTCGGTGTTCCTGTTGTGGCTGCTCCCCACTGATCAAGGGCAACCTTTCCTGTAATTGTTCCGGTTGTGTCTACCTCAACCTGTGTACCGGCCGCATAAACCTTCGGCGCCCATCCGAGATCCAGCGCATAACCGCCCTCGGCAGCTGTGATGGAGGTAGCACCGTGGACACTTACTTTGCCGTTGTCACTGCTGATGACATAAACTGCGTCGTTCTTTGTTCCATCCAGGTTCATATCCTCGACGTTCAGCTTTCCGCAGTTCTGCACAAGAGTTTTTGCTGTCTCGGCCTCAAGTGTACCATTCTTCAGAGTGAGCTCACCGCCGTCCTCAACGAAGAAACCGTTGACCGCTTTTCCGCTGACTGTTGCTCTCTTATCAATGGTATAAACGTTCTTGTTGAAATCGAGTACAAGGTTCTGTCCTTTGTGGATACGGAATCCGTTTCCTTTCTGGGATACAAGAAGCTTAACGGTTGTCTCTGTGCCGTCTGCCGGTACAGCCGCGATGGCCTCATCGAAGGACTCGTACTTCCTATCCCCTACCTGTGCCACATATCTGCCTTCTTTGACACCGTAGGTTCCGTCCTCATTTGCTTTCGGGATGTATCCCTCTGCGCAATATCCTTCCTCGACCGGATTTGCGAAGGTTCCGCCGGCGATATTGATGTTGGCATCTGAGAATACGCTCTTATCAACCTTGAATTTTCCGGTGAAGGTTCCGTTCTTCACGGTGAGGTTACTCTTGACCTCTCCCTCGACATTGCTGCCCCAGAGGTCAAACTCAACGTTTCCGTCGATCGTTCCGGTTGTATCGATGACAACCTGCGCGCCCTCCGGA
>JAIKXQ010000115.1 GCA_024684035.1 Eubacterium sp. | reverse complement strand
TGTGGAGATCACTTCGTTGTCTCCGCTCTTTGCATTCTTCTCCTCGTCGATCTTTACGCCGAGGTAGCCAAGGTACTCACAGACAGCTGTACGGATTCTTCCGTCGTGCTCACCGATACCTGCTGTGAAGGCGATGGCGTCTACACCGTTCATTGCTGCAACGTATGCTCCCACGGTGGTAGCTACGCGGTACTCGAATACTTCCAGTGCTACCTTTGCGTCGTGGTTTCCGTTCTCTGCCGCGGAGGTAAGGTCACGGAAGTCGGAGGATACGCCTCTGGAAAGGCCGTACACACCGGATTTTTTGTTGAGGATCTGAAGTACACCCTCAGCGTCAAGGTTGAGTTTCTTTCCGAGGAACTCTACGACAGCCGGATCCAGATCTCCGGATCTTGTACCCATGGCAAGTCCTGCCAGAGGTGTAAGTCCCATGGATGTATCTACGCACTTGCCGTTCTTTACAGCGCTGATGGACGCGCCGTTTCCAAGGTGGCATACGATGACTTTGCTGTTCTCGGGATCAAGTCCCAAGAAAGAGATAGCCTCTTTGGATACGAAGCTGTGGGAGGTTCCGTGGAATCCGTATTTACGGATGTGGTAATCCTCATAGTACTCTACCGGAATTGCGTAGAGATATGCCTTCTCCGGCATGGTCTGATGGAAGGCTGTATCGAAGCATCCTACCATCGGTACGCCCGGCATCAGTTCCTGGCACACACGGATTCCGATGAGGTTTGCCGGGTTGTGAAGCGGCGCAAGCTCGGAGCACTCTTCGAGTGCCTGAATCATGGCATCGTCTACTTTTGCAGAAGCGGCAAACTTCTCTCCACCGTGTACGACACGATGTCCGACTGCATCGATCTCTTTGAGAGATTTTACAGCGCCGGATTTCTCATTGACAAGGGCGTCAAGAACCATCTGAATGGCCTCTTTGTGAGTCGGCATCGGAGCTTCTGTGATCTCTTTGTCCATGCCGGCCTTCTCATAAACGAGACGTCCGTCGATACCGATTCTCTCGCAAAGTCCTTTTGCAAGAACGTCCTCGGAGTCAGAATCAATCAGCTGATACTTTAATGAAGAACTACCGCAGTTGATAACTAATACTTTCATGATGATCTCCTATCCGTTTATGTATTTGCATAAGTCCGGTCTCAAAGCAGGCACAGACGCGTTTTTTTACACGCAGATCCGTGGGTGCTTTTGAGACAAGTTCAATTTAATTATGATCAGTCGTTGTCGCAGGCAAGTGCAGCTGTGATGATGGACATGGAGTAAACCTCAAGTCCGTTACATCCGCGGGAAAGATCGTTGATCGGCGCGTTCAGTCCAAGAAGGATCGGACCGTAAGCATCGAAGTTTCCGAGACGCTGTGCGATCTTGTACCCTACGTTTCCTGCGTTGATGTCCGGGAAAATGAAGGTATTGCAGTGACCGGCAACATTTGTGTCCAGGTGCTTTGTAGCAGCTACACGGGGAGATACTGCAGCGTCGAACTGGATCTCTCCTACCATAGGAACATCCGGATATTTCTCTTTTGCCTTTGCAGTGGCATTGCGTACTTTATCTACATCCTCGCCCTTTCCGGAGCCTGCTGTAGAATAGGAAAGGAAAGCAACCTTCGGATCGATACCGAAATGTCTTGCGCACTTTGCTGTCTCTCCGGCAATCTCCACAAGATCATCCTCGGAAGGATGAATGTTGATGGCGCAGTCACCCATGGCGATTACCTCATCCTCACCACTTGCGGAAGGACGAACAAGAATGAAGCAGGAAGATACAATTCTGTTGCCCGGTTTTGTCTTGATCAGCTGAAGAGCCGGACGAACGGTATCTGCTGTAGAGTAGGTAGCGCCTCCAAGAAGGGCATCTGCAACGCCCATCTTAACCAGCATGGTTCCGAAGTAGTTGGAAGCCTTCAGAGTTTTTCTTGCCTGCTCCGGTGTAACACCTTTACTCTTTCTGAGCTCGCAGAAAAGATCTACCATCTCGTCGAAACGATCCCAGTTCTCAGGGTCGATAATCTCAGCGCCACGGATGTTGAATCCAGCCTCTTCTGCTGCCTTCTCAATCTCATCCGCATTTCCCACAAGAACCGGCTTGAGATAGTTAGAAGCCAGAAGTCGTGAGCTTGCCTCAAGAATCCTGCCGTCAGTACCCTCTGTAAAAACAATTTTCTTCGGGGACTTTTTAAGTTTCTCGATCATTGATCCAAATCCGTATGCCATAATTGTATCTCTCCTTATATTTAATCAAAAATTTCTTTTCGCAAAAAATCCGTAACTATTATAATACTAAAATCCGGAGCATACAAGTTGCACGAAAGATTGCATTCCACGAAATACAATTTTCCCGATATTGACAAAAAAGTGTCAAAATTTTACCGGCATTCGCTGATATTCCGTTCTCATTCTGTCTCCGGTCTTCCTGCTGCGGATCCACTCATAGAGATCGGAGGCTCTCCGGTCTTTTCCGTAAGTTTCCTCCGGGATCCCGGACACACTTGCTGCGAGTGTCACCCTTCCTGATTGCCGGATCCTGGAAAAGGAAGCCGCCGCGTCTCTCATGCCGAGAATCCGGACCACTTCCGGATGCGCGCTTCGCTCCACATCCTCCTGCCCGATATCCAGAAGAATATGAAGCAGTCCACGATTGATCCTGCTTCGAGTCATGTTTTTGGTCTTCAGCGCCTCCCCGAGTTCCGTGAAGCTATGAAAATCCCGCCAGGTATTTTTCAGACGGTTTGCCAGATCCTCCGTCACGGAAGCATAGTTCTCCGGGTGATCCTCGTACATCAGTCTGGCGAAAAGCATGTCGGAAAAATCATCCGGGCGCACCAGTACTGCCGGATCTTCCAGATGTTTCGCGATGTACTCCGGCAGTGATGCAAGAACTCTACGCCGTACCTCTTCCGGTTCTTCCAGATCCTCACCCAAAAGCGCGTGCCGGATTCCGGAGGCAGAGGCAAAGCCACTGTCCACAGAGAGACTGTTGTAAGCCTCCCCTTCCCTTCGAATCGTCTTCGAAACAATGCCGCTTTTTCTCAGGATCAGTTCTTTCATATAAGAGATGGCCAGCATATTGTTGGATCCGGCCAGAATATTGTGAAGTTCCTCCCTGTATGTATCCGGCTGTTCTCCTCTTTTTTCAGAAAGAGCAGCTGCCAGCGCCGCCTCCTGTGCCGCCGGAAAAGATGCCCCCGACGCCAGTTCCCTGCGCAGAACCTCACGGAATACACCTGGTTCCCCGGCGAGCACCTCCGCAATCTCCCGGAGAGGTTCCACTTCCCCTTCTTCGCTTCCGAACCAGAGCTCATCCACCGCTCCCAGAGCATCCAGGATCGCAACAGCACCGGCGGCAAACTCACCGGCGCTTCCGGTGGCCGCCGCCAGAGGAAGTTCCAGCACCAGATCTGCCCCGGCCTCCAGAGCCATCCTTGTACGGACATACTTGTCCAGCACCGCCGGCTCGCCCCGCTGCACAAAGTCGCCGCTCATGAGAACCAGAATCTGATCCGCCCCCGAGAGGCGCCGCACCTCCTGCAGCTGGTAGATATGTCCCCGGTGAAGAGGGTTGTATTCGGCTACGATGGCCGAGATCTTCGTCCCTTGCATATATCCTCCACTTACGTGTGCCGCTTGTTTCATGCGCACATAGAATCTTCGTTTATTGTATCAGATTCTGTTGTACTTTGCAGGAGAGCGACAGAATTCTGTAACAAAAGTAGACTCGCGAAAGGGACAAAGTCATACAACACGAACGAGGCGACGTGTGAGTGTGTATGCTTTGCGCCCTTTCGCGAACCACATCTTGTTCACGTAAAAGGACGGAAGTACCGCCGCCCGTAGGCGGCGAGACTTCCGTCCTTTGATCACTCTACTTAAAGCAGAAAAATCAGTTTTTGAAGCTGTGAATCGGTGCAGGAATTCGTCCCGTACGATTGATCAGTGCGTCACAGCCGAATTTACTTACCGGCATAATCGGTGCGCTTCCGAGAAGTCCACCGAACTCCAGAACGTCTCCCTCTTTCTTGCCGATGGCAGGGATCAGACGAACGGCTGTGGTCTTCTGGTTGACCATACCGATTGCCATCTCGTCGGCGATGATTCCGGAGATTGTGGTGCTCTTTGTATCTCCGGGGATGGCGATCATGTCAAGTCCTACGGAACATACGCAGGTCATGGCCTCAAGTTTCTCAAGATGAAGGGCTCCGCAGTTTACCGCGTTGATCATTCCCTGATCCTCGCTGACCGGAATGAAGGCACCGGAGAGTCCTCCGACATAAGAGGATGCCATTACGCCGCCCTTCTTTACCTGATCGTTGAGAAGTGCAAGAGCTGCTGTTGTTCCCGGAGCACCGCATCTCTCAAGTCCGATCTCTTCCAGAATGTCAGCGACCGAATCGCCGATGGCCGGTGTCGGTGCCAGAGAAAGATCGATGATACCGAAAGGAACGCCCAGTCTTCTGGATGCTTCCTGTGCTACCAGCTGTCCTACTCGGGTGATCTTGAAGGCTGTCTTCTTGATGGTCTCGCAGAGTACCTCGAAGTTCGCGCCGCGTACTTTCTGAAGAGCATGCTTAACAACTCCGGGGCCGGATACGCCGACGTTGATGATCGCGTCCGCCTCTGTCACGCCGTGGAATGCGCCGGCCATGAAGGGGTTGTCATCCGGAGCATTGCAGAATACTACCAGCTTCGCGCAGCCGAGGCAGTCATTCTCTTTTGTGGCCTCTGCTGTGCTGTTGATGATCTCACCCATGAGTTTTACGGCATCCATGTTGATGCCGGTTTTTGTAGATCCTACATTAATGGAAGAACATACGATGTTCGTCTGCGCGAGCGCCTGAGGAATGGAACGGATCAGGAGCTCGTCCGCTTTTGTCATTCCCTTGGATACAAGTGCGGAATAACCACCGAGGAAGTTGATGCCCACGGCCTCTGCCGCACGGTCAAGTGTTTTCGCGATGGTAACGAAATCCTCCGGTGTTTTGCAGGCAGCACCGCCGACAAGAGCAATCGGAGTTACGGAAACTCTCTTGTTGACGATCGGGATACCGAATTCCGCCTCGATGTCTTTTCCTGTCTGTACCAGGTTTCTCGCGTAAGTCGTGATCTTGTCATAGATTTTCTGATTGAGTCTGTCCAGATCCGAATCAATACAATCCAGAAGGCTGATACCCATGGTGATGGTTCGCACATCGAGATTCTCGTTCTCAATCATATTGTTTGTTTCGTTTGCCTCAAAAATGTTAATCATGTGCTTATCCTTTCATCGATTCTTACTTTGTATCCGTGCTGACGTTTTTGCCTCGATGATCAGACTCTGTGCATCATGTCGAAGATGTCTTCACGCTGGCAGTGAACCATTACACCGATCTCCTCGCCGACTTTCTGGAGTTCCTCTGCGAGGGTCGCGGTATTTTTCGAAGCCTTGGAAGCATCAGTGATCATCATCATATGAAAATATCCCTGAAGAATTGTCTGGGAGATATCTTCGATATTTACGCTGTTCTCTGCAAGGTAATTACAGATTTTTGCAATGATTCCTACTGTGTCCTTTCCGGTAACGGTAATGATTGTTTTCTTCATGAATAACTCCTTCCGCCGGTTGAAACCGACATACATCGTATAGTGTTCTTTGAAATACAGGATCTGCCGTATTTCATTATATTTCCAAAAGTTCTCCGACCGTATCGCGTCTGGCCACATGGATCGGGAAATCATTGGCGTGATAAGGATTGTCACCTTCCGTAACCTCGGTGCATACCGTCTGGTAGGCAAGGTGCGGATAGTTATTCTCGTCACTCAAGTGTCCGAGAATAATATGGCGCATATTGTCATGCAGCACCTGCGAGAGAAGTTTTCCGCTCGCCTCGTTGGACAGATGACCTTTGTCGCTGAGAATTCTCAGCTTCAGATAATATGGATAACTGCCGGCTTCAAGCATATTCACATCGTGATTTGCCTCCAGCAGAAGTACGTCGAGATTCTGAAGATGCCGGATGGTATAGTCCGTGTATGTTCCCATATCGGTGGCGATGGCCGCTGTCCTGCCCTCACTGGACAGGTGATACCCCACCGGTTCCGCCGCGTCATGAGAGATCCGGAACGGCTCAATGGTCATATCCCCGATGGTCACCGGACAGTCCGCCTTGATCTCATGATAAAGTCCCTCGGGAATTTTCCCGCAGGACTTATGTGATTCAATATATTCCAGGGTTCCCTTCGTCGCATAGATCGGAATTCCGTGCCTGCGCGCCAGTACCCCCAGACCTTTGATATGATCCGAATGTTCGTGTGTAACAAAGATCCCGTCCAGATCACTTCCTGTGTACCCGATGGCATTGAGACCTTCTTCTGTCTTCTTGCCGGAGATGCCGGCATCGAAGAGCAGACTCACATGTTCACTGCCCGCAAAAATACAGTTTCCGCTGCTTCCGCTGGACAGACTGCAAATTTTCATTCTCTGATAATCCCCTTTAAAGATATAGACACCTGAGTCAGTGAAACGCCGATCTCATGTAGGACCGGATCTGTTCCCTGGTGTTCTCCATGCTTCCGCTGTTATCGACAACGAATCTGCAGTGTTTCCGGAATACATCCTCAGACAGCTGATTCGCCATGACCGCAGAGATCTTCTCTTCCGAGTATCCTCTGCTTTGGGCAAGTCTTTTTCGTCTGACCGACTCTTCTGCATAAACATACCACAATTCATTGCATATTTCATCATATTTTTCTTCGATCAGTAATGCAGCCTCAAGAAAGAAAAATTTTCGCCCGCTCTTCCGGGCAGCTTCCACCCGGCGGTCAATCTCCTCACGGACAGCCGGATGGGTGATCTGATTGAGTGCGTCCAGCAACTCCGGATTCCCGAAAACTTTCTTCGCGATGGCCTGACGGTCGAACTGTCCGTCCGTCCCCAGCACTTCCTCTCCAAAGAGGGCCAGTACCGGCTCAAAGCAGCAGCCGCCCGGGAGCATCAGTTCTCTGGCCAGTTCATCCGACCGAAGGACTTCGCAGTCATATTCCTCTTCAAGGAAGCGCAGGACTTCGCTCTTGCCACAGCCCACGCCTCCGGTCACTCCTATATAATGCATCTCACTTTGCCTCGTACCAGTTCTTTCCGTCATGCATATCGATTTCCATGGAAACCGCCAGCTCTGTCGCTCCGATCATCTCTTCTCTAAGGATCTCACGGACTCTCTCCAACTCATCTTCCGCCGTCTCCAGCAGCAGCTCATCGTGCACCTGAAGGAGAAGTCTGGATTTCAATCCCTCCTCCTGCAGTCTCTGATCCACCCTGTTCATGGCAATCTTGATGATATCGGCTGCCGTTCCCTGAATCGGGGCATTCTTTGCCACACGCTCACCGAACTGTCTCTGCATAAAGTTTCCGGAAGAAAGTTCCGGCATGGGACGTCTTCTTCCGTAGTAGGTCTCGGAGTACTCTTTCTTCTTCGCTGTCTCCACCAGGCTCTCCAGGTATCCGCGGATTCCGGGATAGGTCTCGTAGTAACTGTCTATGTACTCCTGTGCCTCCTTGCGGGAAATATTCAGATCCTCGGAAAGGCCGTGGGCACTGATACCATAGACGATACCGAAGTTGACAGCCTTCGCGTTCCTCCTCATCAGGGGAGTGACTTCAGAGAGCGGCACATGGAATACCTGAGAAGCGGTAATGGCATGGATGTCCTCGGCATCACGATAGGCCTCGATCAGCTTCTCATCGCCGGAGAGGGAGGCAAGAACGCGGAGCTCGATCTGTGAATAATCGGCATCCACGAAGACAAAGCCGTCCTGCGGCACAAAACATTTCCGGATCTGCCTTCCGAGTTCAATACGAGTCGGTATGTTCTGAAGATTCGGCTCCGTACTGCTGATTCTTCCTGTTGCGGTGATCGTCTGTTTGAAGGTCGTGTGAATTCTTCCATCCGCCGCGATGCAGGCCGCAAGTCCGTCGGCGTAGGTAGATTTCAGCTTCGTCAGCTGCCTGTACTCAAGGATGTCCGCCACAAAGGGAACATCCACCGCCAGTTTTTCCAGTACATCCGCAGCCGTGGAATAACCGGTCTTCGTCTTTTTTCCTCCGGGGAGCTGCATCTTTTCAAAGAGGATCACACCCAGCTGTTTCGGAGAGTTGATATTGAACTTCTCCCCTGCCGCCTCGTAGATGGAAGTCTCCAGTCTCGCAATGCCCTCCTTCAGATTCTCACCGTAAGTCTCCAGTTCATCCGGAAGCACCCGAATACCGGCTTCTTCCATATGACAGAGGGTGTACACCAGCGGCATCTCCACCTCGTCATAGAGTTTGCGCATACCCTGCGCCTCCAGTTTTTCTACAAGTCCCGGCCCGCAAGAAAGGGCAGTGTATGCGATTTCTCCTGCATACATGGCCGCAGTCTCCTCCGGCACCTCGAACCAGGAGACTTCCTTCTTTGTACCGAGGACTTCCTCGGCGGACAGAATCAGAACATCCTTCACGTATTGTGCCGCAAGGGTGTCGAAAGGATAGTCGGAAGCCAGAGGATCCAGAAGATAGGCCGCGATGGCCACATCCGAAATCTTCGTTTTCCGGCTGTAGGGAACCGCCCGCAGCTGCTCTTTGAGGCCGTAGGTCCAGATCGCAAGCCCGGCCTCCGCCAGTTCCATCAGTGAGACTTTCAGATATCTGCCGGACACAAAACCGCTCATGGGCACATAGGCTGTATCCTCCGCAGAAAAAGAGACAGCGACGCCGTGGATATAGGATTCCTGCTTTTGGGCGTCAAAACCCGCAAGAACGTACACGCCGGCCTGCTTCTCTTTTTTCGCTCGGGAAAAGAGCTCATCCACCTCCGAGAAGTCCCGGTAAATCTGAACCTCCAGTTTCTTCCTGTCTTCTGTCACCTGTCCGTCAAAGCGGGACAGAAGTTTCTTGAAGCCGAGCTGACGGAAGATTTCATAAGCCTCCGGGGTATACAGATCGCCAAGTCTCGCCTCTGAGAATTCCAGCTCCACAGGGCTGTCGGTATTGATCGTGGCAAGCTGTTTGGACAGCACTGCCAGATCCCAGTGATCCCGCATGGACTCCATGGCCTTCTTCGGTTTCAGTTCCTCCACGTGATCGTGGGCGTTCTCGATGGTTCCGTAATCCAGGAGGATCTTTGTGGCTGTCTTTGGTCCCACACCCGGAAGTCCCGGAATGTTGTCGGCAGTATCCCCCATCAGCGCCTTCAGCTCAATGATCTGCGCCGGTGTAACCTGATACTCTTCGATGACATCCTTTGTATGATAATCCAGAACCGTGGTCTGACCGCCCTTTGTCTTCGGAATCCGCACCAGAATTTTGTCTGTCGCAAGCTGAAGGAGGTCTCTGTCTCCGGAGAGAATCGTCACGTCCATTCCCTCCTTCTCTCCGCGCTTTGCGACGGTACCGATGAGATCGTCGGCCTCATAACCCTCTTTGGTGATGATCGTAACCCCCATGGCTGTGAGAACTTCTTTGATCAGCGGCACCTGTTCCCGAAGTTCCTCCGGCATGGGATGACGGGTACCCTTGTACTCCGCAAACATCTTGTGCCGGAAAGTAGGCGCCGAGAGGTCAAAAGCCACCACCAGATACTCCGGCTTCTCCTCGTCCAGTACACGGAAAAGAATATTCAAAAAACCGAGCACGGCGCCTGTATGTCTGCCCTCCGCGTTTGTCAGATCCGGCAGGCCGTAGAAGGCCCTGTTCAGCATGCTGTGTCCATCGATGATTAGTATTTTCTCGCTCACATCTGTCTCCTATCTATGTATATTCCATCACGCCGGAGACAGCGCATATCATCGCGCTGCGCGTTCCGGCTCCATCAAAAGCGAAAGGTCCGGGAGGTCACTGCGGCACTCTTTTTTCAGATCCCGAGCAGTGACCGGATGACACCAAAAATCCGATACGCACCGGTCAGATCCAAAATCAGGAAGATCAAAAGAATTCCTGTCGCAGCAAAAACCGCGATCCGAAAGAGTTTCCTCCGATGCTCCGTGGACAGTTCTTCCCGGCTCTTCTTTAAGTGAGTCTTCAAAAGCGGCTGCAGGTTATACGAGCGATCCAATGCATCCTCATTCAGATAATGAACCGTTGTATCCACCATAAAGTCTGTCTCCAGCTCCTGATAACACTTATCGCAGTTGTCAATATGCTTAAGAAAGGCAGCCTTGTCCTTATCGGAAATGGTATTGTTCAGATAAGCTCCGATCATGGATTCCGCTTCTCTGCAACTCAGATTCCTGCTTCTGCTGATAAAATCTTCCACCTGTTATTCCTCCGCGTGTTCCGGTTCTCTCCCCTGCGCCGGATCCTTCTCCGAAGATCTCTTTGAGAAAGGGCGACGGATCCGTTTTTTTCTCATATCGCTCGCCTACCGAATAGAGGTGAAGCAAGTGACGGGCTCTGGTCATGCCCACGTAGAGCATCCGTCGCTCTTCCTCCAGATCCGCGTCGAGAACCGCCTTGTGATACGGGATGATTCCCTCATTGACATCCAGGATGTAGACGTGATCATATTCCATGCCCTTGGATGCGTGAAGGGTGGCCACGGTCACACCCTCGGGTTCTCTGTTCCGCCTCTTCTTCTGCTGTTCCAGTTTCTCTCTGTAGTCCGCGATGGCCTGTTTCCACTCCTCATAGGAGGTGTAATTCCGCGCGCTTTCCATGAGTTCATCCAGAACCTGCATCAGATCTTCCACCGGAATATTTCTGGCTCCCGCATATTCATGCACGTATTCGTCATAGGCAATTTCCCGACGGATATAGTTGATGGCGCCGTAGGGAGCCAGACGTCCAACCATGTCCAGATCAGCCTCCAGCTGTTCCACCCTTCTGCACATCCACTCTTTGTCTTCGTAGTAGATATACAGATTCTCAAAACTGATCACCGGATCATAGAAGGCGTCTCTGGAGATATACCGGTTCGGTCTGTTGTAAATCCGAAGGAAATCCCCGCGCTTCCTGCTACCGGCACCCAGATCCATATATGCGAAAATATCCCGGGCAATCCAATGGTCAAAAATGCATGGCAGCACATCCCCCATCGTGAAGGGAATCTGATAGGCCATCAGCTGTTCCACTGCCTCACGGCAGCCCACATTGGTACGGAAAAAGACCGCCATCTCCTCAAAGGGCGTGCCCTTCTCATTCTCTTTCCTCAGGGACTGTGCCAGATGGATGCATTCCTTTCGGGAATCTTCAAAGCGCTGATAAACCACCGGCTCTCCGGAAGGGTTCACAGGCCGGATGTTCTTGCTGTATCTCTTATGATTATGTGCCACCAGGGATCCGGCCGCTGCAAGAATCTCCGGCGTGCTCCGGTAGTTCTCCTCCAGGGCGATGACCTTTGCGCCGGGATAGTCCTCCGGAAACTTCAGCATGATTCCGGGGCTCGCCCCGCGGAAGCGGTAAATCGACTGGTCGTCATCCCCGACGATGAAGAGGTTATTCTCCGGGGCCGCCAGCATACGCACGATCTCATACTGCAGCGGGCTGATATCCTGAAACTCATCCACCAGAAGATAACGGAATTTCTTCTGCCATTTCGCAAGATAGTCCGGTCTCTTCGTGAAAAGCTCATAGCACTTCGTGATGATGTCATCGAAGTCCAGCATCCGGTTTTCCTGCTTCCAGGCATCGTAGAGTTCATAGACTTTCCGGAAAACCTCCTGGGGCAAAACTCCGGAGTAAAAATGGGTGACATCCATCTTCCCTCCCTTCACCTGACTGATCTCTCTGGCCACCTGCGAGGGAAGATCGGCCTCCTGTCCGGCATCCGGATAGTTGTGATCCAGGATCTCCCGGAGGAGTCCCAGCTTCGTATTGTCCGCCAGAATATTGCTTCCGTTGATCCGGTAGGCGTGCTTGAGAATTCCGTAGAAAACTCCGTGAAAGGTACCGAAGGTGACAGGTGTGCTCTCTGTTCCTGTCATTTTCAAAAATCTCCCCTTCATCTGCGCAGCGGCCGCCCGTGTGAACGTCACCACAAGAATCGATGAAGGAGAGATTCCGTTTTGAATCAGCTGCGCCGTGCGCCCCGTGATCACGGCAGTCTTGCCGGAACCGGGTCCGGCAAGCACCAGCATCGGGCCTTCGCCGTGCGCAACTGCTTTTTTCTGTATGTCGTTATACTGCATTACTCAGCTTCTCAATCGCGGCACGGATACGAGCAAGGCTTTCTTCCTTACCGAGCACTTCAAGAAGTCCCGTTGCTCCGGCAGGTGTGGCAGCTTTACCTGACACCGCCGTACGAATCGGCCACATTACTGTATTGACCTTATACTCATGCTCAGCCGCATAGGCCTTTAATGACTCGAACAATGTATCTCCATCGAATTCCTGCATTCCCGTAAGAAGCGGTACCACTTCCTTGAGAACTGCCAGGGACGTCTCCTTCGTACTCTTGGATTTCTTGTGGACATACATCTCTACATCGTAGTCTGGAACCTCGTTGAAGAAGTCAACCTGCTCTTCGATATCCGGGAGAATCTGAATACGTGTCTTTACCATTTCCGCGATCTTCGCAAGGTCAAGATCTGCTTTGAGATACTTCTTCAGATATGGCTCAGCCATCTCATAGAAGAGACCTGCGTCCATAGCCTTGAGATACTCGCCGTTCATCCATTTGAGCTTTGTCATATCAAAGACTGCCGGGGATTTGTTGATGTGGCGGTAATCGAAGACCTCCACCAGCTCCTCGAGAGAATAGATCTCTCTGTCTCCCGCCGGGCTCCAGCCCAGGAAGGCTACAAAGTTCACGATGGCCTCTTTCACAAAGCCCTGATCCAGAAGATCTTCAAAGGAAGAATGACCGGATCTCTTGCTGAGTTTCTGACCCTCTTCGTTGGTGATCAGCGGACAGTGAATATATACCGGGATCTCCCAGCCGAAGGCCTCATAGATGCGGTTGTACTTCGGCGTGGAGGACAGGTACTCGTTTCCTCTGACCACGTGGGTGATACCCATGAGATGATCATCAATAACGTTTGCAAAATTGTAAGTCGGATAGCCGTCGGATTTGATGAGAATCAGATCGTCCAGCTCCTCGTTGTTCACCGTAATGTCTCCGTAGATCTCGTCGTGGAAAGTAGTGGTTCCCTCCAGAGGCATATTAAAGCGGATGACATAGGGCTCTCCGGCATCCAGCTTTGCCTGAACTTCTTCTTTGGAGAGATGGAGGCAATGCTTGTCATAAGCGGAAATCTCTTTGCCTGCCACTGTTCTCTTCAGACCTTCAAGACGCTCTTTTGTACAGAAGCAGTAATACGCATCGCCCTGTTCCACAAGCTGTTTCGCGTATTTCAGATAGAGTCCCGACTGACATCTCTCACTCTGTACATAAGGACCCACACCGCCGTCTTTATCCGGTCCTTCGTCATGAACCAGTCCTGTATCCTTCATCGTCTGATAAATAATATCCAGGGCTTCCGGTACAAAACGCTCCTGATCCGTATCCTCGATACGAAGCATGAACTTTCCACCCTCATGCTTTGCAATCAGATAAGAATACAGTGCTGTTCTGAGGTTGCCGACATGCATACGTCCAGTCGGACTCGGTGCGAATCTGGTCTTTACTAAAGTCATTTCAATATCTCCTGTTAATTAATCTACGTCAAAAATACTAATTTTTCTTCTAGCGCTGAATTTGTCGCGAACGATAAGCTTTCTTCTGACCGGCTTCCCTTCGTTCTCCTCCTTGTCCAGAAGAGATCTTCCGTCAAAGAATTTCTTCCTGCGGTTTGTCGGCCGGAACCGCTTGTCGTTCCTGCAGTTCTTGTCAGCCGGATACGCCTCGTGCATGATGGCGCTGATGTTTCCGATGCAGACACAGTCTGCCGCCTGGTCTGAGTAGTGGGGATAGGCATTCACAAGGCAGATCCTGTCTCCGTTGAAATACTTCGCCATGGATCCAAGCCTCGACTGAAGGTCGGTTCCCAGAACCAGAAGAATATCCGCCGCTGTAATCTGCTCGATGGCTCTTGTCATCACCTGGCTGTCGAGCATCTCCCCGCTTAAGGCAATTCCCGGATGTATCAGCGTTCCGCAGTTGTCGCACTTCGGAAGCGGCTTATTCGCCAGGATGTATTCGGAAGAGAACTCTTTGTTGCAGTGTGGACAGGTGTTCTTTTCGATGTTTCCGTATAGCGAGACCACGTTCTGACAGCCCGCTCTGCCGGAGAGATCAAAGAAACTCCTTGTCACAATTCCTTTCAGCTTCCCGTCGATTTCCATCTGTCTGAGCGAATAATTCAGATCATCCGGTTCTCCGCTCCGCTTCAGGATATCTTCTCTGTAAAACTCGTAAAAAACTTCCGGTCTGTTGTTGTAAAAAGTACTGCTCACAATCTCGCTCGGCGAACGACCGTAACGAGCCTCGACATCATAACTGAAATCCTCTCTGTACAGATCGCACCCCTGCTCAGCAGCTGTTGCTTTTCCCAACAAACACACAATATTATTGCCATTCGTCAAAATCTCTTTCAGGTAACTGATACTCATCATTGTACCTCTCTTTGTAAGAATAAGTGTGAAACTGCCTCTTGCTTTGTATACCTTCCAGATCAACAGGAATCAGGGCAAACCATCACTCCTGTTTCAAAAAAACGAACGGCAATCCGGCAAAACCCCCTTTTTGCCTGATTGCCCTATGGAATTTCTTATGCTTCAATACCTTTTGTTTTCAAATAATCAATGACATTTCCAACGGTTGTCAGATGCTCCATATCCTCTGCAGGGATCTCAATGTCATACTGCTCCTCCAGTGTTGTGAGCAGCTCAAAAAGATCCAGAGAATCCGCATCCAGATCATCTTTGAAGTTGGACTCCAGAGTAATCTCGTTCTCATCAATATCCAGCTGATCGCTGATGATCTTCTTCATCTTTTCCAGCATTTCCAAACCTCCCTTCCTTATTTTTTCGTAGTCTTTCTTATTTTAAAATTTTAATTATTCTTTCGCTTTTTGTCAATCATCCCCGGACAGTACTTTTCCCTGTCTTCTTCTATTTCTGCGTATCAAGTCTCACGATGGAGCCGTCCTTCGCAACACGAATCTGCCCCGACACACTCAGAGCAAGTCCGATCTCAATCATCAGGAAGATGACGGAGGTTCCTCCGTAACTGACAAAGGGCAGCGAAACTCCCGTGGTCGGAATGACACCGAGAACGACGCTGATATTCAGAAGAACCTGAACCGCTACATGGACGAATACACCGGCCGCGATCATCGAGCCGTAAAAATCCGGCGCGAGACAAGCGATGTAGAACAGGCGGTAGAGCAGATAGGCAAAGGCCACCATGAGAACCACCGCACCGAAGAGGCCGAACTCCTCACAGATGATACTGAAAATCATATCGTTCTGTGCCTCGGGAATCGTAGCAAGTTTCTGGGCGCTGTTTCCCATCCCCTTTCCGGTGAGTCCTCCGGATCCGATGGCGTACAGTCCCTGCATAACCTGAAAAGCTTCCTTGTTCATATATTTCTCCGGTTCCAGCCATACCAGAATACGGCCGAGACGGAAATCATTGATACTGTACAGCCAGTCCGAGTTTGCCTTTAACCAAAACCTGAGACCCCAAAGCAGTGCCACTCCTCCCCCGATGATCAGGAAAGGCTTTGCCACCGAGTAGGGCGTTGGTTTCCTTTTTTTTCTCGGATATGCCAGAAAAAGCATGGATGAGCCGATGGCCAGGATGATGATGGCGGTACTCAGGTTGTCCGTAAACGCAAACGCGCAGATAAAGGGAACAACAATAAGTATCACAATCATGACAAGTCCCCTCCCTCTGATAGCATTCTTGCCCAGGCGAAGGATCATAAAGGGAATAAAAACAACAACCGCCAGCTTCGCGGTCTCTGAAGGCTGAAAACTGATGGGTCCAATGCTGATCCAGCGCTTCGCTCCGTTGATTTCCTGTGCGACAAAGGGCACCATTAGCATCAACGCGATGGAAATCAGATACACCCAGCCGGACAGCCTCATCCACAAATGATAATCGAACTTCGAGACGACGACCGCTGCAATCACAGCCAGAACACTGGTCATCAGCTGGTGCATAAAATAGTAGGTGTCGTTTTCTCCCGGAAGATCAAGCTTCGCCTCGTAGAAACTTGCGCTGTACAACATGATGAGACCAAAGGCGATCAGGAGAATCACTATCATCCAGAGCTCGTAATCATACCCGCTTCGAATGCCCATTTCAGCCATCCGGCGCTTCTCTTTTCTTCTGTATCTGATTTTCTTAACTTCTTTTTTCAAAAGAGATGCCATCGACGTTCCCCCATATCTTTTTTTCTGCAGGATCAATGGAAGTATAGCAGAAAAAAGGCTGTCACACCATGCAATTCATAAATAAATCCGTCTATTTATGAAATACAATTCGTGGGACAGCCTTTATCATCTACAATCAGATCGTTGCTGATTAATCCTCTACGTAAGGAAGAATTGCAAGATGTCTTGCTCTCTTAACAGCAAGAGTAATAGCTCTCTGATGCTTTGCACAGTTGCCTGTTACTCTTCTCGGAAGGATTTTGCCTCTCTCAGAGATGTATCTTCTGAGCTTTGCTGCATCCTTGTAATCGATCACGTTGTCTTTTCCGCAGAATACGCAAACTTTTCTTCTTCTGCGAGTTACTCTTCTTCTTGCCGGTGCTGCAGCTCTGTCGGCTTTAGCCGGTCTCTCATTGTTCTCAGCTGTTGCTGCTGTTGTGTTCTCAACTTCTGCCATTTCTATATCCTCCTTCTACAATTATTCTGCGTCTGTACGAATGATGAGATAACGAAGAACGTCATCCATGATACGTAAATGTCTCTCGATCTCAGCAGGTGCTGTCGGATCAGCCTCGAAAGGAATGAAGTAATAAAATCCCTCACGCTCATGCTCGATCTCGTAAGCAAGTTTCTTCTTGCCCCAGTCATCTACATTGCCGATTGTGCCATTGTAGCGAGTGATATAGCCTTTAGCCTTCTCAAGCTTTGCTGCTCTGGATTCATCATCCATCTTTGCACTTAATACAAGTGCGAGTTCATAGTTATGCATTCTATTATCCTCCTTCTGGTCTTCTGGCTTTCCGGCTCGTGCCGGAAAACAAGGATGTGGGCTCATGCCTCACGGAGATACATTGTATCACAGAGACTCCGCCATGTAAAGTTTTTTTTCTCAGCCGCTCTGTTTCATCAGATCGGAGAGCGAGGACGCCACCGCGTCCGCCACAGCGATCAGCTGCTCTCTCTGTTCATCCTTTAATGCAGAGGTGATCGTAAGGGTCTCATCCAGAATGGTGATGTTCTTCATGCCTTCCAGCATTCCCCTGATCTTCTTCCCGGCCTGGGAAGCCCAGCTTCCGTTGTCGATAACAGCAACGGTCCGGTTCTGCAGGCCATGTGCGGAAAGTTCCAACAGCACCTGTTCCATCTTCGGGAAGATCTCCCCGTTGTAGGTCGCCGAGGCGATGACGATATGACTCCTACGGAAAGCATCGGATACGATATAGGAAGGATCCGTCACGGACACATCGAATTCCGCGATATCCCGGACTCCTCTCTCAGCCAGTTCCGCCGCCACAACATCCGCCGCGTTCTGGGTATGTCCGTAGATCGAGCCGTAAAGAATCAGAACCGAGGGCTCCTCCGGCGTGTAGGAGGCCCACTTCTCGTATTTATCCACATACCGGTCGATTTTCTCTCTCCACACCGGCCCGTGAAGCGGACAGATCCGCAGGATCGGGAGATTGGCGATGGTGTGAAGAACCTTCGTCACCTGTGCGCCGTACTTACCCACGATATTCGTATAGTACCTGCGGGCGCTGTCCATCCACCCGTTCTCAAAGTCCACTTCATCCGCGAAGATATTTCCGCTCAATGCTCCGAAGGTACCGAAGGCATCTGCCGAAAAAAGGGTGCCGTCCGTGGTGTCGAAGGTAAACATCACCTCCGGCCAGTGAACCATGGGCGCACTGATAAAGGTGAGCTCATGTCTGCCGGTGGCCAGCACATCCCCATCCGCCATCTCATGGAAGCAGAGATTCTCTGTGCTGCCGAAAAACTGGCTGATCATCCGCTTGGACTTCGCGTTGCACACCACTTCCGCTTCGGGATACTTCAACAGAGTCTGCAGAAGCGTCGCACTGTGATCCGGTTCCACGTGATTGACAATGATATAATCCAGCTTTCTCTCGCCGAGCACATGCCCGACATTCTCAAAAAACCTCTCCCCGACGGCGTTGTCCACGGTATCGATCAAAACTGTCTTCTCGTCCATCAAAAGATAGCTGTTGTACGAGATGCCCTCCGGGATGGGATATACGTTTTCGAAAAGCGCCAGTCTGCGGTCGGAAGCGCCGACCCAGTAGAGATCATCTGTAATCTTCCGTGTATTATACATATGCGTCTCCCTTCGTACGGTATAAGTCCAGTCTCAAAGCATGGACGGATGCGAGTTTACACACAAATCCATATATATATTATATCACACAATATTCTTTTATATCATATTTCTATCAGTTTTGTGACCGAAAATTCAGCTTCTCACAAAGGTCAGTCATCCTTCTTCAGATACTGCTCCCGGAGTTCCTTTGCGGACAGTTCCACGGCGGCTGCCAGCTCGGATGCAGACATTCTCCTCGCCCCGTCGCCGAAGATGATCATCTGTTCCAGTCCGTCAGAAGTCGCAACGGTGATATCTGCGTTGGCCGCCAGTTTGTGAACCGTCTTCTCGATGTAGGCGTCCGCGGTTTCTTTTTCCTTCGTGAATACCACGAATATGTTGTTGTAGGGATATACCTGCCCCCGGCCGCCGTGAACCTTGTACGCGTCGAAGACAAGAATCAGGGATCCCTCCCTGGTGCCGTGGTAGTTGGCCAGAATCTCAATCAGCCGGTCTCTGGCCGCATCGATATTCACTGCCGCAAGGCTCCTCAATTCCTCCCAGGAAAAAATCATGTTGTAGCCGTCCACGAGAAGATACTTCTCCCGGATTTTTACCGGCTTTTTGTATGCATTCTTCTCTTCTTTTCCCACGGGAGTTCCTGCACCGGTTTTTGCCTTTTCCGCAGCCTCCAGAGATCCGTCTTTGCTCCAGAAGCCGGGTTCATTGGAGTAATCGTTCTGCCGGCTTCGCACCGGTGTTCTCCAGTTGGAACCTGTGTAGGTTTTTTCGAAGATCTTCTGAAGTTCTTCCTCTTCCCTTCCCCGGGCTCTCTCTTTTTCTTCCCAGCTCAATTCCGGTTTCCGCTTCTTCCAGGCTCCGTCGAAAGCCTGCACCTCGTCTTCACAGCCCTCTGACTCAGAGAGTTTCTCATCCGTCCAGCCGGTGTCCACATGCATATATTCACGCACCTTGTCCCAGGGCACAAGCATGCCCGCTCCGTGGGAACAGAACACAGAGGCAGAAGGCTGTTCGGTATCCGCGTCCGGGTCATAGGCGGAGGCCTTGATGATTCCCTCCGCATCCCTTGCCGGTTCATATCCCTTCAGTGTACAGAACATATGCCCCTGTCCGTGGGTGTAGGATACCACCGTCGCCGGATAATCGCCCAGAGTCGCCGCCGGCACACTGCCTGTAATGATGGCAGTTTTTCCGTCGCCTCCCGGAGCGTCCGTGCGGCCGTCCATCCTCTGAATATCCGTGATCAGCCGTCCGATATTCTCCGCAGGTATCTCCGCCCGGAAATCATAAATCGGCTCCAGGAGCACATTTCCCGCAGACATCAGTCCCTGGCGCACTGCCCGGTAGGTCGCCTGCCGGAAGTCTCCGCCCTCTGTATGTTTCTCGTGGGCGCGTCCGCCGATGAGTGTGATCTTCATATCCGTGATTTCGGCTCCGGTGAGTACGCCACGGTGAATCCTCTCCTCGAGGTGGGTGAGAACCAGCCGCTGCCAGTTCAGAGCCAGATGATCCGTGCTGCAGGCGGAACCAAATTCCAGCCCGCTTCCCGGCTCCCCCGGTTCCATCAGCAGATGCACCTCGGCATAATGGCGAAGGGGCTCATAATGACCCACGCCCTCCACCGCAGAACGAATGGTCTCCTTGTAGACAATTCTGGACGGGCCGAAGTCCAGATGCATGCCGAACCTCTCACTGCAGATTCGCCGGAGAATCTCGGTCTGCACCTGTCCCATAATCTGGGCGTTCACTTCTCCGGTGCGCTCATCCACCCGCACATGGAGCATCGGTTCTTCCTCTTCCAAAAGCCGCAGGTTCCGGATCACGGCGGAGCGATCCTCCCCCGCAGGAATGATCACCTCACTGGTGAACACCGGCTGCAGCAAAGCCTTCGCACCCTCTTTTTCCGCGCCAACAGCTTCTCCCGCATAGGTTCCGGTAAGTCCTGTGACAGCACAGATTCTTCCCGCTTCGATCTCCTGCACCTGTTCAAAGGAACTGCCGGAATAGACACGGATCTGATTGATTTTTTCCGGTTCCCTTTCTTCCTTTGATGGAAACACAGACTTTACCTTCAGCACGCCTCCCGTGATTTTCATCCAGGTCAGCCTCGCCCCGCTCTCATCGTGGGAAATCTTGAAGATTTTTGCCCCGAATTCTTCCGTCACAGCCGGCGGACAGGC
The DNA here is from genome assembly GCA_024684035.1 of Eubacterium sp. Classification (GTDB taxonomy): domain Bacteria; phylum Bacillota; class Clostridia; order Lachnospirales; family Lachnospiraceae; genus Bilifractor. The sequence goes on along the minus strand of JAIKXQ010000115.1, from coordinate 6,062 downwards.
ATAGGTGCCGATCACCTCCACCAGTCTGTCGATTCCCTGATTCTTCAACGCGGAACCAAAGCAGACCGGATACAGCTTCCGCTCCAGAATCATCCTTGCGATGTCCTCCTTTGTGACATCGGTTCCCTCAAGATATCTCTCGAGAACATCATCATCACAGACAGCCAGACATTCCCTGTATTCCTCGGATTGCAGATCCTGTGCCTCACCGGAAAAATCCACGCAGTGAGAATCCAGCTGCTCCTGCAGTTCGGCAAGGATTTCCGCCGCGTCCATCCCTGGCTGATCCATCTTGTTCACAAAGATGATTGCCGGAACCCCGTAATGATTCAGAAGTTTCCAGAGCGTCCGCACCTGACCGGTCACCCGGTCCGGCGCACTGATCACCAGAACCGCATAGTCTAGCACCTGCAGAACCCTCTCCATCTCCGGTGAAAAATCCGCATGTCCAGGGGTGTCCAGCAGCGTGAGGGAAAAGTCATCAAAGGCAAGCTCTGCCTGTTTGGAAAAAATCGTGATTCCTCTCTCTTTCTCCATGACATCTGTGTCGAGATAGGCGTCGCCGTGATCGACGCGTCCCAGCTTCCGGATCTTGCCAGACTCATAGAGCAGGCACTCGGAAAGGGTTGTTTTGCCCGCGTCCACGTGGGCGAGGATTCCGGTTGTGAGGTGTTTCACAGACATTCTTGTTTCTCCGTTTCATTAAATATCATAGTTTATACACACTACTTTCATCTTCTGTAACTTCTTCTGGATTCATGAGTCTACACGGATTAAAAACCGCTTCAATCTTACTTTTTTAGTTTTGATCTATGCATAACAGCGACACCTACGGTTGCGAACAGTGTGTAAATGCCCACTGCCTCTGCGATGTTCATGACCGGGATGGCGCCGCAGAAATAGTCGTAGAGTTTCTTTGCGGACAGGAAATTCGCGAACCACATGACGCCGAAGATCAGTGCCGCGGCGCTTGTAATCATACCGAGCAGTACCAGAGCGAGTCCGATCTCACGGGCGTCTGCTTTCTTTTTGATCAGTTTCCATATTACTGTAACGAAGAGAAGAAGCAGGCCTGACGCTCCGAGAAGGAACACGGGCTTTGCGGTTTTCTGATATACGGAGACGAAAGCCTGATCCATGGACACTGCCACTTCTCCCTGTCTCTCGATTCTCTGATAGGGATCCTGCCGGATGTACTTGGAATTGGTCAGCTGCGCCATCAGGGAAATGGCCTCGTCGCTTCCGGTGGCTGCTTTCCTTGTAGTCTCATTCTCCCAGTAGGTTATCAGTGTCCCGAGTGCTTCCCCGCTCCGGCCACTGTAGTAATCCCACATTTCGGAGACGGTGTAGCCTCTGCAGATGGAGGAGATGTAGATTCTCTTCTTGTCCTTCTTCAGTTTGCCGGACACAAAGGCCCCCTGTAATTCCCCGTGGATTTTTCCGTAGTAATCCTCCATCCACTGAGGTCCGTTTGCGTAGTATCCCATTTCCGCAAGCGAAGCGCGAAAAAACCAGATAAAAAAGTCTCCCTGTGGATCTCTTCCCTCGCCGTAGACGTCGTCAAGTTTTCGGCATAATACATCCTCGACAACTGCCATGGACGGGCTTGCGTCACAGGCTTTCTTTGCCATTCTTCGTGTAATCCAGGCATCTCCGATCCCGTCGTCCTCGATAGACTGAATATCTTCTATAACTTTTCTGAAATTGGTTCCCTCGCGATCCGTGATGGCGGCGATGCCGTAATACTTCTCATTCATACCCCTGTATGCCACGCCGGCTCCCAGAAGCGATACCAGCGGAAGAAGGATCAGAAGACTCCGGAGAACCGCTTTCTTCCATCCCGGTTTACGGATAAACAGGGCGATCAGCGCGCAGAGGGTTCCTCCGAGGACAAAGGGAAGAATCCAGATGGAGTCTTCTTTCAGATACCAGAACAGCGGCAGCGACACGACTCCGAGAAGAGACCAGCCCGCTAGCCGAAGCCGGCTGCACTTGTCACCGGACACTTCTGCGTAGATACCGGTGACAGCCGCAAAAACCAGCAGGGAACACACGACGATGTAACCTCCGCGGTAAACCTTCTGAACATTTTCTTCATGAAACATCACCGGCGAGTAGAGCAGAAACAGGTAAATTCCGACAAGGGCGTATCGGTTCCGGATGAAATACCCCAGCGCCAGTGTCATCAAAAACACAGCGAGAATGTAACCGATGATCAGTCCGTAGGAATACGGGATTCCCAGTATGTAATTGAAGGCCAGAATCAGTGGATAGGAAATGGTTTTTACCAGCGTGGTACTGCTGTAGTCTCCAAGCCATTTTCCGTTGAGCAGATCCCTGGCATACTCTGCCAGCAGATAGTCATCCAGCATCGCGTCTCCCTGAATAAAAAGGGGCGTATTTACGGCCAGCCAGATGCGGAACACGGTGAGCAGACCGGCGAACGAAGCCAGCAGCTTTATCCGAACGGGTTTCTTTTTCCCTGTTGCTGTCATTTCAAAACCTCCATGATCATTCTTTCCACACCGTATCATGATATCATACTTTCTCTCAGGTTTGTTTTCGAATATTCGTTGGTTCATTGTACCGCATCAGACGAAGATTATACTCGCACACCCATCGCATACGTTTGTAATCTCATTACGAATGTTTGATCAAAAGATTTATGATCGCATCTCAGATTCATTTAACCACATAAGGCGTTCGGGAGAACTTTCTTCTTATGCGATAGAAAAATCTTCCGGCAGTCCGCGTGCAGGGACAGAGTCATGCAAAGCGAACAATAGGAGTGAAGGGTGCTGAACGTCCGGGGGACGTTCGTTTAGCACCGACCGGAGCGGAGCGGAGACCGGAAGCGCGAGCATAGCGTTGCCGGTGGAGGACTATCCGAGCGCATTTCAATACTTGTCGGAAGAATCAGCCGCATTAATGCGCGAGTTTCCGGAACCGGCGACAATAGGCGGCGCAGCGATTCCAACGAGGCGACGTGAGAGCGAACATATTCCTGACTCGCGGGCGCCTCACATACGCGTTATTGACACCTATCAAGTTTTTTCGTCCAAAAATAAAGCGCGGCAGTTTCCTGCCGCGCCATCACATAATCATATCCTTTTTACAAAGTGAAACTCAAGCATTTCTCGGGCATCCCGCCAGATGGTCAGCCGCGCGTCATCCTTCCGCAAGAACGACCTGCGACAGCTTTCCATCCTCAATCTGCCAGGTCTCCCCGTGAGTGGAAATCACAAGATCCCTCCGATGCAGCACAGCTTCCCCGCCCATATCCGCACAGACTGTGGAATGTTTCATAAAATGCAGCAATTCCAGGCAGGACGTCAGTTCATTGATCTCCGCCGCCCTCGCGACATCTCCAGCACAACGTCCTTCGTTTCCTTCCTCCAACCCACGGATCCTTTCCACGGTCGTATCTTCCGCAAAACGCAAATCCTCGTTTTGCAAGCCCCCGTCAAGTTTCATGACCTCCTTCATATAACGCCTTCTCCAATACTCATTGATTCCCTGATTTCCGTCATCCGCCTCTTTCGAATGTTACGGATTTCGATTACCATTTAATTGTATACGCTTTTCGTCTCATTTTCGTCATATTCGAAAATCTTTTGCCATTATTCCGTATTTTTCTATTATGAGAATTCATTATTCGTATATTAAAAAAAGCGTGCGTATGTAGTTAGCGTTCTACCCATCTATCCAATCGCGCCGGCAGATATCCTCGACGTTTCCGCTCCCGTCACATCCCCCGGCGTTCCCTCATCCCGGGTTTCCTCTCCATGCGACCGGATAAACGTATCGTCCGCAGCCACCAGTCCGTTGACTTCCTCCGGAGTGCGATATGCCGGGACCACCCGGTGAAGCGCCATCTTCACCTCTTCGTCCCTGCCTGTAGCGCAGGCCTCCGTCAGAATCGTCAGTTTTTTCTCCAGCTCCTCCATCGAAAGCGGCTCTTCCCGCTCCACAAAGATCATGGAATTCTCTGTGCGATCCAGTTCTTCCTTCCTGCAGAGAAGTTCTTCATAGAGTTTCTCCCCTGGTCGGAGTCCCGTCTCGACGATCTCGATGCCTGAGACCCCACTGATCCGGATCATACTCTCAGCCAGATTCCAGATCCTCACAGGTTTTCCCATATCCAGGACAAAGAGCTCACCGTTCTTTGCCATAGCTCCCGACTCCAACACAAGCTGGGACGCCTCCGGAATGGTCATGAAATAGCGGATGATCCGTCTATCCGTCACCGTAATGGGGCCTCCTGCCGCGATCTGCCTCTTAAAGAGCGGGATTACCGATCCGGCAGAGCCAAGAACATTTCCAAATCTCGTAGCCGAACAGCGAACCCTTCCCCTGGTGCTGTAGGCCTGGGTAATCATCTCACAGACACGCTTCGTAGCCCCCATGACATTGGTAGGGTTCACAGCCTTATCCGTACTTACCAGCATGAAACGTCCGCAGCCGTATTTCTCACAGAGTTGCAGCACATTCAGCGTACCGAACACATTGTTGTTCACCGCCTCCAGAACATTTTTCTCCATCAGCGGCACATGCTTGTGGGCAGCCGCGTGAATCGTGATATCCGGATGATATTCCTCATAGACCCTCGCAAGCCCCTCTCTGTTGGTGACCGATACAATCTCCACACAGATATCCAGATCTCCCTTATAGGCAAAGGCAAGACCCTGCTGGACATCATAGGCACAGTTCTCATAGATATCCGCGATAATCAGCTTCTTCGGCCGCATCTTCGCCAACTGTCTGCACAATTCCGATCCGATGGAACCGCCGCCTCCCGTAATCAGAATCACCTTGTTCCTGTAGTAGCTGCAGGTTCCCGGCGCAATCACCTGAAGTTCTTTGCGGAACAGGAGATCCTCCACACTGAACTCCCGCATCTGCCGCTTCCTGCCGGGAATCTCCATGGACGGAAAGTCATAGTTCTTGATACCAAAACCGGACTTCTGATAGTATTCGTACAATTCCAGTTTTCGCGTCCGGGACATCTTCGGCACCGCAAACACAACTTCCTGAATCCGATGCTCTCTGAGCTTCTCAAAGGTGGCTTCACTCTCGGACAGAATCGGAATGCCCCGCACGTCCCGTCCGATTTTATCTTTGTCGATATCAATGAAACACCTGGGTATGTACTGAGCCTTTGAATTGTTCAGGAGATCCTCCGCAAGACTTAAGCCCACGCTCCCCGCTCCGATAATCGCGATCTTGATCCTCCCGGAATCCGCCTCCGCCTCTGTCAGAACACGGCCAAAGGCAAAAATCCTCAGAAGAGCCCGAAGAAGCTTCCCAAGGAGATTGTTCTGATTGCCACACTTATAGGCGTAGCGGTAAACCATTCGCATGGAAAGCGTCGCCAGGGAGAACAGTCCATACGTTGCCAGCATACTGTCAAAGCGCACATGCTCGATGGGAAGAATCTTCTCAAGCGAGCAATAAATGCCGAAACCAAGGGCATCCATCAGAATCAGCCTTGTATAACACTGAATACCGCCATACCTCCACACCTGCCGGTGAAGCTGTCCCGCCCAGCGGCTGTATGCGATACAGGCAAGCATAAGGGCAGACTGATGCATCAGTCCGGCAAAAGAGAGCCGCACCGTCCCCTTATAGACAATATTCATGAACCACTGAATAAAAGCAAAAATCAGAATGTCATATAGAATCAACAAGATCCGGCTATAGTATTTCCTCATACGGCAGCACCTCCCGTCCTACGCTGCATAAGTCACTACCACAGGATGTCGCATACTACGGTTATCACAAATTCTTCACTTGCTTTTCGAATAACTATTATATTATCAATTCTATCATACGCCCTCTTCAAGATAAATATAAACTTGCACTAAGAAAAATCACATTTATCATATTCTTTCATTTCCTCTCGAATCATGTTCTTTGTTTTCTAGTATAGCTGTCGCAAAATAACTCGACTAATGCGCCGAATGCTTGTCTGAGAGTGCGTATCAGAAAACGTAGGCGTAGCGGGGCGTTGAACGTCCGGGGGACGTTCGTTAAACGCCGACCGAAGTGGAACGTAGACCGCC